>NZ_VIFM01000047.1 GCF_006636215.1 Myxococcus llanfairpwllgwyngyllgogerychwyrndrobwllllantysiliogogogochensis | reverse complement strand
ACCCCGAACACCGCGCCAGCGACCCCCACCCACGCGACCACCAGGCCCACGGCCCTCGCGAGCCAGTCGAGGACGCCCGGAGCACCAGGGCTCACGGCGGCGGGCGGCGGGGACACGGCTGTCAGCGGGGAGTCGTGACGGCGAGGAGTATTCATGGAGTCTCACGGGCTGCGGGCGGGAGCCCCGCATCCTAGAGGCCGCCCCCGCGGCGGTGTCCCGGGAAAATCCGCCCCGCCGCGCCCGGCCACACTCCGGGCACGGCGAGGTTGTCACTCAGGGAAGGTCAGCCCTTCAGCCCTGAGGCTCCTGCGGGCACGTCGAGCACATGGGCGGGCAGTCCTGGGGGCACCACGTCGGCTCACCCGTGGAGCAGATGAAGTCACCGCACGGAGGCGTGTTGGGGCAGTCGATGGGGCAGGACCACCCATGCTCACCGTTGTTGCAGAGGCCGTCACCGCACGAGTTGCTGGGGCAGTCGCCGGGACACGTCGACGTCGTCTCCCCCCCGTTACAGATCCCATCCCCGCACGAGGTGCCAGGGCAGTCCGACGGGCACGACCAGGTCGTCTCCCCGTTGTTGCAGAGGCCGTCACCGCAAGTGGGCACCGAAGCGCAGTCCTCGGGACAGGTGGAGCTGCTCTCCCCGTGTGCGGTGTCACAGAAGTTGTCGCCGCAGATGTAGGCGCAGGGCTCGCACCACGGCCAACTGCCCCCGCATGGGCACTGCTCGAGCCCGGCCTCTACCTGTCCCGGCTCCATCACTCGGGAGTCGGGAGAAGACTCGCCACACGCGGAGAAGAGCCCCAGCGTCAGGCTTGCCACGACGACCAACAGACGAGACTTCATGGGCGACTCCTTGGAAAAGGGGGTGTCCAGGGTAACCCAGAATATCATCTCAATAACAAACACAGACGATGCGTGATTGCGCGGGACGTCATGGACGCGACTTCCCCCAGGGAGTCCGCGCCTGGCACCCGGACACATCGACAGGGTCTCCCCTCACCCGGCAGCGTCATTCGACGTTTCTTCTCTCGGACGGAGTGACAGGTCCACGTGCCGTGTGTTACCCCGAAAGACCACCTCGTTGGTGTTCAAACAGTACGTCTGGTTACTGACACCAACCCATCCAGGGCCGTTTCCGTGGAGCCATCGCGGAGGGTCCTGCCATGCCCAAAAGTGAGGAACCGCGTGAGCGCTACATCCAACGCGGTGCGGCCCCTGTCCCTGGGACAGCGATACCGTGCCTATACCCACAGGAACCTGGACGAGCTGACGGCGAGGGCACGCCTGTCGTCGGACGAGCGGCTCGCCGTGCAGGCGGTGGCCCAGGTGCTCCCCTTTCGCGTCAACACGTACGTGGTGGACGAGCTCATCGACTGGTCCGCCGCGCCGGACGACCCCATCTACCGGCTCGTGTTTCCGCGGGCGGACATGCTGCCCGCATCCGACGTCTCGCGCATCGTCGACCTGATGCGCTCGGGGGCGCCCGCGCTGGAGCTGGCGGGGGTGGTGCGAGACATCCGCGCGAGCCTCAATCCGCATCCCGCCGGGCAGATGCAGCTCAACGTGCCCAAGCTCGCCAACGAGGAGCCGCTGCCGGGGCTCCAGCACAAGTATCAGGAGACGGTGCTCTTCTTCCCGAAGCAGGGGCAGACGTGTCACGCCTACTGCACGTATTGCTTCCGCTGGGCGCAGTTCGTGGGGGACGCGGATTTGAAGTTCGCCTCGCGAGACATCGCCCCCATGGTCGACTACGTGCGCGAGCACCCGGAGGTCACCAACGTGTTGTTCACCGGGGGCGACCCCATGGTGATGAGCGAGGCGGTGCTGGCGCGCTACATCGAGCCGCTGCTGGACATCGAGCACCTGGAAGCCATCCGCATCGGCACCAAGGCGCTGGCGTACTGGCCGCAGCGCTTCGTCACGGACCCGGACGCGGACGACACGCTGCGCCTGTTCGAGAAGGTGGTCGCCTCCGGCAAGAGCCTGGCGTTCATGGCGCACTTCTCCCATCCCAACGAGATGGTGCCGGACATCGTGCAGGAGGCCGTGCGTCGCATCCGCTCCACGGGCGCGGTCATCCGCACCCAGGCGCCGCTGATTCGCACCATCAACGATGACGCGGCGACGTGGGAGCGCATGTGGCGCACGCACCTGCGCCACGGCATGGTGCCGTATTACATGTTCATCGAGCGGGACACGGGACCGCAGGACTACTTCGCCGTCCCGCTCGCCTCCGCCTACGACATCTTCCGGAGCGCCTACCGACAGGTGTCCGGCCTTGCGCGCACGGTGCGTGGCCCGTCGATGTCCGCCACGCCCGGCAAGGTGTGCGTGGATGGCGTGACGGAAATCGGGGGCGAGAAGGTCTTCATGCTGCACTTCATCCAGGCCCGGGAGGCGGAGTGGGTCGGCAAGCCCTTCTTCGCGAAGTACGACGAGAAGGCGACGTGGCTGTTTGATTTGAAGCCCGCCCTGGGTGCCACGCACTTCCCCTGGGAGCAACCCGCTATCCCCCCAGGATGAGGATGGCCATGCCGAGGATGAGCACGGCAATCATCCCGGACTTCAAGAGGACGTTGGCCTCGCGGAAGAAGAGGGCAGACAGGATGAAGCCCACGATGAGGCTCGTCCTGCGCAGCACGGACAGGTGCGTCACCATCGCCTGCGGCTCGGTGATGGCGACGAAGTAGATGAGCTCGGCCGCCACCCAGGAACACCCCACGAGCGGAATGCCCCAGCTCCAGGTGAGGCCCAGGCCCAGTCCGCCGTTGCGCAGCATGTACGGCACGAAGACGAGCGCGGAAAGGAGGCAGCGCTGGAACGCGGAGCTGGCTTGCAGCTCCAGCACGGGCAGGCCGAGCCGCGAGACGAGGAACTTGTCATACACGGTGGTCGCCGCCGACAGCGCGGTGGCGGACAACATCCACCACACGGAGCGGTTCTTCGCCAGCACCAGCCCCTCCTTCCGGCCGACGATGGAGAGCACGTAGTACGAGCAGACGGTGAGCATCAGCCCGAGGAACTGCACAGGCGTCAGCAGCTCGCGGAACATCAGGAAGCCGCCCGCCAGCGTCCACAGCGGGCCGGAGGCGCGCACCGCTCCGGCGATGGAGATGGGCAGCTCGCGGACCGCGTAGTACGCGAGAATCCACGACGCCGTCATCGCCACGCCCTTGGGCAACAGCCACGCCTGCTCCCGCCACGTCAATCCAAACGGCTCGACGTGGATGGGCAGCGCGCCCGGAATCAACACCGGCACCCAGCACAGCGCGCCAAAGAGAGAGGACCACATGACGACGGGGATGACGCTGTTGCCCGTCATCGCCTTCTTCGTCCAGACATCATAGAGGCCGAGCATCACGCCCGCGCCCAGGCCATACGCAATCCACATGGTTGAGGGTCTTCGAGGCAAAGAGGTGCCCGCTCGGGCCCACGGCTTCGCGAGGCCCGAGTCGGGAGCACGGCGGAGCGACACGCCCCGCCGGCGAGAAAGTCTTCCCGTCAGCCTTCGAGCGAGCGGAAGGCGTCCAACGTCTGACGCAGGTGCTCCGGAGACTTCGTGCCCGTCAGCACGTAGCCGGAGAAGCGCTGCCCGAGGATGTGAGTCAATGACTCGCGCATGGACAGCCGCGCGTCCCTCCCCTCCTCCTGGAGCAACTGGCCCATGGCGAAGGGGCGGTTGACCAGGACCTGGAGCCCGTGTCGGGCCGCCAGCTCGAACGCCGGCTCCAGCGTCCGGTGGAGCAGGTTGTAGGGGAACTGAAGGAAGGAATAGACGCCCGCGGCACAGGCGGCCTCGGCGCCGGCCCAATCACTCACACTGGCGCCCACGCGGGAGACCCCGAGCGTCCCCGCGTACTCGAGCACGCGCAACACCTCGGGCGAGCCCACGTTGCCGGCCGTCGCTTTGTGAACCTGGAGCAGGTCGATGTGCCCGAGCAGCCGCACGCTCTCGTCCAGGCTCCGGCGAAGCGCGTCCGGCGAGTGGTCCGTGAAGGACGTGTTCCGCACCGCGTCCCAATGCTCACCCAGCTTGGTGGCCACGAAGACGGAGCTCCGCGCGGAGCCGAGCCCCGACAGGAACGCGCCGAAGCGCTTCTCGCTCGAGCCATACGCGGGCGCGGTGTCGAAGCAGCGGACCCCCAGTTCGAGGGCGGTGTCGAGCAGCCGTCTGCCGTCGGCTTCCGACGGAGGCGGCTCGGCGCGGTAGCCCCACCTGCGCCCGAGCGAGAGCAATCCGAGCCCCAGCTCCACGGGCCGTGTCCCGCTCATGACTTCACCTTGGGGTGATAGAACGCCTGCGGCTTCACGTCCTCGGCGCGGAAGCCACCATTGCCCAGGATGACCTGTCCCACGCCCAGCACCAGGCCCCGCGCCGTGCCCGAGCCCTTCAACACGGCCGCGCGCACGTCCGGGTCCGGGTCGCTGAAGGCCGCGCCCGCCGCGAGCTGACAGCTGTCCACGGTGATGGCCCCGAGCACCTGCGTCCCGGAGCCGAGCACGCTCTCTCCGAACACGGACACACCGCCCAGATACCGTCCCCCGTCGCCCACGGTGATACGCGCACCGGAGCGATTGGCCTTCGCGGTGAAGCCGCCCTCGCCAAACTGGTTGCCGTCACCGACGAGGATGCTGCCCGTCTCGGCGGCCAGCAGTGTGCCCGTGTGGAGGATGTTCCGGCTGCCCAACTGGAACTCCGCCGAGGCCGCGCAGGTCAGCGTGACACACGGATGAATGACATTGCCCTCGCCGATGCGCAGGTGCCGCGAGATGAGCACGGAGAACGGGTCATAGATGACGTTCCCCGTGTCCGCGAGCGCGAGGACCTCCTCCACGGTGAGCAGGCCCGCCGAGCGCCGGGGCGCATCCAGGGCCGCGAGCAGGTCAAGCCGCATGGGTGGCCTCCCGCACGACGGACGCGAGGCTCGCGTGCAGCACGTCACACGGGCGCTTCGCGATGAGCCCATCCTCCAGTCGCTCGTAGAGCCGCGCCGTCAGCACGTCCGTGAGGAACGGCGCCTCCGTCATCTTCCCCGGCAGGATGCAGATGTGGCCGGGCACCGGCTCGTGGATGGCGATGTTGAGCGAGCGCGCGGAGCCCGCGTCGGGCGCGAAGTCCACCTTGGTGCAGGCCACGTCGCTGTGCGGCCCCGCGTTGCGCCAGCCCGGCACCAGCCGCTCCAGCGCGCGGTGGAGGTTGTCCGCCCGCTCGGGCACCACGTGGTAGTCGGGATTGGCGCACAGGAGCGCGTCTTCGTTGAGTCCCACGACGCTGTAGTCGCCGTGGTGCATCATCGCCGCCTCGTGCGGGTCCACGTAGAACAGCCCGTGCCCGCCCAGACGCGGCACCACCACCAGGTGGCTCTTCCAGTAGCGGATGGGCAGCTCCAGCCCGAAGAACTGGCGGAACAAATCTCGCGCCCCGAAGCCCGTCGAGTAGACGAACAGTCGCGACTCGATGTGCAGCGTCTCCCCCTCGGCGGTGATGACGGTGGCCTCCGAGCCGCTCACGCGCTCCAGCCGCGAGCCGGTGAGGACCTCCGCGCCGCCCTGCTGCGCGGAGGTGTACAGCTTGCGATACAGCATCCGCGTGTTGATGCTGACGTCAGCGACCTCGAACACCGCGGACGCGCGAGACAGGTCCGCCGACGAGAAGCGCGCCTGGGCCTGCGCATGCGTCAGCGGACGATGGCTGACGCCCGCCTCCTCCCAGCGCGAGACGAGCTCCTGGAGCCGGTCCGCGTCCCGCACCAGCACGAGCGGCGGCCGGTCCGCATCCTCCACGGCCTCCGGCGCGAAGGCTCGAATCTGCTCGTGCCCGTAGATGCACCGCCGCGCCACCTGGATGGCCGCCTGCCGGTCCTTCACCGAGCCGGCGTGATAGCTGCCCCGGTGCAACCAGCCCTCGTTCCGGGTGGACGGCCCACTGGCCAGCGTCGGTTGCTTCTCCAATAACAACAACCGCAGTCCGAGCCGCGCCAGCTTGTGGCTCGCCATCAGCCCCGTCACGCCTCCGCCCACCAGCACCACGTCATACCGACGGATGTTTCGCATCACGTAGCTCTCCCTATGTCCTGTCACACCGTCACGCGCCCTCCGTGACGAAGAATTTTCACAATCGTGACTTTCACGATTAGCTCGATTTGCTACTATTGACGCTTTGCGTCTGACTTAGGAAGGACGCGGCGGGTGTGGCGCCTGGGAGGCGTGAAGCACCATCCCGGGTGGGCTCGCGCGGAAGTCCCCGAGCGAAGGGCACCGAAGCAAACTCACGAGGGGCGTTCTCCTGGAAAATCATCAGGAGGCTGCAACCGTGCGACGGATGTTCAGGCTGCTGTGCTGTGTGGGCGTGCTGGCGGCGTGTGGTGGCTCGGAGACGGACGAGGACTTCGAGCAGGAGAGCGACCCGGGCACGCGGCTGGCGAGCGTGAAGCTGGCGGACGGCCAGGCGGTGACGTTCTACGAGGTGCCCGACTACGGCATCGTCACGGTGGTGAAGGGCCCGCGAGGCACGCCGATGCCGGACGCGGCGGCCTTCGACGGCATGCCCATCCCGGACATCTACCGCAAACTGTCGGGGGGCCAGGAGCCGCCCGCCGCACTGGTGGAGGCCGCCCGCCGCGTGCCGTCCGCCCTGGCGCAGACGCCCGTGCGCGAGGCGATGGCGCCCGAGGGCAAGGCGCAGACCTCCCTGGGGCCTTCAGGGGACAGCGTGAGTCAGCTGGCCGTGCCGGACACCGCCTGGTGGTCCGCCAATTTCTGCCAGGGCCTCAACACCGAGTACGACGAGCTCTGGTGCCCGCTGGGTGTCTACAGCTGGGCGCACACCGGCTGGGGGCCCGTGCAGAAGTACTACCAGGCCTGCGCCACGACGGGTGAGGCCACGGGCTCGCTGTGGATGGACAAGTGGGCGAGCGGCGCGTGGCAGCGCCTGCAGACCGCCACGCTGCCCAAGTGGTGGTGGACGTGCGTGTGGGGCGTGGGCGCGGCGCAGTACCGCTCCGGCCTGGATGCGACGGCCAACGCGCTCTTCGTGGCGCGCTACCGCTACGCCATCCCCAACATCATCGGCAGCGCAGGGGACCTCCCGGCCGACCGCAGCTACCCGAACTTCGCCGACAACATCCAGGGCATCACCCACAACTCCACGCACTGGTTCCTGACGCGCAACACCACCAACTTCTGGAAGGACGAGGCCACGAACGGAATCATCGCGAAGCAGGCGATGACGGCCATCAACGACGACCCGCCGGAGCGCTTCCACATGCCGACGCCCTGGTACAACGCGGGCTTCCGGCACTACGGCGACCTGGTGCACGTCAATGGCTACCTCTACATCGCCATGGATGGACCGAGCCAGGGCGGCGCCGTGGGCGTCTTCAACACGAGCATGCAGTACATCGGCTACGCGTCGCTGCCGAACTGGTCTGGTGGCGTGGCGTTCCTCGCGTACAACCCGCGTGACGGGCTGTTCTACGCGGCGACGAACGCCTTCGGGGCGACCTCGCTGCGCGGCTATTCCATTGGCCTGTCTGGCAACACCGTCACCGTCACCCACAAGCGCACGCTGACGCTGTCGAGCAGCATCCCCGTGGGCGCCTGGATTCAGGGCGGCAAGATTTCCGCGCGCGGCAACCTGTACATCAGCGTGGGCGGCGGCGGGCAGACGTCCGGCATCTACATGGTCGACGTGGTGAACGGCTTCGTGCAGACGTATTACTACGTGCCCTACGGCTCCTCGGACGAGTTCGAGGGCCTGGACCTGTGGGATTTGGACGCGGACCAGCGCCTGGGTGCTCGGGGACAAATCCACATGCAGAAGATCAACATCGACCTGCCGGGCTTCGCCGACGACTACTGGCTGTCTCACTACCGCGTCGACGACCCGAGCAAGCTGTAGCAAGGGGAATGGACGACCTCGAGCACGAAGGAGCCCGAGGTTTCAATCCACCCCGCACGGCGAGGGCCCGCGGCTCGACCCCTGAGCCAACGGCCCGCCCATAATGAAACACGGGCCCCGCGCGCCGTCGCCCCCCCTTTACACCTGGAAAAGGCTGGCAGAGGTAGGGACGATGTCCAGCCGCCTTGATCTACCGCGTGACGATGCTCCGCAGCCCCGTTCGTGTCTCGAACTCCTGGGCTAGTTGAGCCATCTCCGCCGAGTCATCGCAGCCCAGAACGAATGAGAAGGTGGGCTGAATGGGGTGGCGGTAGAGCAGCAGCGCGGCGTCTCCTCGCTCATACAGTGCGCAGTGCTCGACAGGAGGGATACGCTCGAAGCCCTTTTCCACGGCCAGTGCGCTCACCACGCCCGAACGGAAGGCGGCGGCGGCATCTGCATCGTCTGGTGATGAGAACTTCCTCCGGAAGGGCAACTGTGGCAGGCGAAGCTCCTTGAATGCCTCGCAATAGAGGAATTCTTCCAGTCCCCAATACATCGGGTGACTACCTCCTTGAGGATAGTTCTCCTCCAACAACCTATTGACAACCAAGCAATCATCGAGCCCGTGAGGGCTCGAGCGGTCAAAGAACCAGTCCCAGCTATTGAACCCCTTGTCTCTGGCGAAATAGACATAGCGGCCATTCTTCAACCAAGGGAGGCTGTAGGCACCGAGCACCCCCTCGATGGAGAAAGAAGCCTCGGCAAGCTCAAGGTCGCCCATGCTTGCCCCCATTATCTCCAGGAAACGACGATAGACGCCCGGAAGGGAGCCCGCGTGCTTCTCCAGAACTTCGATGTCGAACATATCCGCAGGGACAATCTCTTGGGAGAATCCGGGGCGATACTTTTCGACAAAATCAACAAACTCCCTCATGGCCCATCCTTGAATTAGGGGCACTGTTTTTCACAGTACATGGCAGGAAGTCGCTTCTGGCATTCCGCGCATGACGGTACGTTTTCTCCATTACTGAATGTCTGCTCGCGCTCTTCTGGTTCGGAAAGTCTCTTCGTCTCCAAGTCCTCTATCCGAACCGTGAACTTTACCGTAGGTCCTCTATCTGGCTTGAACCCTTCGACGAGCGGGTAGTACAGCCGCTCGATGAGTTGCCGAGGACCATGCCCACCATTCCTCTCCATGATCTGCTTGGCGGCACACATCCATTTCTCCTCCGGCACTCCAGAGTTGACGGGATGACCGGCGCACTCAAATCCCGCTGACTTCACGGCCTTTACGAATCCCGGAGGCGAGTGCCCCGAACAGGCAGCTATCTTCTTGCCCTTGCACTCGCAGACCATGACACCAATCATGTACCCCTTCATGAAGGTTCTTCCGTCTCCGCTAAATCTCAGCACGGCATTCGCCTTGAAGAATTCGTCAAGCGAATTGAGTTGCCCCTCTAGCGCTGAAATCTCTGCCGGCAGCGCAGCGAACTCTTCTCTCTGTCTGGGGTTTAGCCCCTTCCCCTTTCGCCTGTTCTCCTCAGTGTCCTTTGCCGCCAACTGGGCCTGATTCTTTTCTTTTTGATTCTTCTCCTTGGCGACCTTGCTCCGCTGGAGAATTTGCTGTTTCTGGGCATCGAGAGCCTGCTGCACTTCCTCAAACAGGGCGGCAATGGCGGTCTGCGTCTCCTCGCCCGCTTCCAGCGGATGAGTCTTCCCGCAGAGCGAGCACGGAATGTCGTCGCCGTAGATAACGGTCATGGTTCCAGAGGCCTGGATGATGCCCGTCATGGTGGCCGCATTCGCGGGGCTGCCAGAGGGGCCGCAGTTGTTGAGCATGGGGTCGCCCAGCAACTGCACATTCCTTCCTTCGATTTTGACGTTCATCGAGCCGGGGCCGATGAACTTCGTGGGACCGTGGGTATTGCTGGAGATGAGCCCACCTCCTGTCCCCTTGCTGGCCATGTCCCCCTTGCTGCCGAAGCTGGCGCCTGCGATGGCGACGGAGTGCCCATTGATGGTGACTGTCTTCGAGTACCCCTGAGGCGAGGCTCCGCTGTCGCCGATGTTGGGCAACGGGGTGGGCACGAAGGGAGCCGGCGGACCGGGCATCTTGCAGACGTTGGGCAGCGTGGCTGCCGCGACCCCCGAGCTTCCCTTGGTGACGGGCGTTCTCGGGGAGTTGACTGTTACCTTGGTCATGGTTTCGCACCTTCTCCACTTCCGGACAGAGGCCTCTCCAGCAGTGCGGCGGCGCGCAACCCGGCTTCCGAGCTCCCCCAGAGTAGTGCACGGGGGCCGCTCGCGTACCGCCGCTGCCAGGACTGCGCGCAAAGGACGAGGTTCAGCGCTCCAGTGGCAGCCCCCACCTCGCCGCAGTTGCTCACGGGTGTGCGAATAACGGAGGCGTCGCGGAAAACAGCCCCCAGTCGCAGGGCGACGAAACCCCACTCCTCGGAGCGGTAGCGCTCGCCGTTGAGGTCGCCGTGGACGCACGCCACCATCTCACCCGTGCCCTTCAGCGGCGCGAGCGCTTCATTCACGGCTGCGGTCAGCCCATCACCGAGGTTGAGGTCATTGGTGTGGATGAGCCGCGTCTCCCGGGCCGTGGCGACGGCGCGCACCGTGGCATGTGGCACCAGCCCCCACCGTCGTGCATCCGGTGCGGCCATCACCGCGACAAAGGCAGCTGCTTCGCCAGGCGCGAAGCCCGTGCGAGCCCCCGCCTCGAGCCACTGTTTGCGCTCGCGCAGCCAGGTCAGCGTCTGGACTTCATGGTAGCTGTCGATGCCCCCCACAATCACCAACGGGCAGCGCGCAGTGCGGCCCACCCGTGTCACCGCCTCACGCAACACCTCCAGCGCCGAGGCATGGCCCGTCAGCCGGGGCTCCACCCGCGGGCGCAGGTGCCCACCCCCGACAGCCGCGAGCGCGGCGACGACTCGCGAGGCATCCGCCGCCCTCCAGCCCGGGCGCTCCTCGGGGAGGCCCACCAGCACCGGCACTTCGACATTCACCGGCGGAAGCGCAGGCGCCAGCCTGGCGAGGACTTCTTCCAACGCCGCTGCCCCCATTACAGCCATGCGTGCGGCACTGCTCCATTCCTGTGAGTTCAAGAGTCCGTCTCTCGCGATGAACGAAGCGGGCTGGTGCCCCAACTCCGGCACCTGGAGGCGCCGCACGCGGCTGATGCCCGCACGCACAGCCGCCGCGACGCTCTCCGCGGTCGTCCCCACGGGCGCACGCGCTCCCGACGCCACGAGTACAGCCTCTGCCCCCATGTCAGTCCGCCCTCTCGATAATGGCCGTGAAGTCGAGGCGGTCGGTGTCCTGTGGGCCGACCCTCAACCCTGTCTGGAAAACCATGCGCACCTTCTTCAGCTCGGGCTCAACGACGACCAAGCCCAGGGCGGCCTCGTGAAAGCGGCGGAAGGCGCCGAAGTAAGTGGTGAAGCCGAAGTGCAGACGCGGCAGCGTGAAGTGGAGCGAGCCTCGCGGCGTAAGATGCACAAGGGCCACCTTCTCTCCGCCGACGAGGCGGCGCGAAGGCCGCTGGTCGACGGGGGCACAGAGAGCAGAGCGCTCGTCGAAGTCTCGCGGCAGCAGTGGATGTCGCGTCTTCCGCCAGGCTTCGTCGAAGGTGCCTGTCAGCTCAAGGCGCGGCGACCAGTGACTGGCAATGGGGCCGAATCCGGCCGGGCCCATTTCCGCCGGAGTTCCCCGCAAGTACTCGATGCGATGGGCGGGCTGATCCACCCGGTGAGACGCTCTGCTGGCCACCCCGCGGCCCACGGGGTTGCGTAGGTCGCTGACATGCTTGCGCGCGTCCGAGTCGCGTGTGTCGGTGCCTCCCCATGCCCACTCGTAGAGAATGGGCTGGCTGATGAACGGCTTGGGGGACGAGGGTTTCACGCCCGTCAGGCCTCGCGTGTAGAAGCGCTCCCCGTGGACCACCAGCATCTTGTCCACGTCGTGGATGCGGGCGGCCACCTCGACGCTGGGCGAAGGCCGCCCCCCTGGTGCGTGTGCACAAGCATTGATGAGGACGTCGGTGTGAGGCTTGGGCGGGACGAGCTCGGCCTCGTAGCGCAAGCTGGAGCGGCCAGGTTCTCCCCAATAGATGGGCTCCCGCAGAAGAGGCTCCTGTTCTTCCACAAGGAGCAAGCCGCCCGCGTCGTCGACATCAAAAGTCGCCTTGAGTGCGATGACCCAGAGGTGGTGGCCGTCCTTGTCGCGGACCCACGTCCGCTCGGCCGCGTACGGTGTCTTGTTCTGAAGTGCCCACATGGTTGATGACGAGGTGTGGCCAGGGAAGAGAAGCGGCGTGGAATCCGTCGTCAGCGCAGGCCGCTGTCGAAGGATTGCATGCGGATTCGGGAGCTGGCGGCCCTGGCCTTGGCCAGTTCCGCGCGCTGAACGTGCGTGAAGGCCCGTGTGTGCACCATCAACGTGCCCCGACTTCGCAGTGCAAGCTCGCGTGCCAGGACGTGGCGGCGCCGCATGGGACTGGTTTCGAGTGCATCCACGAGGACGGTGCCGCTAAAGGGCTGGCCGTGGAGGTACCGCGTGCCCTTTACGAATCGTCTCTTTTCATCTCTCCACCAGCCCTTGATAGCGGCCACGTCCGGCCAGGGCAGGTCGTCCTCGGGCCTGGGCTCCAGGTCCGCGTCCAGATCATCCTGGAACTCCGCCGGCGGTGCAGCCCCTTCGGGCCTCTCCCCAGCAGGGAGGGCGTAGGGGCCCTCCAGCCGCAAGCCCGTCATGGCCGAGAAGGACTCCCCCGCCAGTCGCGCCATGTCGGGCACTTCCATGTACGAAAGGCATACCTCCATGGCCGACACCCTGCCACTGAATCCCAGAGCCCAGAGGACGTGGGGACGGAGGTCCTCCGCGTCGAGCAGCGCCAGCAGCAAGGGAACATCCGACTCATTGCCTCCCATGGCGAAGAGCACCATGGCTTCGGGGCTGTGTTCGTCGTGAGCGCGCACGGCGGCGCGGCATGCCTCCCATGCCTGCCTCACGCCGATAGTCAGTCCTGCGCCCATCGCTGCCGCACGAATGCCAGGATGGGAGGAGTCCAGCAACATGGGAAGCAGCTTTCGCGCCGCATCTTCCGGTAAGGGCATTGCGGCACGCAGGGCAGCGACCCTCACCCGTTGCTCGTCATGTGCGAAATAATGCGCCAGCACCTCGGGTGGTGCCTCCCGGCGGAACGAAAGCATCTCCAACACCTCGGCCCGCGGGGCGGCGTCTTCCCGCGTCAGCAAGTCAAGCAGGCGCGCACCCAGCCCGGGGGCCTCGCTGAGTTCCAGTGCTCGTCGAATGGCGGTGCGCGCTTCGGGCTCGGCTCCACGCAGTCGCCGCAGGATCTCATCCACCTCGCCAAGGGCAAGCAGAGAGTAGGCCGCCGCGGAGACCCGGAAGGGGTCTTCTGCATCGAGGGCCGGGCGCAGCACGGAATCGGCAGAGGTGGCCGCGCCAATGACAAGCCCATCCAGATGCGCGAGGAGGAGTTCCTCCAACCTCGCAGTCTCAATCAAGGTGAAGTCCGGAGCGCCCAGCGACTTCTCCCATTGCAGCCATCTAAACTCAGCCTCGTCAAGATGCTCCTCCAGCACGTCTACCAACAACATGTGGTGCCCTCCCCTGGATTCCGCGAGCGTAGCCGCAAGGGCTGACCTGGACGTGCGAAGGATTCCATGCTGCTCTTGCGGCCGGCACATGAGAGTCATTCCTTCGAGTGCATTGGCGATTCTGACCACGGATTGGGAAACCCGTGGACGGAATAGCGAGTACGGAACCTCGCATGACCATTCGCCGTCAGCTTGTGAACAATGCCCGGCGGTGGCGTGGGGTGGTTGATGCAGTGTCCTTCAGCAGCATCACCCCTCGGAGAAGGTCTGCTTGGCAATCATTCACCGGCACAGGCTGGCTGCAGAACCTCACTGCGGCCGCCACCCTCGAGGATTTCGACTTCCCCTCGAAGTTTGCTCGCTCGGTCGCCCTTGGGTTCTCCGAGGAGAACCTTCAAATGAGGGGATAGCTCAGCCCCGCACGGCGAGGGCCCGCGGCTCGACCCCTGAGCCAACGGCCCGCCCATAATGAAACACGGGCCCCACGCGCCGTCGCCCCCCGGACACCCTTCGTTCGGGGGGCTGGTGATACAGCGACAGGGGCGACAAGGCTGCCGGCGCCGCATGGAGCGGGTTTGTCGCATCGGAGTGGCTGTCCATGAAGTGCGTCGGATTCAGAGTGTTCGTGAAGGGGCTGGCCCTGGGGTCTCTGCTGTGGATGACGGCATGCAACGTGCCCATCGAAGCGGAAGAAGAGACAGGGGAGTTCGTGTCTCAAGAAGAGTCATCCCTGGAGTCACCGCTGGTTCCCGGCGTTCCGTGTGCCGACGGAACCATGGAGCAGATTTTCTCGGGAGGCATGGCGGGGTGCGCGGGCAAGGTCACCTGGGGCAGCCGCGCCTCGCTCTGCGCGCCTGGCTTCCGCCCCGCGAGCGCGCGGGAATGGGACACGCTGTTCCTTGGACTCGCGCCCGCGCACAACTACTGGACCAATGATGACCTGCGCTACAGCGGCGTGTCGGGGACCTGTAGCGTCTCGTACGTGACGGGCACCGCCTGTCCCGCCGGTCAGCCCATGCGAGTGTGTACGGCCGCCGGCACCGACGCAGAAGGAAATACCTGCAACTGGACCGGGTGCGGCTTGCTGGCGAACACCCCCAACAGGTTCTTCGGAGGCTGCGCGGGCAACACCACGGCGGGCACGCTCTGCGTTCCTCGGGGATGCGCGGATGGTTCCGTCGAGCAGACGTTCTCCAACGGCATGGTGGGGTGTGCCGGGAGTACGAACTGGGCGGGTCGCGCCGCGCTGTGCGCTCCCGGGTACCGGGTGGCCACCGCCGCCGAGTGGGTCGGCCTCCATGGCACGAGCGTGCCCACGCACCACTACTGGACCAACGACGACCTCAAGTACACCGGCTCGGCGGCGGCGTGCTACGTGAGCGCGACGGTGGGGAGCGCGTGCCCCGCCGGACAGCCGATGCGCGTGTGCCGGTCCACGGGCACCGACGCCGAAGGCAACACGTGCAACTGGGTCAACTGCGGGTTCGGCGCGCTCCCTCCGCCCAACCAATACTTTGGCGGCTGCGCGGGCAACCCCACGGCGGGTGCGCTCTGCGTGCCGACGCGGGGCTGCGCGGATGGCTCCGTCGAGCAGGTCCTCACGAGCAACCTCGTGGGCTGTTCGGGCGTGGTGACGTGGCCCAATCGCAATCAACTGTGCGCCCCGGGCTGGACGGCGAGCACCGCGAGCACCTGGACCAGTCAGCATGGCCTCGCGGCCCCTCGGTACAACTACTGGACCAGCGACAACCTGCGCTATCTGGGCACGGGCTCGTCCGCTTGCGCGGTGTCGACCACGTCCGGCACGGCCTGCAACGCGAACCAGCCCATGCGCTTGTGTACGCCGGCTGGGACGGATGCCCTGGGCAACCAGTGCAACTGGACCCACTGCGGCTACCAGACCAACACCCCCGACCACTACTTCGGCGGCTGCAACGGCAACACGACGGCCGGAACGCTGTGCAGGCTGTGACCCACGACCCCGTGTAGCGGTTTGAAACGGACCGGCGCGGCGGCGCCCCTCCCGTCGCCGCCGCTGCGTCAGTCCCCCGGGCGCGAAGTCAACCTCGCGCCCGGGTCCTGAACGTCAGGGCTACTTCACACCGACGGCGGTCCAGCTCTCCTTCACCTTCGCCACCTCGGTGGAGTCCGCGCCGTAGAGGTCCGTGGCCGCCTGGATGGTGGCGGTGCGGGCCTGGGCGAACGTGGTGCTCGGCGTCATGTAGTGGGCCAGGGCGCGGTAGTAAATCTTCAGGCCCTTGTCCATGCCGACGCCGTCCTTCACCTCGAGCTTGGACGTGCGGTTCGTCCCGCCGTTGGCCAGCAGGTAGAAGGCGTTGTTGGCGATACCGCTGGAGCCGTGCACCTCCGTCTGCTTCGGGTAGTCCTTGTAGTTGTCGATGGAGTACCCGTCCTTCGTGGGGTCGTTCATGTAGCGCAGGCCGTCCGTCGCATCGCCGTTCGTCGGCGTCCAGGCCGTCTCGCCAATCGTCCAGTTGAACTTCACGTCGGAGTTCTTCGTGGACGCGTACCACTCCACGCCGGCGCCCATGATGTCGCTCATGGCCTCGTTCAGACCACCGGACTCTCCGCGGTAGACCAGACCGGCGGTGCGCTCGGTGAGGCCGTGGGCGATTTCATGGCCCGCGATATCCAGCGCGGTGAGCGGACCGGAGTCCACGCCGTCGCCGTCGCCGTAGGACATCTTCTCGCCATCCCAGTACGCGTTGACGTAGTTCTCGCTCACGTGCACGTAGTTGACGAGCTTCTCGCCCTTGCCGTCGATGGAGTCGCGGCCGAGCACGTCCTTGAGGAAGTCGTACGTCATCGCCGCGCCGTAGTGCGCGTCCACGGCGGCCTGGTTGCGCTTCGGGTCCGTCGCCTCGCCCCAGACGTTGTTGTCGTCCTTGAAGGGCGTGGTGCCGCTCGCCTCTTCCTGGTTCTTCGCGTCGTACGTGGAGATGCCCTTGCCGCGGGTGTTGTCCTCCAGGGTGAACGTGCCGTCCGCGCCCTGCTTCGTCTTCAGGTCCACCTTGCCGCTGTAGAGCGAGGTGTCATCCGCGGTGCCACCCGGCACGGGCGGCTTCGGGGGCTCGGTGGGAGGCTGGGTGGCCTTGGGCGAAATCGCCAGGCCCCAGCTGTTGAGCTTGCCGCTGTCGCCCTTGGCGTTGTCCTTCACCGTCAGCGTCCACTCGCCCTTGGCCTTCTCGCCCGCGAAGGCGCTCAGGTCGAAGTCGCCCTTCACGTTGTCCGTGCTGCCGCCGGTGCGGTTGTGCACCACCGCGCTCTTGCCGGAGGGACTGGTCAAGGTGACGGACAGGTCGCCCTTGTAGGTGTGGCTGATGTTCAGCGACAGCTTGAGCTTGTCGACAGTGACGTCGTCGGCCACCTTCACCTTGGAGGTGACGGTCGCGTTGTCCTTGATGGCCGCGTTCGGTGAGGTGGAGACCTTCACGTCCGGGGGCGTGGTGGCGGCGGCGCCCTTGGTGCCCTTGGTGGCCGCGGCGTCACCCGTGCCGTGCGTGGCGCAGGGGCAGTTCTTGAAGCCGTCGATGGTGTTGAACTTCTCGTAAATCTTGCCGGTGTTCGCGTCGACCAGGTAGTTCATCCGGCGCGGGTTGTCGGTGCCGTTCACATTGGCGACCTCGACGCGGTACGCGGAGCGGTACTCACCGGTCGGGTCCTTGTAGATGACGCGCTCGGAGTTCGGCTGGCGGTCCGGCTTGCCCGCGAAGTCCTTCAGCGCGATGTCCAGCACCTGCGCGTGGGACAGCTGGGGCTTCTGCGTGCCCAGGCCGGCGGGAATCGTGGACTGGTCACCGGTGACGCTGCTCACCTTGCCGTCCTTGCCGAGGTGAGACACCACCTGCTCGGCGTAGACCTTCACGCCCTCGTGCTGCCGGTCCAGGCGCACGTGCGTCATCCCCAGCTCGTCGCGCTCCACGTTCTTCGGGACGAAGGCCGGGTACTGGATGCCGCCCCGGAGCCCCTGCGTCGCGGGCTTGCTGGTGGCCGGGGTGAGGTGCTCCAGCGAGGTCTGGATGGCGGACTGCGCCTCCTTGCTCTCCAGCGACAGGCGGCCCACGGGCGCCGGCAGTGGCTTCAGCGTCTGCTCGGCGCGCGCCAGGTCGGTGGTCTTCGCAGCGGGACCGAAGCCGTCCTTGATGACGTTCGGAGCCGTCCGGGTCTTCGCGGTGTTCTTCGGCTGAGCCTCAGCGGAAATGGTGGGGAGGACCGTCGGCTTCGAACCATCAGTGCGGCGAATGCTCATGGGTCTCAGAACTCCGTACGAGGTGGCTAAAGAGTTATCGCTAGAATGTATCAGGAAGTTACCTGCTGATTTCCACCCCACCCCCTGAAGCCATGTGTCGGAATGTTTCAGTCCGCGAGCCAGCGCGCCGAGGAGACCTTGTCTCCAAATCCCCAAGAATTGAGATTCACTTCTCGCAGTGAACCGTCTCCGATGAGGTCCTGAGTCTTGCCGCTGTAGTTGGAGTCGGCGTGGAGTCGCACGCGGTGTCCGGGCGGAAGACACCAGCGCACGGCGGAGACCTTGTCGTTGAGCCCGTCGATGTCGTGGAAGCGGGCCCAGTTCTTCGAGCCCCGGTCCGCGAAGTCGAAGATGAACCCCCGGTCGGTGAAGTCGGAGTCGTCGTAGAAATCGACGAAGGCGCGCGAGACGTCGGCGCCGCAGCCGTCGTTCGCCCAGATGCTCCGGAACTCCACCATCTTCACGGCCCCCGAGGGGCCGTCGTCGGCGTGTTCGGTGGCGTAGAGGAGGAGCTTGCGGTCCGCGCCCACGAAGACTCCGCCGGCCGCGTCGAGGTTGCACTGCCGCGCGCCGTCGTTGCTGCAGTACAGGTGTTTCGCCGCGACGTGCTCCAGGCGCAGGTGGCCGTCCAGACTCACACGGTAGAGGTGGGCGTAGTCGTCGCTGACGGGGCCCCAGCGCAGGCCGCCGAGCAGCGTGCCCACCAGGTAGAGCTGACCGTTCTGACAGTCGGTGACGAAGTTGAGGTTCTGGAAGGGGCCCCAGGTGTCGGAGGCCAGCTCCTCGCGGGCCCACTGGTCCACGCGCGTCCACGCGTTCGTCGGCGAGCGGAGGTCCGTGGAGGTGGAGAGGAAGACCTCGAGCACCTTCGCGTCGTACTGGCCGAGCAGCAGCAGGTAGCGCCGGTCGGACAGGCGCGTCAGCGAGGCCGTCCCCGCGTTCGCGGAGGCGCCGGGGATGAAGGCGAAGGGCTCGGGAGACAGGCCCTGGTTGAAGTCATACAGCGCGACGCGGCCGGAGTCGGGGCCCTGCTCCATGGGGAGCGCGAGGATGTTGCCCACCGCCTGCATGCCTCCGCCGTGGGCGTAGCCATTGAGTACGGGGAGCGCCGTCACCGCGCGGTCATCGAGCGGTGGCGCGGTGTCCTCGGGTTGGGAGATGGAGGGGGACAGGCGGTTGGAGCGAAGGCGCAGTCCTTCACCGTTGCGCGAGGGCAGGTGGACGACGTGGCCCACGTTGCCGTTGGTGTTGCCGTCTCGCTTGGACACCACGAGGTAGCGCCCGGAGCCGAGTGACAGGCGTTGAATCCCCTGCCAGTGATTGTCACCGGGATAGGCCACGTTGAAGTTGAACGAGCCGGGGCGGAAGCCGAGCACCTCGCCATGGTCTCGGAGTTCATTGAAGCGCGCGGGCACGTCGGGGACGCAGAGATTGCAGTCCGGGCTTCCCCAGACACAGGAGGTGTCTCCCTGGAGGGGAACGAGCGAAGCGGACGTGGTGGTGACAGTGGACGCGGAGGTGGCGTGCTCCGGGCCGCAGCCGGCGAGGCTCGCGAGTGACAGGGTCGTGGCCAGTGCGCGGGCCCACGTCTGGGAAAAGGTGCGGGGATGAAGGGGCATGGTCTCCTCGTGAAAAATGACGCGGGCGGCTCGGAAGCAACGGAGCGTATGGACCTGGTACGTCCAGGAGCATGGCTTGACCCGAGGGTGTCGTGCCATGCGACGCTTCTTCTTCGCGCTCCCCCCGGCGCGACAGGCCCGTCCCCCACCTGGAGTTCCCCCTCATGGCCTCGAAGGCGTACGCCGCCATCATGAATGTGTCGCAGTTGCTGTTGGACAAGGGCTTCGAGCCCCAGAACGTCTCGGAGGCGCTTGGACAAGTGGGTGTCGCGCTCGACGTCGACCGTGTCTATATCTTCGAGAACAGCAAGGCCGCCGATGGGAAGCTCTTGTGCAGTCAGCGATACGAGTGGACCGCGGCCTCGACCTCCGCGCAGCTCGACAACCCCGAGCTCCAGAACGTGCCGTATGACGAGGTGCTTCCATCCTGGGTGCCGCCGCTGTCCTCGGGACAGGTGGTGAAGGGCCATCCCCGCGACTTCGCGTCCCCCGCGCGTGAGTTGCTGGAGAGCCAGGACATCCGCTCGCTGCTGGTGTGTCCCATCACGCTGGGCGGCGAGTGGTGGGGCTTCGTGGGCTTCGACGACTGCCGGACGGAGCGCGCGTGGCCCACGGCCGAGAGCGCGGTGCTTCAGGCCCTGTCCAATGCGCTGGCCGGCTCGCTGCGACATGCGCGGCTGCGCAGCGCGCTCAGCGGCGTGCAGACACAGCTTCGCGCCATCATCGAGCGCTGCGCGAGCACGACGTCCTGAGGTGGAGACGCCCGGGAAGCCGCGGGCTCACGCGTCTTCCCGGGCGATGGGAAGACGCGCCAGGCGCTGAGCCTCCTTCAGGTCTTCCTTCGACAGGGACATGTCTGGAGGGCCCACCTCGCAGCGGGCCTGCTCGAGTCAGGCCCGCTGAGCGCACTGCCTCTCTACCACTGCGCGGGGTCGGCGTCGGCGAAGGTGGTCCCCACGCCAATCTCGTCGAACCAGATGCTCCGTGTCCCCTGGCTGCCTTGCATGTACCCGTTGTCGTACCAGCCATTGGCATACAGCCCGACCCGGAACTGGAAGTAGCGGTCATCCGCTATCGTCGTGTTCAGGTTGTACTGCTCCAGGACCTTCGTCCCGTCGAACCACAGCTTGTAGAAGCCTGTCCCATCCGTGGCCCACTTCGCCTGAATCACAATCTTGTGCCACTCCCCCGCCGTCACCGTGGCCAGATTGCCGAACGTCACCGTCTTCTGATTGCAGATGGTGCCCTGCTTCACCCGCGTGAAGAGCTGGTTGCCCGAAATCCACACCATGCTCGACGGCATGTAGTCGTCGCAGCCCGTGTCGGAGAAGTCCGCGATGAACTGCGCGATGTTGTACGACTGCGGCTGGAACTGCCAATCCGCCTGCAGCCGGAACGCGAAGCCGTAGAAGCCCGTGTCCCCTCGGCGGTACACGTTGCTTCGCATCACCTCCGAGTGGTACCGGCCGCCGTAGGCCGCATCGTAGATCTGCGTCATCTTGAGGCCCGTCGGCCCCTCGTAGGTGACGTTCGTCACCTCGTTCACCGAACCTCGGTGCTCCCGGCTGATGGAGTTCCAGCCAGACAACGTGCCCGTGTTGCGGAAGAGGGACGCCGCCTCGGCGACCAGCCCAAACGCCAACAACGTGGCACCGGCAACAACACCCAGTCTCTTGGTTTTCATTGTGCTCGGGGGTGAGGGGTTCGGGGCCCGCCCACGGCCTGGCCCCGAAGTCCTCTTAACCAGGAAAACAAGTCAGTGCATGCCGAGGTGAAGGGGACGTTTCCTTTCGAGCGCTCGGGCGCAGGAGCGCGGCGCGGGCCCCACCGGGTGGCGGCATTTATCCAGGCCGACTGGTGGTTTCGTCGAGGGACGTGGGGGCCAGGTGGCGATGTGCCGAGCGAGGGGGCGAGTTGCCGCTCGGTGGTGGGATGCCGCGGGTTCGCGTCTTGGGAGGGGCGGAGCGGCGGGGCCCGCACTATGGTGAGGAGCGATGAGCGAATCGGGCAGTCAGGTGGCGGCGAAGCTGGCCATCGAGGTGAAGGACCTCCATAAGTCCTTCGGTGACAACGCGGCGCTGCGCGGGGCGAATCTCGTCGTGCCCGAGGGCACCACCTGCGTGCTGATGGGCGTGTCCGGCTCCGGCAAGTCCGTGCTGATGAAGCACCTGATGGGGCTGATGAAGCCGGACCGGGGCTCGGTGAAGGTCAACGGCGAGGAAGTGGCCGAGCTGGACGAGAAGGCGCTGAACCAACTGCGCCGCCAGCAGGGCGTCCTCTTCCAGGCCAATGCCCTGTTCGACTCGTTCAACGTCTACGACAACGTGGCCTTTCCGCTGCGTGAGCGCACGGAGATGTCCGAGGACGAGATTCGCCAGACGGTGGACAAGACGCTCGCCATGGTGGGGCTGTCCCACGCCACGACGCGCTTTCCGGGCGAGCTCTCCGGCGGCATGCAGAAGCGCGTGGGCTTCGCGCGCGCCGCCATCCTCCAGCCGAAAATCCTCCTCTACGACGACCCCACGGCCGGTCTGGACCCGCTCACCACGGCCTCCGTCAACGAAATCATCTTCACCGGCAAGCAGCAGCTCGGCGCCACCTCGCTGGTGATTACGCCGGACGTGGCCTCTGCCTTCGGCATGGCGGACCACCTGGCGCTGATGCACGAGGGCCGCGTCGTCGAGTACGGCCCGCCCGACTCCTTCCGCGAATCCCAACACCCCGCCGTGAAGGCGTTCCTCAACAACTACCTCCGACGCCGCTCCCAGCGCGTCCGCGCCGCCGAGGGCTGAAGCCCCCTCGGACGGCGCGCGTCGCGAATCAGGGCGTGCAGTAGCGCACGGCATCCAGCGAGCTGCCTTCCTGCGTGGACGTCATGTAGAGCGCGCCCATGCGACGGGGCCCCAGCTTCTCCATCAGGACCCACTGCGCATAGGCGTGCAGTGGCAACCGCTCGGGACCAGGACTCCTGTCCGCGGGCGCGTGTCCCTCGTCTTGCGTCCACAGCCGCCCCTGGGTTCCGAGCATGGAGCCATCCGAGGGCAACGAGGTGTCCTTGGACACGGCAAGCCAGGCCAGCCGCAATGCACCCTCGTCCACGAAGGCATTGAAATAGGCGATCTCCGGCGCGATAGCGGCCTCCGCGAGGAACTCTGGAACTCCGCCTCCGAACAGATTTCGCACGACCTGAATCTCGTGGCGCCAGTCCGGTGGATTGCGATTTCGCAGGACCAGCACGGGTGACTCCAGGGGGCCACCGCGTGTGGCGCCCAGGTCCACCAACCCGGGCATCGACCCGTTGTTGGTCGTGAAGGTGCGCTCGTCTCCGAGGAGCTCCAGGTTCGAATCGAAGCGCCGCAGTCGCACGGTATCGCCCATGGCCGGCGGCAACTGCTCTGTCGTGACCACCACCACGTCACCATTGCGCAGCCAGAGAATGCTCTCGGCATGTGAATTGGAATCCGCGGGGAGCGTGAAGAGTGCCTTGGGAGCCGTGAGCACCTGTCCGTGCACATCCGTCACTGTTCCCAGCAATTGAGCTGGCAGGTCGGGCCCAGGACTCGAGCGCCAGACCACCATCAGCCGCTCCCCGTCCTGCGACATGGCCATCCGGGCGCTCCCGGAATCGAGCGGCCTGTCCAAGACCAGGGAGTCCACCGCGCCGCCCTCGGGCTGCGATTGCGGCGCGCCCGAGCTGTCGAGCGGCACGAGGTATGCCCGAAGCGGTGGGCCTGAGGTCCTCGACCCCGTGGCGTAATACAGCGCGGGCCCATCCTTCGTGTCTACGAGTCGAAGGTTGTAGGAGGCTCCCGGCGGCTCGCCCGTGCGAGCCCATGGACTCGGGACCGTTGAGGACCCCTGAAGCACCAGCTTCGAATCCAACCGCAGGATACGAACCTCATCGAGCGACTCGGTCACCGCCACGAGGACTCCGCTGTCCGTTCGGAGGCTCGCGACAGTGGCCCCGTTCAGCGGCTGAGTGAGGCGTGTCACGCGAGACCAGCTCGGAGGGTCCGTCACTCCATCACAGTCATTGTCGAGCCCGTCGCAGCGCGTCTCCGCCGCTTCGTAGTCCGCACCGTACGAGCGCGCCGTACACTCCGGTTCGTAGGCCCCATCCACCCACGCCCGAGTCGCCCCCGCGCAGACGCCCTGTTGCTTCTCACAAGCGCTCGGCTCCGCTCCTCCATCCTCCACCGTCCCTGAGTCCGGCACCGGCTCGTCCTTCGCGCCCGAGGACTCGCACCCCGACGCCACCACCACCAGCAGGAGCCCCACTCCCGCCTGAAGCCACTTTGCTGTCATGACTCATACAGTGGCACGGAGCATCCCTCCGCGGCCAACAACAGTTGAGTCCCGACAAGCATCATCGAAAGGAGCGCGACAGACTCCTCACGAGGAACAATCTCACTGACGGTGCGGTGAACCCAGACAGGGTCCGGGCTCGTCCGCTTCACGGCGTGCAGTAGCGCACGGCATCCAGCGAGACACCGTCCGTGGTTGCCGTCATGTACAGGGCCCCCATGCGCCGGGGCTCGAGCTTCTCCATCAGGACCCACTGCGAATAGCCGTGCAGCGGCAGGGGTTCGGACTCCGCGAACCGCTCCACCTGGGCGTGCCCCTCGTCCAGCGTCCCCAGGCGCCCACTCCACCCGAGGTTGATGTTCCCCCCGGGCGACGGCGCACTGAAGTCCTTGAAATACGAGAGCCACGCCAGTCGCAGCACCCCTTCATCCGCGAACGCACCGAACCAGGCGACATGGGGCGTAGGAGTAGCAACCCAGTCCTCCGGGCTTCCTCCGTGGAAGAGGTTCTGGACCACCTGAATCCTGCGAATCCAATCGGGTGCGCCAGCCATGCGCATCACCAGGACGGGCGACTCCAGGGGTCCGCCCCGAGCGGCCCCCAGGTCCACCAGCAAGGGAGTCGCCGGGAAATGCGCAGACGTTTCAAACGACCGCTCCTCACCAATCGGGTCCAGGTTCGCGTCGAAGCGGCGCAGTCGCACGGCCTCCCCCAGATTCCCGTGCCGCACATCCACCATGGCGGCGAGCACCTCTCCATTGCGCAGCCAGATGACACTCCCGAGGCGTGGGCTGATGTTCACCACGTTCTTGAAGAGCACCTTGGGCGCGGTGAGCACCTGCCCTTCGATATCTGTCACCGTCCCCATCACCTCCATCGGCGGGGACTGCGCGGAACCCGAGCGCCAGAGAATCACCAGCCGGTCACCCGAGGGAGAAGTCGCCACACGCGTGGACTCCTGGTCGAGCGGCCTGTCGAGGAGCGGGTACTCCACCAGTCCACCCTCGGGCAGAGGTATCGGCGCACCCAGGTCATCGAGTGGAACGAGATAGGCACGGAGCGGTGCCCCCGCATCGCGCGCCACGGTGGAGTAGTACAGCGCGAGTCCATTCGCGGTGCGCACGAGTTGGGTGCGCTGGAGCGCCTCAGGGGTTCCTCCCGTCCGCACCCACGGCATCGGCACGCGGGTCGTGGCCTGGAGGACCAGCTTCGAATCCAGCCGCAGGATGCGGACATCATCGGGGCTGCCCACGGCCATGAAAACGCCATGCTCTGTCTGGAGGCTCGACGCGTACCCCGCGAACAACCCCGCCTCCAGGCTCGTGACGCGAGACCGGACCTCGGGGTCCGTCACGCCATCACAGTCATTGTCGAGCCCATCGCAGCGCGTCTCGGCGGCTTCGAAGTCGGTGCCGTACGAGCGCCCGGTACACTCCTGCTCATAGGCGCCGTCCACCCACGCGCGCCTGGCTCCCGCGCAGACGCCCTGTTGCTTCTCACAGGCCAGCGGGTCCACGCCTGCGTCCGAGCCAGCATCCTCACCACCCGGCCCCCCGTCCTCCACCGTCCCCGAGTCCGGCACCGGCGCGTCCTTTGCGCCCGAGGACTCACACCCCGACGCCACCACCAGCAGGAGTCCCACTCCCGCCGAAAGCCACTTTGCTGTCATGTCTCATACCGTGGCACGGAATCGCCGTCCACAGCCCCTAACAAATGTTTCTCACCAGAATCCCCGCGAGGAGCGAGCGAACCTGCCTCGCGGGGAATGAACTCACGGCCCCTTCAACAAACCCAGATAGAGCCCGTGAGGTTCACGGCGTGCAGTAGCGCACCGAGTCCAGGTAGCTGCCGTCCAGCGTGGTCGTCATGTACATGGCTCCCACGCGGCGGGGCGCGAGCTTCTCCATCAGGACCCACTGCGCATACCGATGCAGTGGCAGGTATTCGGAGCCCGGAGACCGGTCCACCGCGGCCTGCCCCTCGTCCAAGGTCCATAGCCGCCCATTCCACCCGAGATAGTCAACACCCTCCGGCGGCGGCGCCTGATGGTCCTTGAACGCAGCAATCCATCCCAGGCGGAGCACTCCTTCGTCCGCGAGGGCGCCGTACCAGAGCACCTCTGCCGGGGAATGGGCTTCCGCCCACGTCTCCGGTACCCCTCCACCGAAGAGGTTCTGGACCACCTGAATCACGCGCCCCGGCCCCACTCGCAGGACGAGCACGGGCGACGCCAGGGGCCCACCGCGCGTCGAGCCCAGGTCCACCAGCAAGGGCATCGCCTCATAGGAGGTCTCAAAGGAGCGCTCGTCGCCCACCGGGTCCAGGTTGGCATCGAAGCGACGCAGGCGCACCGTGTCGCCCGCGAGCCCCGACTTCTCATCACTCATGGCGACCAGAATCTCCCCATTGCGCAGCCACAGGACATTCGCCAGCTTCTGCGTGACGTCCCCCACGCTCGTGAAGAGCGCCTTGGGCGCCGTGAGCACCTGCCCCTGCGCATCCGTCACCGTCCCCATCACCTGTATCGGCGGGGACTGCGCGGAACCCGCGCGCCAGATGACCACCACCCGGCCATCCGCGACGGACGTCGCCGCACGAGTGCTCCCACTGTCGAACTCCCTGTCGAGCAGTGGGTACTCTACCAACCCGCCCTCGGGCAGCGGTGTCGGCGCGCCCCGGGCGTCGAGTGGAACAAGGTAAGCCCGGAGCGGTGCCGACCCATTGCGCGCCACGGTGGCGTAGTGCAGCGCCAAGCCCGTCTGCGTGCGCACGAGCTGCGCGTTCTGGAGACTCCCTTCAGGGGCTTCCGTCCGAATCCACGGCATCGACACGCTCGCCGTCCCCTGGATGGCCAGCTCCGAGTTCAACCGCAGGATGAGGACCCTGTTGCTGTCACCAATGCTCACGAACACGCCACTGTCCGTCTTCAGACTGGAGACGCGCCCGAACGCCGTCTCCAGACTCGTGACGCGCGACCAGCTCGGAGGGTCCGTCACACCATCGCAATCGTTGTCGAGTCCATCGCAGCGCGTCTCGGACACATCTTCGTAGTCCGCGCCGTACGAGCGCCCGGTACACACCGCCTCATAGGCGCCGTCCACCCACGCCCGCCTGGCCCCCGCGCAGACGCCGCGCGTCTTCTCACACGCCAGCGGCTCCACGCCGCCATCCGACTCGGGGGTGCCAGCGTCCGGCTCGGGAGTGCCACCATCCCCCCCCGTGCCACCATCCAGTCCACCGTCGGTGAAGGGCTCTCCTCCATCCTCGCGGTGGCCACCATCTCCCCCTCCGTCCTCCACCACGCCCGGCCCAGTGTCCCGCTTCCCCTCATCCTTCGAGCTCGAGGAGCCACACGCCGCCGCCATCACCAGCAGCAGGAGCCCCATCCCCGCATGAACATGCTTTGCTTGCATGCCGCACAGGATGGCACAGCCAACTCCTGGCGTCCCAAGACCCAGACACGCGCCATGCGAAATACTTTACCCACGCAATCTTTTTGCGAGGCGCCGTCAGCCTTCCTTCCCATCCACGTCCTGTGCGCGGCCTTCCGCACAGCGCGTCCGTCCTTGAAGCCCCGCGAGGAGCCCGGCAGCCTCCTCGCGGGGTGTGCCTCACGGGCTGCTAGCGATTGAGGCCGATGCGCGGACCCGAGCCCGGCGGCACGCAGGTGTAGGTCACCTCCTGGCCCGCCGTCTTCGCGTAGTTGCGCAGCGTCGCGTCCGTCACGTTCGCCGCCGTCCCGTCATCCGGAGTGAAGGCATTCGCGGCCGGACTGAAGAGGAAGCCCTTCACGCGCCCTCCCAGCGCCACCTTGGCCACCAGGTCGCACTCCGTCACCGCTCCCCCCAGGACCTTCGAGGTGAACGGCGTGCGCGCGCGCTGCAACAGCAGGTCGATGCGCGGACCCACGCTCGCGGAGTTCGTGTTCGTCAACGTCACCTGCTGACCGACAATCGGCGCCAGGTCCGTGTCGAACGCGAGCAACAACTGCTCCACATCCCGCCGCGTCGCATCCGGGTTGTTCAACGGGAAGCCCACTCCGATGCTCGGGATGAACACGATGGCCGACAGGAACCGCGCCGCGGTGTCCACCGCGCCGTCATGCACGAAGCCAAAGCCTCGCACCTGGTCCCCCGTCCAACCACTGTCCCGCGCCAGGAAGAAGGGCGTCGTCGGATTCCCGAACATGCCGACCTTCTGATACATGTTCCGCAGGTGCGGAATCTTCACAATCTGCGGGATGTTCTCGAAGCTCACCCGACCATCCGTCCCAAAGAACCCCTGGGACGCGTCGATGCGGTGACACCCCTCACACGTGAAGCCCAACCCCTCTCCAAACGGAATGCCGTCCGCGCGACGCGAGCCCGAGTAGAAGTTCAGGCCCCGCTGCTGCGCCGCCGTCAATGAGTTGTCCAGGTTGCGCACCGGGTTCGGCGGCAACTGCACTTGCAACTGGAAGTCGGTGAAGCGCTGCATCTCCGCCACCGTGGGCATGCTCGCCCGGCCCAGCAGCCCCTCGAACGCGACGATGAAGTTCATGAACGAGAGGTTCGGGTCCAGCTGCCCCACGCCGAAGAAGCCGTTGGAGCGGTCCCCTCGCCAGTGCATGGCACCGGAGTTGACCATGCCGCGCAGGGTCTGCGTCGTCATGGGGCCCTTCATCGGGTGGAAGTCCTCCACGTTGCCCGAGCCGTTGATGTGCGGCTTCAAGAGCTCCGCCGCCCCCAGCAGGCGCCCCGGAATCGTGTTCTCCACCACGTCCTCATCCGGGTTGCCCAAATCCCAGGCGAGGTCGTCCATGTCGCCGAAGATGTGGCAGCTCGCACACGAGGCCTCGCCGTTGGCGGAGAGCGTCGTGGCGTCGTAGAGCACCGGCCGCCCCTGCACCACCGCCGCGGGCTCCGGGTTGGCCAGCACCTGCTTGCCCAGCTCCGCGCGCGTGGCCAGGTCGACGACCTTCACCGCGTTGTCGAAGCGGGTCATCACATAGAGCCGGTTGCGCTCCTCATCCAGAATCAGGCCGCTGGGCCCACCACCGCTGACCGGGATGTACGCCGCGCTGTTCAACGTCGGGTTGAAGCTGTCCGCCTCCAGGGCCTGCGTGTCGAACACGCCCACCTTGCTGGAGCTGTATGCGGCCACGTAGAGCTTCCGGCCATCGCGGCTCACCACCATGTCCAACGGCATGGAGAGGCTGTGCGCCTTCGCCGCCGGGTCGAACCCGGGCTCGTTCGCCAGCTTCGAATAGTCCAGGTGCTTGTTCAGGCGCCGGGGCAACACGCTGCCCCCGAGGATGGCGGTGATGCGCGTCTCCGCCAGGTGGCCCTGCACCGTGGTGCCGCCGTAGTTGCCGGGGCCCTCGAAACGGACGTGGTTGAAGGCCTCCGTGTTGGACACGTACACCGTGCCCGTCACCGGGTTGGTCACCATGTTGAACAGCGTGGTGCCCACGTGCGGATAGGCCGCCTTCTGGCCCAGCGTGTTCGCGTCGAGCGCGAAGACGTCCTGGTCCGGCAACCGGAAGCGCACCGCGTTGTTCCAGTTGCGCCCCAGCTCGTCCTGCCACTGGCTGGACTGGTTGTTGTACTTCACGATGAGCGCCACCTCGGGCGCGGGCACGCCCTGGTGGTTGGTGGCCGGGCCCGGGCTGCCGCCAGGGTAGATGGAGCCATTCACCAGACAGGGCAGATAGGGATTGAAGCCCTCACACACCGCCTCCTCCATGATGGAGGTCGTCTGGTTTCCAGACTTGAACACGGCCGCGTACACCGTCTGCCCATCCGGGCTCACCGTCAGCGCGCGAGGCGTGTCACCAAACAGGTTGAGGATGCGCACCGGCGTGCCACCCAACGTCGTGCCCAGGTTCGCCGGGTCGAAGACCCAGACGTCCGCGCGCCCCACGCCCGGCGTGGTGAGCTGTGGATCTCCCGCACCCGGCACACCCGCAATCGAGGCGTGCGTGCGGTGCTGTCCACGGTGCGCCGTGGTGATGAACGCCCGGCCCCCCGTGCCCGCGAAGACGATATCCCGCGGCTCGTCACCCACCAGCAGCGTGCGCACCACGCGCGGTGTCCCCGAGAGAGACACGACGCTGACACTGTCCGACAGGTGGTTGACCACCCAGACCTCGCTGTTGCCTCGCGGCGCCACCGCCACGGGCTCCAGTCCCACGGGAACCTTCGCCTGCAGCGCGAGCCCGGAGGCCCCCACCGTGAAGATGGACAGGCTGTTGTCCGGCGTGTTCACCGCGAACAGCCGCGTGCCATCCGGTGACAGCGCGAGCGGACGCACATGGCCACTCTCGAAGGCGATGAAGGACGGAGCCGCCGCGTGCGCCGGGGTGAAGGCCGGCGACATGACGGCGAGCAGCGACAGCGCCGCCAGCAAGGACTTCTGGATGCTTCTGAGTCTCGGGGGAGTCATGGGGAGGCCAGACCTCTGGGTATGACGAGGGGACGACGCACACGCCGACCAAGGCGCGGCGGGGCATCTGCCGACGGCGGGTGAAGCCAGAATGTGAGCGGGGTGGAAAAGCGTGGAGCCTTTGAACCGCTACGCTTGAGGCGGTCTACAGACAGACATAATGCGACGCGTCACGAGGAGGGCACACGATGCGAGGGCAAGCATCCTCACCTCCGACATGGCAGGATTCCCAGGAAGACAAGGTACTGGGGGAGGCGCCTTGGGTGCTTGCTCCGTTCCGCCAATTCCTTTGACCAAAGGCGACAACATGAGCTCTCCGGCGACCATGTTGACGAGCTGGGCGCTGGCGCTCCACCGCACGCTGGAGCTGCGTGGCGTGGACTCGCATGCGCTGTTCGTGCAGGCGGGACTGAACCCGGGGCTGCTGGGAGACGCCAACGCGCGCTATCCGCAGGCAGGGATGACTCGACTGTGGCGGCTGGCGGTGGAGCGCTCGGGAGAGCCGGCCATTGGACTGGCGATGGCGCGGCAGGTGAGCCCCACCACGTTCCATGCGGTGGGCTACCGGCTCAATGCCTCCAGCACGCTGCGCGAGGCCTTCGAGCGACTGGTGCACGCGGTGGCGCTGGTCTCCGACGCGCTCCGGCCAGCCTTCACCCGGGACGGGGACTGCTATCAGGTGATCCTCTACGACGGGGGCGAGGGGCCGCATCTGTGCGAGGAGGAGACCGACGCGGTGGCGTACCTGCTCGTGCGCTTCTGCCGGGTGGTGTACGGCAAGGAGCTGTCACCGCGCGAGGTGCTGCTGCGCCGTCCGGAGCCCTCGGACCTGACGCCCTACGCGAAGCTGTTCCGCTGCAAGGTGACGTTTGGAGCGAACGCGGACGTGCTGGTGTACGAGCGGCCACCGTTCGAGGTGACGTTGCCGGGAGCGAACCCGGAGCTGGCGCGCATCAATGATGAGCTCATCACCCGGCACCTGGCCCGGCAGGCGGGGCAGGACGTGGTGGCTCGGGTGCGCGCGGTGCTGCTGGAGTTGTTGCCCCAGGGAGAGCCGTCGCAAGAGAAGGTGGCGGAGCGGCTGCATATGAGCGCGCGCAGTCTTCAGCGGCGACTGGTGGACTCGGGCTCGGGGTTTCGCGAGCTGCTCGCGGAGACTCGCCGGACGCTGGCCCTGTCGTATCTCTCCGAGCCGGGGCGTTCGGTGAGTGAGATTGCGTATCTGTTGGGCTTCTCGGATGTGAGTACGTTCACCCGCGCGTTCCGGCGGTGGACGGGACAACCTCCGAGCCGGTTCGGGATGCCTGCTCGGGCGCGCTCGGGTTCGTGAGAAGGACTCATTCGACGAAGGCGCCCTCCGTCGCGCGCAGCGCGGCGAAGAGGTCCCGCTGAACCTCGCGAAGCTCCTTCGGGATGCCACGGGCCATCGGCGCGAGGAGCCAGAGCGGTGGCCCCGCGTCGAGCTCCCTCTCGAACTGGAGCCGGGCGTCTCCGTGCGCGAGGAAGGCCGGGAGCGCGGCCCGTCCCAGGCCAGCGGAGCACGCATCGCGCATGGCCAGCAGTGAGCTGCACGTCACGGCACCCGGTACGTCCTTGGGGACCTCGCGCCACCAGCTCATCGAGGCCCTGGCGCGCAGCTCAACGCTCGGCTGCAGCCAATCCGGCGCTCCGCCGCGAGCGCGATAGACTCCGACCTTCAACCGTCCAAGCCGTCGTCCGCGCAGCGCCCCGCTCGGGTTTTGACCGGGACGCAGCGCGAGGTCCACCTGACCTGGCAGCAGCTCCAGTTCGTCGTCACTCACGAGCACCTCGACCGCCTGCACGGGCCTGGCCTTCGCGAGCGCGAGGAACAAGAGCGGGGCCAGCACGTCGCTCGTCGTGATGACCACGGTTCGTTCCCGGCCCCGTCTCTCCGCCCCTACGAAGTCCTCGATGTCCCTCGCGGCCACGCGCATCGTCGCGGCCCGCTCCGCGATTCGCAGCGTCAGCGCGCTCGGCACCAGGCGCGCGCCCCTCGCGAACAGAGCCGTGCCGAGGCGTGCCTCCAGCGCCGCGACCCGCCTCGACACCGAAGAATGTCGGAGCGACAACTCGCGTCCGGCGGCCTCGACGCTGCCAGTGCGAACCAGCGCCTCGATGGTCTGAAGCTCGTCCCAGGAGATGTGCATTCTCGCACATCTTCTGTGCGTCCATCCGGAGGTGTCAAACGAGCCGGGCCGGGCTAACTCCTTCACCGCGCATCCCAGCGCGGGAGGAGACGAACATGGGCAGACACCGGGACCGCCCCTTTCAAGGCGAGGACGTCGATGCGCTCCTCCCGCTCAACGCCGACGCCTCGCTTCTCGCCGACGCTGACGAGGCCGCCGTCGTGAAGCTCTCACGTCGCACGTTCGTCGCCGGAAGTGCCGTGGCCCTCTCCGGTTGTCACACCGATAGGAACCTGCCCATGCCGCGCCTCGAACACCGCACGCTCGCATCGCTGCCTCGCACCACGCTTTCGTGGCTCTCGCTCCGGGACCACTTCGTCGCGACGGTGGGACCCCACTCCGGCCAGGGTCGACCGCTGGGGCCGCTGCTCGTCCTCGCGGATGCGACATTCGCGCCGAAATCGCGGTTCCCGCTTCACCCTCACGAGGAGATGGAGATCCTCAGCATCGTCGTGGACGGGACGCTCTCGCATCACGGAGACCAGGCGCACGGCGCGACGATGGGACCGAGGACCGCGCAGTTGATCTCCGCGCGGAGCGGGATGATGCACGCCGAAGGAAACGACACAGACCGGCCGACGCGGATGCTCCAGTTGTGGTTCCGGCCGCACACCTACGGCGGCCCCCCTGCCTACTACTCGCGCCAGCTCTCGGATGACGGGCGGCAGCTCATCGCTGGCGACGAAGGGATGCCTCTGCGCGCCGACGTGCGGGTCTGGTGGCTCCCGCTCGTCGCGGGCCGGCCCGAGCGGCTGACGCTCGACCGCGCCCGTAACGGATACCTGCTCGCGACGACGGGACCGCTCCGGGTGGAGGCGCTCCAAGGAGGCTCGGGTGTGGACCTGGCGCTCGGCGAAGGCGCTGTGCTCGGCGAGGGCGCGGCCACTGTGACAGCGGACACCGCGAGTTCGGCGCTCTGGATTGACCTTCCTTGATGCGATGGCTCCGATGTCTCGTGGTGGCCCTCCGTCAACGAGACCTGAGCATGAGCGCACGGCCCGCGGCGGAAGTGGGTGGACTCGGGCTCAGCGGGTTGGCAGCTCGCGGAACGTGAGGCCGTCGAGTTCCAGGCGGAGCACGGCGTCTTTGAACCGCTCCGTGCCGATGACCATGGTGGCGAAGTTGCCCAGTCGGAACAGGTCCAGGTCCGTGGGCAGGGTGGCCGCGTCCAGGATGGGCTCGTCGGGCCATCGGAGACTGAACCGGTCACAGGTCGGGCACGGCGGTGGATGTCCTGGCGGCATGCAGTCGGGATGAAGCCGTCCTCGAGGAGCCACCTGGAGTTCCAGCAGCTCGGGCGGGGCCTTCTGGCGAAACCGCAGCTCCGTGCGGCAACCGAGCAAGCCTCGCAGTCCTTCCGCCTGAAGGAGCTCCAGTGCTTCACGGCGCATCAGCAGGCGAATGCCTCCCAGCCAGTCAATGGACCCGAAGCTCCCAGAGGCACGCCCCACCAGAGGTCCGAAGGTTGTCCCAGGAGGAAGGGACACGTCTGGAGGCACCAGGGGACGCACCAGCTCGCGCAGGCGCACGAACTCAGCGAAGGGCTCGGGCCTGGGCCTTTTAAACTCGTCGTGCTCTGGGAGCCCGGAGAGATCGACGGACGGGTAGTCGTGCCCCACGGAGCTCCAGGTCGCGCCACAGGAGTGGCATCGCAAGCCAGGCAGCCCCCACTTGTGGCTCCCATCCAGCTCGTTGCCGTGCTTCGCCATTGCGGCTTTGTCTTCGTCCAACAAGAAGAAACGGCTCATGCGCACCTACGCTCCTGGGCGGGAGTAGTACGGACGGATAGGACCACCCATCAGCTCAAAGCGGTGGATAAGCTCGCCCGCGTGCCTGAAAACCTCTTCGGGAGAGGCACCAGTGTTCGCCTTCCGGAATGCTCGCCACGCATCGTTCCAGGCACCTCCACGCCCCGTGCCATCATGGATGCGCCGGTGGACGGAGAGTGGAATGGGCATCGTGTAGTGATGAATCTTGACACCCTGACGCTCGAACCACGCGGCCAGGTCATTCGCCTGCGGAAAGATGTGGTGCTTCTCCCAACGCCCCGCCGTGAGCTGGCGTGACGGAGGGATGACTCGGTCCGGAGCACCGTTCCAGTTGGGGAACGTCATGATGGAACCCGGAGGGAGCTTCTGCGCTCCGCCCCAGTTTCTCCGAGGACCACTGCCCGGTGCCGCCGCTGCAGCGGGTGGTCTCGACGGAGGAAAGCGCGCCAGCTCCACGGCTACAGGCGTGTCCTCGCAGCGATAGAAGCCGCAGGTGTCACCCAGGCACAGCAGGGTTACACACTGGTCTTCCTCTGGTGCCTGACACTCCAGCTCGGCCTCGTCCCAGGCCTGCTTCACGGGGGGCTTTTCAACCGTGGAACAGCCGAGCCAGGACACCGCGACCAACGCAAGCCATTGGACGTAAGGGATTCGCATGGGCCAAGCCCATCACGTCCGCGCCATCACCGGGAAGCGATTGGCTCCCGCGGGCAGCGAGAGGTTGCGCACGAAGAGGTCCGCCTCCATGTCCTCGCCAATCACTTCCGCCCCAGGCCACCACCGCTCGGGCGTGAAGCCGAACTGGACCGCCTTCACGGGCTCGTCCACCAATCGTGACAAATGCGGACGCAAATCGAAGCCCTCTCGCGCGAACACATCCTCGATGTAGAGCGTGCCGTCCTCGACGCCCGCGAAGACCCACGCGTCCTCGCTCAGCTTGCGCAAGGGACGCGCGAAGTTCGCCGCCGCGTACCAGGTCGCGATGTGTCCGTGCCGGCGCGCACCGAAGCGCTCCGTCACCGGGACGCCCTCCTCCGCCAGCGCGACGAGCCTCGCCCGCACCGACGCCTCGGACACATCCAACACTGGCGCGGGCTCTCCCCTCGGCGTCACCTCCAACGTGACTCCGAACAACGTCTGCTCCCGGGGCTCAAAGCCAAAGCGCGGATAGAAGTCGAGCACCTTCTTGTTCGCGAACAGCACCACCGGCGCATCACCACACGCCTCCATCGCCGCCTCCATCGCCACCCGCGCCAGGCCCTGCCCCCGACGCTCGGGCACACACCCCACCGCGCCCAATTGATAGCCGACCACCTCGCGCCCCTCCACGCGCAGGCACATCCGCATCACGGAGGCATTCGCCACCACCCGGCCCTCGTCCACCACGCTGAACGCGCGGTAGTCGTCCGTCCACTCGCCCCAGGCGCACCAGCGGCGGAAGTCCACCGTTCGGAAGACCTGGGGCACGTACTCACAGAAGGCCGCTTGCAGCGCGGAATCACGGTGGTCGATGGCCACCACCCGAGGAACTTTCGACATGGGCGACATGAACATCACAAACGCCCGCCTGGTGGGAAATTCCCCGGAGGCGCCGCGTTTTTCGGGGACGCACGTGCCTTCCGCGAGAACGCACGCCGTGGCCGCTCGCGTGCGATAGGCAACACGCCCGGGGGCACGAGACCCGCGTGCGATTTCAACCGCTGGGAATCGCTGACAGGACGGCGGATGGCGCGGCGGCTGCACAGGGCCGCCCTCGCCAACCCCACACAAGGAGCCGTCACATGTGCACCGACTTCCTCGTCGTCGCCTCGGACAAGAGCGTCGTCAATGGCCGCAGCATGGAGTTCGGCGTCGACCTCGACTCGAAGCTCCTGGTCCGAGCCCCCGGTGAGAAGTTCGTCTCCCCTTCCCCCAAGGGACTCAACGGCCTGACGTGGACGACCACCTACGGCTACGTCGGACTCACCGCCAAGGGCAGCCTCCCCATCATGGTCGACGGGCTCAACACCGCCGGCCTGTCCACCGGCAGCCTGTGGCTGCCCGAGTCCCGCTACCCCAAGGTCACCGACAACGCCAAGGCCCTCACCCTGGCGCAGTTCCCCGGCTGGGTGCTCGGCAACTTCGCCACCGTGGCGGAGGTGAAGTCCGCCCTCCAGGAAGGCGAGGCCCAGGTCTGGGAGAGCGACTGGCTGGCCCAATACCTGCCCCTGCACTTCCCCATCCACGACGCACAGGGCAACAGCTTGGTCGTCGAGTTCCTCGACGGCGAGATGCACCTGCACGACAACCCCGTCGCCGTGCTCACCAACGCGCCGCCCTTCCCCGTCCAACTCCAGAACCTGCGCGACTACGTGGGCCTGTCCCCCTGGGACGCGAAGCGGGTGGAGCTGGGCTCGGAGACCTTCGCCCAGCCCGGCCACGGCAGCGGCCTGCGCGGCCTGCCCGGGGACCCGATGCCACCTTCCCGCTTCGTGCGGGCCGCGTACCTCAAGCAGTTCGCCCGGCCCGTCGCCAACGCCACCGAGGCCACCAGCCTCGCCTTCCACCTGCTCAACACCGTCGACATCCCGCGCGGCACGGTCCGCTCGCTCGATGAGAAATCCCTCAAGGAAGAGGACGACTACACCCAGTGGACCGTGGTCAAGGACCTCACCCACACCGTCCTCAACGTGCGCTTCTACGAGGACCTGCTCATCTACTCGGTGAACCTCAAGACGCTCGACTTCAAGGGCGCCAACGGCAAGACGTTCGCCGTGCCGACGAGCCCCGCGTCCATCGACATCACCTCCAAGCTGACGACCTGAGCCGCGGACACCGCACGAGTCCCAGGCTTCGAGAAACACCCCGCGACAGGCCCGTCCCCGTGATTTCCGGGGGCGGGCTGTTTCGTGTCAGGATTGAATGTGCAACCGGTGCACGCGTCGATGCGCCACTCCGCCGGGCTTCCCCAGCGCGGACCCATTCCCATCCTAGGAGCAAACCTCATGAAGCGGCTCATCCAGGGACTGTCCCTGACGTCTCTGTGTCTCTCGCTGGTGGCCTGTGGCGCGAGCAAGTTCTACACGCTGCCCGTCGCGGCGAACGATGCCTCGGCGACCAAGACGTCCATCGGAGTCTGTGCCCTGGAGAGTGGCCTCGAGTCGCAGTCCGTGGACACCACGGCCATCGCCGTCACCTACGATGCGACCTCCACGATGTACTACCGTTACAATGGTAACGACGCGTACACCTTCCAGGTCTCCGTGGACGACAAGCAGGTTCCTCCGGCGGAGCTGGAGACGAAGCTCACCACGGTGCGCAAGAAGGGCGAGGAGCTGTACCTCTGCGCGCAGGACCGCATCAACCCGCGCTTCGTCGCCGCCCCCGCCCATGAGCCCTCCCAGACGAACGTCACCATCAACCTGAACGCCCCTGGCGCGAACTCGGCGGACACGGTGTCGGCCGGCGCGTCGGTGTCGACGAACACGAACACGGCCTCGACCACGACGACGTCCTCCTCCGCGTCGGTGAACCTGAGCGAGGGCACCTGCGCCCGCGCCGTGGACTGCTATGCGCGGCTGGCCAAGACGGTCTGCGAGGGCGCGCAGGACTGCAGCTTCAAGGTGGAGATCTCCGGCAACGACGAGACGGGCTGCCGTGACGCGCTGCTCCGCGTCCCGGACCTGCTCCAGCCGTTCAAGATGATTCGCCCCAACCTCTCCGCTCCGGCCGTCTGCCGCGCCGAGTAGTCCCCAAAGACAACCCGCCTCCGGCGCCGTGCCGGAGCGCGGGCGACAGCGGCCTCCGGTTTCCCGGCCCGTGAGGCACGCGGAGTGGACTACCCTGGGCCCCTTCGCCGTGAGCCGAGGCGGGACGGGGTGGTGCCATGAGAGCGACACGCGGACATGTGCTGCTGGGGCTTCTGGTGCTGGTGGGGCTGACGGCCGCGGGCATCGCCGGAGTGACGCTGCGCTATCGGGCCCCTCCGGCTCCCGCCCTGGCGTGGCTCGTGGGAGGGCTGCTGCTCGCGACGTGGAGCGCTCGGGCCTTCTGGAAGCGCGACGCCGACGGCGCGGCCAGGCTGCTCTTGTTCTGTTTCGGGATGCCCGCGGCCGTGCTGGGCATCTGGATGGTGGCCTCCTCCGACTTCAGCGGACTTCCTCCTTGGCTCGCGTTGGGCTGCGCGGCGGTGACCACGTTCATCGGGGTCCGGATGTGGAAGGACTGGCGGCGGGCGGAGGTATTGCCCAACGTGCTGCTCGAATGGGCGCCGGCCGAGGACATCCTCGAAGTGGACGGCGTGCACTTCGCCGTAAGACTGGCCGTGACGGAAGAGGGGTCCGCGCCGCTGGAGCTGCACCTGATGGCGCAGGGGTGCGTGGACGCGGAGCGGGCGCTGACGCTGAAGCTGTCCGGGCCTCCCGAGTCGCGGCTGCGCTATCCGCGAGAGACGACGGTCCACCTGGAGGCGGGAGAGGTGGGCCTGCTCATCGTGCCGCTCTTCCCGGTCCCCGGGGCCCCGGCGCCCGGCAAGCTCTCCCTGCAGCCCAGTGCCCGAGGTCCCTCGGCGCCACGCCTGCGTCACTGGCGCGCGCGGCGCTACGAGGGGCCCCTCCATCCCGCGATGCGAGTCCTGGGCCTGTTCGCGGGCATCCTCACCTGGGGTGGCGGGATGCACGTCGAGGTGGCGGGGGTATCGGAGGGGAAGCCTCCTCCACCCCAGCTCCCCGAGGCGCGGTGGAAGGTGCTGTGGCGGCCGGGCGCGGAGGAGATTCAGCAGGCCCGCGCCGCGGCCTGAGCGTCAGGCTTTAGTGGATGCGCAGGGCCAGCTTGCCCAGGTGGTGCTTGCCCACGGCCTCGTGCGCGCGAGTGACTTCATCCAGGCGGTAGACCTTCGAGACCTCGACGTGGAAGGGGCCGGACTCGATGAGGCTGTTGAGGCGGCCGAGCACCTTGGGGTTCGCCTCGCCGTTGTAGGCGGTCGCCTTGACGCCCTCGGGGCCCTTGGGCGCGGGCTCGACGCCGTTGGGGTACGCGATGTGGCCGCCCTTCTTCACGACGGCCTTGAGCAGCTCGTTCACCTTGTCTCCGCCCGCGAGCACCAGCGCCGCGTCGAGGCCGTCCGGAGCGAAGTCCCGCACCGCCTTCGCGACGTCGTCGGAGCGGCCATCCACGGCCTTGTCCGCGCCCAGCTTCTTCATCAACTCCACGCCGTCCGCGCCGGAGGCCACCGCGAGCACCTTGGCCCCGAGCCGCTTCGCCAGTTGCACCGCGAGGTGCCCCACGCCGCCGCTCGCGCCGTACACCAGCAGCGTGGTGCCCTGGCCGACCTTGAGGGTGTCCTCCACGCCTTGGAGGGCCGTGATTCCGTCCGCCGCGAGCACGCCCGCCTGCTCCGCGCTCAGTCCCTTGGGTACGGGCGCGGTGTCCGCGGCCCTCACCGCGGTGTATTCCGCGTAGAAGCCTCCCTTCTCGTTCAGGAAGCCGAAGGCGTAGACCTTGTCGCCGACCTTGAGGTTCTTGACGCCTTCGCCCAGGGCCACGACGGTGCCCGCGCCATCCGTGCCAAGCACGTATGGGAAGGAGGCCTTGCTGCCCGGCTTGTAGCCTTCCATCTCGCCCGCGCGCTCGGCGGGGTCCCACTGGCCGATGCCGGCGGTCTCCACCTGGATGAGCACCTCGCCGGGGCCTACCTGGGGAACGGGGACGGTCTTGGTGCCGAGAACTTCCGGTCCGCCGAAGCGGTCGATGGCGGCGGCCTTCATCTGAGAGGGAACGGAGGTCTTCATGGAAATGACTCCTCGCGGGCGGAGGTCCCGCGCCGGACAGGGTTCCTCCGCAGGCTGGTCATGGGTGAGAGGAATTGCAGAGGAAGCGACGAAGCCCCAAGCCAGGGCCCGCCCTCACGCCCGCCACCCTGGCGCGGGAGGACACCAGGCTGGCGTACAGTCGCGCGGCGGATTTTCCCCGAAGATTCCGGAGGTGGAGATGTCGTCGCGAACGAAGCTGCGCTCGCTGCTCGTCGGTGGTGTCCTGCTGCTGTCCTCCACCGCTGGCAGCGCGAGCGCTCCGAGCGTGTCGCTGGGAGGTGTCGAGCTGCGCGTCTTCGACCGGCAGAAGGGTTCCATCGTCACGGTGGAGGAGGCCTCGGACCCGTATGGGATGAACGTGGACGCGCTGCTGCTGGTGAAGGTGCAGGGCAAGTACGAGGGGGACAAGCCGCTGAAGCTGAAGCTCGTGGTGAGCGCGCCGAAGGAGGAGTCGGAGGCGGGTGAGCGGCGCGCGTGGAAGGTGACGCAGACGCGCGAACTGCACGTGCTCGCGGAGGGCGGCGTCACCGTGGTGCCATTCCTGATGCCCTACGAGTGCTCCTCCACCGTGAAGGTGGTCGCCACGCTGTCGGGCCCGGGCGTCAACGGGAGCAAGAAGCTGGACACCGCGTTTCCGTGCGCGGAGTGAGTTGCCTCCACGCGCCGCCCACCCGGAGGCATGCGCCCTTCAGGGTCGGTTTTGCGAGGGGTATCCAAGACAACCCCTCGGATTGCGGCGTGTCAGACCGAACCGGTAGCTTGCATGCATGCCGGACATCCGACTGCCCGCCGAAGCGAAGTTCAAGACTGAGCTGGAAGCCCTCGCCGCCCATGACGACAAGCCCCGCCCTCCTGGATGGGCACTGTCGCCTCGTGCCGTGGAGACGTACATCCTCGGCGGGTCCAAGCCCGTCGGCGGCGTGACGATTACGCCCAAGTACGTCGGCGACAAGGGACTCATCCAGGTCTGCATCGCCACCCTCGCCTCGGACCGCGCGCTGATGCTCGTGGGCGAGCCCGGCACCGCGAAGAGCTGGCTGTCCGAACACCTTTCCGCCGCCGTCAGCGGCACCTCCGCCCTCATCGTCCAGGGCACCGCCGGCACCAGCGAGGACCACCTCAAGTACTCGTGGAACTACGCGCTGCTGCTCGCGCAGGGCCCCACGCCCGAGGCCCTGGTCCCCTCCCCCGTCCTGCGCGCCATGCGCTCCGGCAAGTTCGCCCGCTTCGAGGAAGTCACCCGCACGTCCCCGGAGATTCAGGACGCCCTCATCTCCATCCTCTCGGAGAAGCAGGTCTCCATCCCGGAGCTGGGCGAGGTGGTCAGCGCCCAGCGCGGCTTCAACCTCATCGCCACCGCGAACACGCGGGACAGGGGCGTCAACGAGATGAGCGCCGCCCTCAAGCGCCGCTTCAACTTCGTCACCGTCCCCGTGGTCGAGGACCTGGAACAGGAGATACAGATTGTGACGAAGCGCGAGGCGGAGCTGCGCAATGACTACCAGGTCGGAGTGCCGCCTCCGGAGGAGCTGTCGCGAATCCTGCTGACGCTCTTCCAGGAGCTGCGCAAGGGCGTGACGAAGGACGGCAAGACGAAGGTCCGCACCCCGGGCGCCGTGCTGTCCACCGCGGAGGCCATCAGCGTGCTGTTCAACAGCTCCATCCTCGCGGAGCAGTTCGGCGGCGGGAAGGTCACCCCCCACGAGCTGGCCGCCTCGCTGGTGGGCGCCGTGGTGAAGGAGCAGGAGGACGACGTGAAGGCCCTGCGCGAATACATGGAGACCGTCGCCAAGGGCCGCACCGGCGCGTGGAAGGACCTGTACTCCGCCAGCAAGAAGCTCCTGAGGGGCTGATGGACCTGGACCTGCTCTCCCGGGTGCATCTGTTCCCGGTGCGCCACCACTCGCCGCGCACCACGGCGGTGCTCGGACGCTGGCTGGAGCGCGTGAAGCCGGAGGTCGTTCTCATCGAGGGGCCTTGTGATGCCTCCGACCTGATTGACGTGCTGTGTGACGCGGAGACGAAGCCGCCCATCGCGCTGCTCGGCTACCGCACGGATGACACGCCGGGCTCCGCGCTGTGGCCCTTCGCGGACTACTCCCCCGAGTACGCCGCCCTGCGTTGGGCGAAGGTGAATCGCGCCCGCGCGCTGTTCATCGACATCCCCGTCGGCGTCAGCCTCGGCATGGACCGCCATGACGAGACGGCCGGTGTCGAGAGCGAGGAGGTCCCGGAGGGCGAGCGTCACGAGCACCTCCATGACGAAGAGCCGCTCACGGAGCGGTTCGCCCGTGAGCAGGGCTACCGCTCCTTCGAGGAGCTGTGGGAGGCGCTGTTCGAGGCGCCCGACTGGACGCCCGAGGGTTTCCGCCCCGTGCTGCTCGCCTGGGCGGACGTGCTCAACGCGGGGCCTCGCCAGGACTACCACCGCTGGCGCGATGCGTTCATGGCGCGCAAGGTGCTGGAGGTGGTGGCGAGCGGCGTCGCGCCGGAGAAGGTCGCCGTGGTGGCGGGCGCCGCGCACATCGCGGCCTTCCTGGCCCGGGACGTGGAGCCCGCGCTGGAGGCGAAGCTCCCCAAGGCGGTGCCCTGCGCGGTGACGGTGATTCCGTACAGCTTCCCCCGGCTGTCCGAGCAGCTCGGCTACGGCGCGGGCAATCGGGCGCCGCACTTCTACCAGAAGGCCCACGAGGCCCAGTGTGACTTCCGGCGCGCGACGCTGGAGGTGCTCATCGACTTCGCCGCGCACCTGCGCATGCGCGGCTTCACCGCGTCGCTGTCGGACGTGCTGGAGGCCTACCGGCTGGCGATGACGCTGGCGGACCTGCGCGAGAAGAGCGCTCCGGGACTGGACGAACTTCGCGAGGCCACCGTGGCCACGCTGTGCCGGGGAGACGCGACGCATGTCGACGCGTTCCTGTGGAAGAGCGTCGTCGGTCATCAAGTGGGACGGGTGGCCAGTCGCATCGGCAAGAACTCGCTCCAAGCGGAGTTCTGGCGGGAGCTGGACACGCGCCGGCTGCCGAGCACCGACAGCGCGGAGACCTTCACGCTGCGCCTCAACAACACGGTGGAGGTCGGCTCCTCGGTGTTCCTCCACCGCCTGCGCGTGGCGGGGATTCCCTATGCGACGCTCGCGGCCACGGGACAGCAGCGCGCCTCGCCGCAAGAGGCTGGTGGACAAGCCGCGCTGACGCGGGTTCGAGAGTCGTGGCAGGCGCAGTGGACGCCGTCCACGGACGTGGCGCTGGTGGAGAAAATCGTCCTCGGCGACTCGCTGGAAGCCGTGACGACCCGCGTCCTCCAGGAGCAACTGGACGCGGCGAAGACCACGGGCGCCGCCGCGGACGTCCTGTTGGAGTCGGTGATTACCGGCTGCCCGCAGACGATGGCCGCGGCCCTGCGCGCCTGTGACACGCACGCGGCCACGGACGTGGACCTGCCCTCGCTCGCCTCGGCGGCGCGCGCGCTGTCCGGACTGGTGGCCTATGGCACCTCGCGCGCGCACACGGACGTGGGCGACGAGGCGGTGGCGGTGCTCTGCCAGAAGACGTACTCCCGCGCGCTGCTGCGCGTGCGCGAGTCCTGCGCCTGCGCACCGGACGCCCTGCCTTCCGTGGTGGAGGCGCTGCGCACCCTGCACGAGGTGGCGCTGGCCCAGCCGCTCGCGGACAAGGCCGGCTGGCTCGCGGAGGCCCGCGAGCTGATGGACAGCAGCACCGTGCACCCGGCGACGTCGGGCCTGGCCACGGGCCTGCTGTATCTGGCGCATGAGCTGAACGAGGCGGAGGTGGCGCTCATCGTCGGACTGCGGCTGTCGCTGGCGGTGGCTCCCGATGAAGGCGCGTCCTGGCTGGAGGGCTTCCTGGGCGTCAACGCGCTGGTGCTGGTGAAGAACCGCGAAGTGGTGAAGGCCCTGGACGACTTCCTGACCAGCATCGACCCCGAGCGCTTCCGTCAGACCCTGCCGGTATTGAGAAGGGCACTGGGCGTGCTGGGTACCACCGAGCGCCGCTACCTCATGGAGAACGTGGTGGCGGTGCGGCAGCTCGGAGAAAAGGGCCGGGCCGTGAAGACGGTGCTCGAAGAGAAGGACACAGCGAAGCTCAAGGACATGAGCGCCGAGCTGGGCAAGGTGCTCGACGACCTGGACGACCTGCTATGAGCGTGGACCCCAAGGAACTGGCGGAGAAGGACCGGGATGCCCTGCTGCGCTGGCGGCTCGCGCTCGGCCCGACGGCGGAGAAGACGGGAGTCTGTCCCTCGCTGCGGGCCCTGAGCACCCAGGCGGGCTCGGTGGGCGTGGGCGGCGGAGACCTGGAGGCGTTGGATGACGCGCTCTCCTTCGTCTACGGGGACAAGCGCGCGAGCTCGTCCGGCTCGCGCCCCTACATCCCCGAGTGGCTGGGCGCGCTGCGGACTTTCTTCCGCGACGACGTGATTGCGCTCGTCCAGAAGGATGCCATCGAGAAGAAGGGGCTCACCCAGCTCCTCTTCGAGCCGGAGACGCTGCCCTTCCTCGACAAGAACGTGGAGCTGGTGACGACGCTGGTCAGCGCGCGCGGGCTCATCCCCGACGAGGCGAAGGCGATTGCCCGGCAGATTGTCCGCGAGGTGGTGGAGGAGCTGCGCAAGAAGCTGGAGTCCTCCATCCGCACGGCCGTGTTCGGCGCCCTGCGCAGGGACAGGACGAGCCCGCTGCCGATTGCGCGCAACATCGACTGGAAGCGGACCATCCGGCAGAACCTGAAGGGCTGGGACGCGGAGCACAAGCGACTGGTGCCCGAGCGCTTCTACTTCTGGCCCAACCAGCGCAAGCATCATGAGTGGGATGTGACGCTGGTGGTGGACCAGTCTGGTTCCATGGCGCAGAGCGTGGTGTACAGCTCCGTCATGGCGGCCATCTTCGCGTCACTGGATGTGCTGCGCACGCGCCTCATCCTGTTCGACACGGAGGTGGTGGACATGACGCCCCTGCTCACGGACCCGGTGGAGGTGCTGTTCACCGCGCAGCTCGGCGGCGGAACGGACATCAACCGCGCGGTGGCCTATGCGCAGGCGAACCATGTGCAACGGCCGGAGAAGACCCTCTTCCTGCTGATTACCGACCTCTATGAAGGCGGTGACGCGGAGGAACTGGTGGCGCGGCTGCGCCAGCTGGTGGACTCGCGGGCGAAGGTGCTGTGCCTGTTGTCGCTGTCGGACGGAGGCAAGCCCACGTACGACCACGCCATGGCGGAGAGGCTCACCGCGCTGGGCATTCCCTGCTTCGGGTGTACGCCCAAACGACTGGTGGACGTGGTGGAGCGGGTGATGCGCAACCAGGACCTGACGCCGCTGCTGGCCGCCCACAAGGAGACGCACCATGGCTGAGCCTCGCAAGGTCGCTGCCAGCAGCGGAGGGTTGACGGAAATCATCGGGGACCCCTCGGAGGTGGCGAAGGGCACTCGCATCTTCGACGACAAGCAAATCACCCACCTGTCCCGCTTCGAGAACCGGCTGTTCGCGGATGCGCTGGGCTCGGGGGCGTCGCCCTACAAAGTGTCGCTGGTGTTCGGTGACGGGCGTGAGGTGAAGGGGAAGTGCTCCTGCGTGGCCGCGCGCTCGCGGCCCTTCTGCAAACACGCTGCGGCGCTGCTGGTGGCGTGGGCTCGCGCGCCGGAAGCCTTCGTCACCACCGATACGGCCCCGGCGGGCGCGGGAGGCCCGGCGAAGAAGAGCGTGAAGAAGGGCAAGACGGAGACGGGCGAGCTGATGAAGGCGGGCGTGGCGCAGGTGTCCACGCTGGTGCGGGAGCTGGGCCTGTCGGGCGTGACGTCCCTGTCCGAGGACCGCGCCGAGCAGGTGCGCGCCCTGGGTGAGTCGCTGCGCGCCAATGGCCTGCGCCGGCTGGCGGCGCGCACGGTGGAGGTGGCGGCCCTGCTGGAGCAGGCGGCGGCGCGCACGGGCACGTTCGAGCCCCCCGTCTTCACCGACCTGGTGGCGGACATGCTGCTCACCGCGCGCAAGGTGGAGAAGCACCTGGGCGGTGAGTCCCTGGAGGACCGCTACGTCGAGGAGCTGATTGGCAAGACGTGGACGAAGAAGGACCGGGCTCCCATCGAGGGGCTGACGCTGGTGGAGTACTCCTTCACCACGCGCACCACGCCCGACAACTTCCTCGTCCGGGAGAGTCGCTTCCTGGAGCTGGGCTCCGGAGCCCACTACACGGAGAAGCAGATCCTCCCCGCCTTCCTCAAGACGGTGGAGCCCAAGAAGAGCCACGCGGGCGTGGTGTTGGAGGAAGCCAAGGGTGGGCAGTACCCGGGCTTCCCGCCTCGGCGGCTGGACCTGGAGGACGCGAAGTCGACGCATCCGCAGGACGACTCGGCGCTGCGGCTGCTGGTGAAGATGGCGCTGCCGGACGTGGGGGCGGCGCTGGCGGCCTTCCAGGAGCACCGCAAGGACGTCTTCGCGCCGGAGCTGCTCCCCGTGGCGCTGCGGGTGCAGACGCTCCTGGCGAGCGGGCAGCGCTCACAGTTGGTGGACTCGGGAGACCGGGGGCTGTTCCTCCCGGCGGACTCGCGGCTGGAGGAGCCCTTCGCCGCGGCGCTGGAAGGGGCCACGTTGAAGGTGGTGCTGGGGGACGTGGGGCTGGAGGCGGCGCTCCCCACGCTGTTCCCGCTCGCGGTGGTGGTGGAGACACCAGAGGGACTGGAGCTGCGCGGACTGGGGCTGCGGGAGGCAACGGAGGAGCCCACGCGGCGTCGGCGGCGTCGGGCGAAGCCGGAGGCGCCGGTGGCGGTGCCTCGCAGCGGGTGGGCGGACGCGGCGCGCGAAGCGGGGGCGTCTCGCGCGGCCATCGCCCTGGCCGAGGTGCGGGATGAGCTGGCGGAGAAGTTCTCCAACGGGCTGTCCTCGCTGTCTCCGCGCGCGGTGGAGCCGCTGGTGGCCCGGCTGAGGGAGCTGGGGCTGGAGAAGCCCGGAGCGCTGCTGGAGGCGCTGGCGCAGCGTCCCGACGCGGCGGAGCGGTTGGATGACTTCGTCAAGGTGTACCAGGTGCTCGGCATCGCCCTGGTGCGGCTGGCGGGGGCGGCGCAGGTCCAGGGGGACACGTTGGAGCCGGTGCCCACGCACCCGAGCATCCACATCCGGAAGCCCGAGGCGCCGCTGCCTCCGGGTGAGGCGCTGTTGAAGCGGGCTCGAGGAGAGCTGTCTCGTTACGAGGCCGCGGCCCATGCGGCGCACTACTACGCGAGCCTGGACGCGGACTCGCTGTTGGAGTCCCTGTATCCCGCGTGGAGCGACGGCGCGGCGAGCACCTTCGTGGCCCGGGCGGTGGCGGCACGTCCGAAGGAGCGCGTGCTGGAGGTGGTGAAGCAGGCCCTGTCCGAGCACCACAGCCGGATGGTGCGCCGCACCGCCATCCAGGTGCTGGGGCAGTTGGAGGTCCATGCGGCGCGAGTGCTGCTGGACGGCATGACACGCAAGGGCCACGACGCGGGCCTGCGGCTCCATGCACGCGAGGTGTTGAACGACGTGCAGGCCCGGGAGACGGGGCCCGCGTCCATCGCGGCGCTCGCGAAGGTGCGACAGGGGAGGATTCGGCCGCTCGCGCAGCGGGCGCTGTCGGAGCCGACTCGGGAAGCGCGACTGGCGGCGGTGGACCAGCTCGAGGGGTTGGGGCTCACGCAGGCGTGGCCGGTGCTGCGGCAGGTGTTCTACGGAGACCCGTCGAACGAGGTGCGGCGACGCGCGGCCATGGCCCTGGCGTGGCTGGGGGACTCGGAGGTGCTGGACAAGTACGTGCACAGCGTGGAGGCGCGCGACACGGACGACGAGGAGGCCAAGACGGCGGTGTACGCGCTGGGGGTGCTGGGTGACGTGCGCGGCGCGGAGACACTCCTGGCGGCGTTCGTCGACGGGTGGAAGCCGGGCGTCGTGTCCGACTCGCTGAAGACCTTCGGGCTGGCGATGCTGGAGCCGGCCGTCCGATTGGCGGAGACGCGGCCGGAGGCGATGGAGCGACAAGCGCTGCGCAACCTGTTCGAGCGATTCCCAGCGGACGCGCTCTCGAAGGTGCTGCTGGCCCACGTGGAGGCGGCGCGCGCGCACCCCGAGCGGCTCACGCGCTTCGGGACGTACCTGAAACTCGCGAACGAGAACATCCACGGCGCGGGCAAGGTGGTGGCGGCGGCACTGCTCGACATCCCCGATGCGGCCGGGGACAAGACGCTCTCACGCGCGGCGAAGAAGTCGCTCGGGGTGAAGACCTAGCCGCGACGCCGTGCAGGCCAACACCGCGCCGGGGCGCGCACTCAGTCCCCGGCGCGAACACCGCACTGCCCCAACTCACCCCACGCGTGACGACACGTGCGGTCTCACCAGCGACTCCAGGAAGGAGCCAAGCGCGGCGTTGACGAGCGCGGGCTCCTCCACCGTGGAGGAGTGCCCCCCGCGCGGAAGCCGCGTCAGCCGCGAGCCCGGAATCAACTGGTGGAGCCGTTCGGCCTTCGCCGGAACAGTGGCCACATCCTCTTCCCCCACGACGATGAGCGTGGGCACGCGGATGTTCGGCACCTCGTGTGACACCGCGTTGCGACGGATGACACCGTTCACCGCGCGCCAGATATCCCGACGGTTCTCCAACAAGCGCGCCCGCCACAGCGCCCGCTCCTCCGCGCGGTTCGGGTCCGTCAGGAACGTCCGGCCAAACATGATGCGCATCACCGGGTCCACCACCGGCCGCAACCCCGCCATCCGGGCGATGAGGTTGAGCAGCGTGTAGCGCGGCACGTTGGCCAGCGGCTCGGCGTCCGCCGACGTATCCAGCAGGCTGAGCGAGCGCAACAACTCCGGCCGGCGCGCCGCGATGCGCATCCCGATGAAGCCTCCCATGGACAGGCCGACGAAGTGACACGGCCCCAGGTCCAGCTTCTCCATCAGCCCCACGGCGTCCAGGTACAGCGTCTCCATGTCGATGGTGCTCGCCTCGGGCACCGCGCTGCGCCCCTGCCCCCGGTGGTCATACGCGATGCAGCGATAGCGACTCCGCAGCGCATCCACCTGCGGGTCGAACAGCCGCGAACTCCACAACAACCCATGGCTGAACAGGATGGGCTCACCCGAGCCACCCGTATCCTCGTAGTGCAACTCGGTCCCATTCACGGTCAACATCGGCATGGCGGTTCCCTCCCCACGTCGCGCAGGATAGGCCAGCTCGTGACGCGACACGGCACCCGTCGTGCCGCGGTGCGCCGGCTGTCGACTCGCGGACGCCCGTGGGAGAACGGACGTGCCCGGGTTACCAGAGCCCCTGGGCCTGGAGCAGGGCCCCCATCTGTCCGGGCGCGGCGGCGCTGGCGGTGAAGAGCCGCTCGGCGGCCTCCGGCGACGGGTCTTCCCAGGTCAGCAGGCCCGTGTCCTCCTCACGACGACACACCACCAGGCTCGCGCGCACGTGCTCCGCGGACTCGAAGGCGAGCAGGTCCATCAGCACGGGACTCTGGCTGGTGAAGAAGCTCTGCCGCCCCTTGAGCGGCTCCACGCTGGCCCGCACGAGCTGGGGGTGGAGGGAGTGGGCCACCTCATCCACGACGACCACCGCGCGCGCCCGCGCCAGGTAGTGCTGGAGGGCGAGCAGGCGCTTCTGGCCATGGCCCAGCTGACGCGCGGAGACCCGTGTGTCGCCAGGGCCCAGGAAGTCCAGCTCCAGGCCCCCGAGCGTGAGGGATTCGTACTTGCCCTCGGGCGACGCCTCCAGGGGAACGAGGCTGGCCTCCGCGGAGGTGAAGCCGAGCAGCCGCGACGCGTCGCGCAGGAAGGGGACGGCGTCCGACGGGACGACATACCGCGCGGAGCCCCACTGCGCCGCCGCCAGCCGCCGCAGCCCGTCCAACAGCGCCTCCGACGCGAGCCCCGTGCCCGTGGCGAGCACCCCCTCCGCCCGCCGGGAGAGGCGCAGCTCCACCTGGTAGAGCTGCTCGAAGTAGGCGAGCCCCTCGTCGAAGCGGCTCAGCCCCGCCAGGGCGGACACCTCGCGGGCCATGGCCAGCAGCGGCTCCACCGTGGACGTGCCCTCGCCCGTCTTCTCCACCCAGGCGATGCCTCCGGACATGAGGACCAGCCACAGCCGGCCTGCGACTTCGGGAGCCAGTCGCTCCTGGACGACGAGCGAGGTGTCACCCTCGCGCGAGACGGTGACCTGGAGCCCCTCGCGACGGATGACCAGCGGCCACGCCATGTCGCGCGGCGACACGACAATGTCCATGGACAGCCCGGAGCCCGCGGGCCCGTCCTGGGGCATCACGGGCACGTTGCGGACCCGCACCGTGATTCGGCCGGTGTCCGCGCTCAGCGCGTACTCCAGCTCGAAGGGCTCCAGGGCCATGGCCGTGAAGTCCGAGCTGGCGACGGCCGCGAGGAGGTCCAGGAGCAAGGTCTTCCCCGTGCCGTTGCGGCCCAGCAGCACGTTGAAGGACGGGCTGAACGACAACCTCGTGCCGGGGTTCACGGAGCGGAACTGGTGGACCTGGAGCCACTGGAGCTTGAGCATCGTCCGCCAGCCTCTCCCCCGGACACGCCAGGGTCAACCCCGCCTGTGACACAAAACGCTACTCCCGGAGAAGTCAATCAACACCCATTGTGAACAATTCTTGAGACAGTCAGGCTGCTGGTGCAACGCATTGACGGAGGTCACTCATGTCCCCGCAGCCGCGCCTGATTCGTTTCACTTCGAGGATTTCATTGCTCGCGCTCCTGGCCGCCCTGGGTGCCGTCACCTGGAGCACGCCAGCCCAGGCGCGGACACCAGGGGGCGTCATCGGCGTCGGGTATTACGACCATCAAGGCCCGCCGCCCTGGGTCGATACGGCTTGCAAGTACACGGCGGTCTACAAACCTTGTCATTGCCCGCCCCCTACCGTCGCCAACTTCGACTCCGCCATGGGCTGTTCCAACGAGAGCCAGGCGTGGGCTGACAGGGACGCGCTGAACTCCTGTACCAACCTCTGTGCGAGGGCGGCCAAGGACTCGCCGGGGGGCGGCAACGGCAACAACAACGGCGGTGTCGCGGGGCGACCAGGGGGCTCGACGACGGGCGGCATCTCACTCGGCGGCGCCGGCACCCTGGCGGCCCGGGAATCGGGGGGCTATGTGGCGTTCGTCCCCTTCAGCCTGGAGCCCATCGGACACGCCGAGCAGAAGGAGCAGCTGGCCGAGGCGCTCGTGGAGGCCACCTCCGTCCCCTGGGTCTTCCTCGAAGGGATGGGCGAGTCCATCCAGTGGGAGGATCCGAAGGGCTCGGCGGCCTTCGTCCAGGCCTACTGGAGCGACCGCGGCGCGCCCAACCCCATTGGCCACTGCAAGCACTCCCTTCAGGTCTCCTGTCCGCTCCAGGACGTGAAGCTCGGTGACAGCCTTCAGGTCTGCTCAGGGGAGAGCGACGAGGACGCCCAGAAAATCGCCGAGACGAGCTGCGCGCCGCTGCGCTACGACGCGCTGAGCCGCTCCTGGAACACCTGGGGCGTCTTCGGCTACCACCACGAGGGCCCGTACCGCGCGCCGACCGCGACGGTCCTCGCCGTGGGTCCCCAGCAGTTCCTCGGCTTCGTGCCCTCCAGCATGGAGGCCATGGGCCCCTACGAGGACTGGAGCAAGCTGGCGGACGAGCTGCTGGAGCGCACGGAGGGCACCAGCGTGTGGCTCGCCGGACCGCCGAAGTTCTACTCCGCCAAGGAGTAGCGACACACCGGCCGCGCCCGCCCCACGGCTCGCACGCGGGGCGGGGTGACGGCCCGCCCAACCCGGGAGGACGGCCCAGTCCCGCCATCCCCGGGAGCCCGGCTTGTCACGACAGGGCGCGACAGGCAGGCTCAGGGCACTTCCGACATGCGCCCTGCTCGTCCCGCCCTGCTCGCCCTCGTCCTCCTCGCATTGCTTGGCACGGCCGCGGGAGTCACCTACGCGCTGCGCCCGCCGGCCTCCACACCGGCCACCGCGAGCGCCGCCCCTCCCACCGCGCCCAAGCCCGTGGCCCAGGCCACGCCACCGCCCGCCGAGGTGAAGGACGGGCACCCGCCGCGCGGCGTCTACGCCGGCGCCGAGGCGTGCGGCGAGTGCCACGAGGACGAGCACGCCGAATGGAGCAAGGGCTGGCACTCGCGCGCGCTGTCCCCGGCGACGTCGAAGTTCGTGGTGGGCGACTACCGCAAGAACACGCACTTCAAGGGAGACTCCAGCGAGGCGTGGATGCGTCGCGACGGTGAGCACCACTTCATGCGCACGAAGGGCGCGGACGGTCAGCTCGCGGAGTTCCCGGTGCAGTGGGTGGTGGGCGGCAAGCGCATGCAGGACCCCGTCACGGTGCTCGCAGACGGTCGCTGGCAGGTGCTGCCCGTCTACTACCACGTCACCGGCAAGGGCGAGTGGGTGGACTACTCGGAGACGAAGCAGGGCGCGCTCACGCCGGACCACCCGTTCTTCTGGGCCAACTTCCGTCGCAGCGCGCAGCACGCGTGTCTGGACTGTCACGTCACCGGACTCGACGCGCGCCATGACCGCGCCACCCACACGTGGACCACGCGCTTCACCGACGCGGGCGTCGCGTGCGAGAGCTGCCACGGGCCCGGCGCCAGGCACGCCGACACGCAGGACCCCAAGGACATCGTCCAGCCGTCGAAGCTGTCCCCGGAGCTGGGCTTCGCGGTGTGCGCGCAGTGCCATGGCCCGCGCCGCCCCCTCTTCCCCATCCTCGACCTGGCGCACCGCTTCCAGCCGGGCCAGAAGTACGAGGACTTCTACCAACCCATCGTCCTCTTCGTGGGCAACGAGCGCTCCGGCGACTACTTCACCGACGGCCGCCCCAGCACCTCCAGCTTCGAGTACCAGGCCCTCATCCAGTCGCAGTGCCACCTGCAGGGCAATGCGACCTGCCTCACCTGCCACACCGCGCCGCACGAGCCACACGCGCCCAACGAGCTGAACCTGCCGGAGAAGACGGCCGCGAAAATCTCCGTGGGCTCGGCCACCTGTCAGCAATGCCACGCGGACCTGTTCGCCGCGGGCGCGAAACACTCCAAGCACACCGGGCGCGCCGCGCAGGACTGCGTGGCCTGTCACATGCCGCCCGTCGTCTCCGGCGTGCTCGACAAGTTCGCGGACCATGCGCTCGACGTGCCCGCGCCAAAGAACACCACGCGCCACGGCATCCCCAACGCCTGCAACACGTGTCACACGAAGGAGACGCCGGAGGCCATGGACCAGGCCCTGGCGAAAATGTGGCCGGACTCCGCGAAGCGGCAGGAGCGGCGCGTGCGCCTGGCGGACGCCTTCGACGACAAGACGGCGGACACCAGCCGGCCCGCGCTGGAGGCCGTGCTCGCGGACACGAAGGAAGCGGCGTCGCTGCGCGGCGTGGCGGCGAAGGTACTCGGGCGTCGATACAAGCGAGAGGCCGTGCCCGCCCTGCGCGCCGCGCTGAAGGGGACACAGGACAGCCTGCTGCGCGCGGACGTCATCGAGGCGCTGGGCGCCGTGGGTGGCAAGGAGGCCATCGAGGACCTGGCGGCGCTGCTCCAGGATGGCTCCACGTGGGTGCGCCAGTCCGCGGCGCTGACGCTGGCGAGCTTCGGCGACGCGCGCGGCACCGCGGCCGTGGAGGCGCTGGCGTCGCGGCCGGAGACCTCCGGGCTGGTCCAACCGCACATCATGCTCGGGCAGCTCGCCGTGCGGCGGAAGGACCTGACCACCGCCATCCGCGAGTTCGAGCGGGCGTTGGATTTGCAGCCCTACAACGCCGACGCGCTCGTCCGTCTGGCCGACCTCTATGTCGTCCAGGGACAGGTGGAGAAGGGCAAGGAGCGGCTCGAGGACGCGCTGCGCTTCGACCCGCAGAGCCGCGCGGCGAAGCAGCGTCTGTCCATGCTCAAACAGGGCCGCTGAGCGGAGGACGCAAGCCCCCGGGCGCTCCATCCACTGCTGAGCAGGCTCTCGTCCCTTTTGTCAGACAGGCGGGGACCGGCCCCGGGGTACGTGGCCGGTATCGGGTGCCTCCCCTACCTCAGGGCACCCGATATGAACGCCCTGCTGCTCGCCCTCCTCCTCTCGCACCCTGGCTCCGAGCCAGGGGTGCCGCTCGCCCAGGCCCGGCCGCCGTCCGCCGTGCGACAGCGGCCCCAGGGACACGGCGCGCCCAAGGTGCTGCCCATCCAGAATCCCAGGCCGCAGTCGGCCCAGGGACAGGGCATTCCCGTGACGCCCCCGGGAGCGCCGTCACAAGCGCCCGGCGCGCCACGGCGGGGCACCCCTCCCCAGGGGCAATGGGACACGTCCGCCCCAGGGCCCGGTGAGGACACCGGGACGAGCGACGACCCGCCGGAGCCACCGCAGCCCGAAGTATCGGACCCGCTGCTGACGCCCATGCCGCCCGCGCCCATCCAGGTGAAGTCCTGGGAGGAGGCGCTGGACATGGTGCGGCAGAGCTCCACCGACTTGAGGACCGCGCTGGCCCAGGTGGAGTCCGCGGCGGGACAGGCGCGCATCGCGCTGGCGGGCCTGCTGCCCGTCATCACCGGCACGGTGGGCGTGCAGTACAACGTGCTGGACCCCGACTCGACGACCTTCATCGGCGGCGGCACGGGGGGTGGCGTGGGCGGTGG
>NZ_VIFM01000479.1 GCF_006636215.1 Myxococcus llanfairpwllgwyngyllgogerychwyrndrobwllllantysiliogogogochensis | reverse complement strand
GTACGCGCCCGAAGTGGGGCTGGACGCGGCGCCGGTGGGGGGCCACTCGTGAGAGCCGCGTGGGGACTGCTGGCGCTGGTGCTCCTGGTGGGGAAGCCCGGCGTGGCGGACGCGGCGCGGCTGCGCACCCAGTACTCGGGCGTGGTGAACCTCAACGAAGCGACGGCCGCGGAACTCGACTTGCTGCCGGGTGTCGGTGACTCGGCGGCGCAGCGCATCATCCAGCACCGGGGCAAGCGCCCCTTCCAGCGCGTGGAGGAGTTGGTGCGGGTGAAGGGCTTCGGGCGCAAGAAGTTCCTCAAGCTCAAGCCGCACCTGACGCTGAGCGGGCCCACCACCTTGAAGGTCGAGCAGGTGCCTCCGCCTCCCGAAGGAAAGGAGGTGGTCGCCACGAACAACTGACACGACGCATCCATTCACTGGGGAGTGGGGTCGCCGCCCGGGTCTACCTCGTGGCCCGGGCGGTGGCCCTGTCGAGTCCCGGCTTCGCGCCGGGGGAGCGGCCAGGCGCGGTGCACGTGAGGTTTGTATCTGGAACCCGGCTGGTAGAGCATCCGCCGCCATGAACCGACGACTGCCCCGACTGCTCACCGCGCTGCCCGTCTCGGCCGCGCTGGTTGCTCCGCCCGTGCTCGCGTGTACCAGCATGCTGGTCAACAAGGGTGCCACGGCGGACGGCGCCACCCTGATGACCTACGCCGCGGACGCGCACGAGCTGTACGGCGAGCTGTACTACACGCCCGCGCGCCGCCACGCCGCGGGCGCCATGCGCGACATCATCGAGTGGGACACCGGCAAGCACCTGGGGCGCATCCCCGAGGCGCCGGTGACGTACTCCGTCGTCGGCAACATGAACGAGCACCAGTTGTCCATCGGCGAGTCCACCTTCTCCGGCCGCAAGGAGCTGGAGGGGCCGGCGGGCATCGTCGACTACGGCTCGCTCATCTACATCGCGCTGGAGCGCTCCAAGACGGCCCGCGAGGCCATCACGGTGATGACGAAGCTGGTGGCCGAGCACGGCTACGCGTCCACCGGTGAGTCCTTCTCCATCGCCGACCCGAAGGAGGCGTGGCTGCTGGAGCTGATTGGCAAGGGCGCCGGTCAGAAGGGCGCGGTGTGGGTGGCCCGTCGGCTGCCGGAGGGGCACATCACCGCGCACGCCAACCAGGCGCGCATCGAGCAGTTCCCGATGAACGACCCGGACAACGTGCTGTTCTCGCCGGACGTCGTCTCCTTCGCGCGCGAGAAGGGCTGGTTCAAGGGCGCGGACAAGGACTTCAGCTTCGCGCAGACGTACAACCCGCTCGACTTCGGCGGGCAGCGCTTCTCCGAGGCGCGGGTGTGGAGCATCTTCCGGCGCGCGGCGCCGTCGAAGAACTACGGTCCGGAGTACGCGGATGGCTCCGCGCCGGCGAAGCGGCTGCCCCTGTGGGTCAAGCCGGACAAGAAGCTGTCCGTGCAGGACGTGATGTCGCTGATGCGGGACCACTTCGACAACACGCCGCTCGACATGTCCAAGGACGTGGGCGCGGGCCCCTACGCGGCGCCCTACCGCTGGCGGCCGATGACGTGGGAGGTGGACGGCAAGAAGTACGTCCACGAGCGCGCCATCTCCACTCAGCAGACGGGCTTCTCCTTCGTCGCGCAGATGCGCGCCTCCATGCCGGCGCCCATCGGCGGGGTGCTCTGGTTCGGCGTGGATGACACGTCCATGACGGTCTACACGCCGATGTACGCGGGCATCCGGCAGGTGCCGAGGAACTTCTCCCAGGGCGTGGCCAGCCGTGGGGCGTTCTCCTGGGACTCGTCCTTCTGGGTCTTCAACTGGGTGTCCAACCAGGCGTATGCGCGCTGGAGCGACATCTCCGTGGACGTGCACAAGGAGCAGGGCGCGCTGGAGGGCCAGTTCCTCGCGGACCAGGCCGACATCGAGAAGACGGCGCTGGAGCACTACAAGCGCAGCCCGGAAGAGGCGCGGCAGTACCTCACCACCTACTCGGTGCAGCAGGGCGAGAAGGTCCACGCGCGCTGGAAGAAGCTCGGGGAGACGCTGCTGGTGAAGTACATCGACGGCAACGTCCGCGACGAGCAGGGCAAGGTGAACCACCCCAAGTACCCGGACAGCTGGTACCGGCGCATCGCCCAGGAGCGCGGCAAGAGCGTGGAGATGCCGCCCGAGCCCGAGGAGCCCAAGCCCGTCGCGGCCCCGGCTCCGGCCCCCGCACAGAAGGCGCCGGCGCCCGCGTCGAAGCCCACGGTGGCGCCCGCCCCGTAGGCCCGCCGGCCCCCTTCCCGGACCCGGGTCCGGGAGGGGCGCCCAGGGTTGTTCCACCGAGCGGGGGCGCTCGGGCAGGGCGCTCCCGCCTCCCACCCCACGGGGTGGGCAGACGGGCGCCCCTCTCGAGGGCTTCAGGCGGTGGGGTTTGGAAGGCAGACCTGGCGGGCGCTGAAAGCCTCACCCACGTCTTGCCGGTGACTGATACACAACGAATTCTACACGGCAGGGGGGACCGCGAAGAGATAGACCTCCTGCGACTCAAAAGACTTGGCAGAGACAGGGAGGCGGCAGGTGAGGGAAGATGAAGTCATGAAGGACACGGCCAGTGGGGAGCCTGAACCCCAGGAAGGTGAGCGGCCCAAGGGCCCGCCGCTCGGAGAAGTGCTCGAGTTCATGCGCCTGCTGTGGGCCGTGGACCACGGGCTTCAATCCACCTCGAAGCGAATGGAGTCGACGCTGGGCCTCACGGGTCCGCAGCGGCTCGTCATCCGCCTGGTGGGTCGCTTCCCGGGCATCACCGCCGGCACGCTCGCCCAGATTCTCCACGTCCACCCGAGCACCCTGACGGGCGTGCTCAAGCGGCTGGAGAAGCGCGGCCTGCTGGAGCGCAAGTCGGACCCGCTGGACGGACGCAAGGCGCTGTTCGCCCTCACGGAGACTGGACGCGGGCTGGACGTTCCCTCCGAGGGCACCGTCGAGTCGGCCGTGGCGCGCGTCCTCTCCCGGATGTCGCGCAACCGCATCCTCTGCACGCAGGACGTGCTCACCGCGCTCGCCCAGGAGCTGGGTGGCGTACCGCCTCCGGAAGAGGACCTCGCCGACCCGACCGCGAAGAAGTCGGACGCTCGCTGAACAGGCGTGTCACGGCCCGCCCCTCCGGCGGGCCTCCGCTCGGTCGATTCAAACTCCACGAGCGTCGACCGGTGCCGCCCCCCGCGCAGGCCCTCGACG
>NZ_VIFM01000478.1 GCF_006636215.1 Myxococcus llanfairpwllgwyngyllgogerychwyrndrobwllllantysiliogogogochensis | reverse complement strand
CTCCAGCGCCGCCACCACGTCCGCCTTCGTCACCCGCCCCTGCGGTCCACTGCCCGGAATGGTCGCCAGGTCCAACCCGTGCTCGCGCGCCATGCGCCGGGTCACCGGCGTGGCCAGCACCTTCGACGCCTGCGCCGAAGCACCCGCCGCGGGAGCCGTCGCCTGCGCCGGAGCCGCCGCGGCCGCCTGCGCCGGAGCCGCCGCGCCATGGCCCGCGGCCTGCGCCGGAGCCGCGCCGTCGATCTCCAGCGTGACGAGGGGGTGGTGCACCTTCGCGATGTCCCCTTCCTTGCCGTGCGTCGACACGACGCGCCCGGCCTTCGGGCTGGGGACGGTGACGGTGGCCTTGTCCGTCATCACCTCGGCGAGCACCTGGTCTTCCTTGACGACGTCGCCGGCCTTGACGTGCCACTTGACCAGCTCGCCCTCCATCACGCCTTCACCGAGGTCGGGGAGCTTGAATTCGAAGGTTGCCATGGGGGGGTGTCTTTCCGAGAGGAACGGGGGTTGCGTCAAGCCACGAATCGAGGCCCGGTCAGCCGAGCCGCTCGAGGCGCTCGCGCTCCATCAGGCCCTTCATGAAGAACTCGGCGGCGCGGTAGCTGGAGCGCACCAGCGGACCCGAGGCCACGTAGAGGAAGCCGTAGGACTCGGCCAGCTTCTTGTACGACTCGAACTGCGCCGGGGTGACGAAGCGCTCCACCCGCAGGTGGTACTGCGAGGGCTGCAGGTACTGGCCCAGCGTGAGCACGTCCACGCCCACTTCACGCAGGTCCTTGAAGGTCTGCTCCAGCTCCGCGTCCGTCTCGCCCAGGCCCACCATGACGGACGTCTTGGTGTAGAGGCCCTCGGGACGGTTCTTCAGGTACTCGAGCACCTTGAGCGACTGGGCGTACTTCGCGCGGCGGTCTCTCACCGTCGGCGTGAGGCGCTCCACCGTCTCCACGTTGTGGGCGACGACGTGCGGCTTGGCCTCGGCCACCGTGGTCAGGTCCTTCTCCACGCCCTTGAAGTCGGGGATGAGCACCTCGACGATGGTGCGCGGGCTCTCCCGGCGCAGCTCGCGGATGGCGGAGGCGAAGTGGCTGGCGCCGCCGTCCGGCCGGTCATCCCGGTTCACCGACGTGACGACGATGTACTCCAGGTCCATCTCCTTGACGGCCTGGGCCAGATGGATGGGCTCCATCGGATCCAACGGCGGGGGCGCCCCCACCTTCACGTGGCAGAAGCGGCACGCGCGCGTGCACACCTCACCCATCAACATCACCGTGGCCGTGCCACCCCCCCAGCACTCGGCGATGTTCGGGCAGCGGGCCTCTTCGCAGACGGTGGCCAGCTTCGTGCGCTTCACGATGGCCTTGACCCGCTCGTACCCTTCGCCGTGCGGCAGCCGGACCTTCAGCCAGTCCGGCTTGCGGGTGGTCTCAGTCACCTGGGGCAGCGGGAACCGATCAGGAGTCGCCATGGGTCGCGGGCCTTCTATGGTTTGGGCGGAAGACGTTCAAGCCTGAAGCCTCTAACGCGAGGCGTCAGCTCTGGCAGGCCCTTCGCGCGCGTCGCTTTCCTACTAATGCTCCCGCTCCGGCCGGGCAGCCCCACACCTGGGCACCGGAGGGCCTGGATGTCCCGACTTGGGCGCCGCTGCCCCGACGGCGTGCCAGTCCATCGCTGGCCCTCCTGGTGTGCAGGCATCCTGGCCACCCGCCCCAGCGGACGCCGGACATGGAAAGGCCGTCCTCGGAACCACGCTCCGGGACGGCCTGACCTTCGACGAGCCTGGGCCTAGAAGTGGCGGGGGTGACCCAACGTGGCCTCGGCGCCCTCGTGGACGATTTCCGAGAGCGTCGGGTGGGCGTGGATGGTGCCCGCCAGCTCCTCGGTGGTGATCTCCAGCTTCAGCGCGACGCACGCCTCGGCCAGCAGCTCCGTGGCGTGGGGCCCGATGATGTGGATGCCCAGCACCTCGTCGTACTTCTTGTCGGAGACGATCTTGATGAGGCCGGTGGCCTCATTGGTGATGGACGACTTCGTCACCGCGCCGAACGGGGCGTTGCCGATCTTGACGTCGTAGCCGCGCTCCTTGGCCCTCTTCTCCGTCAGGCCCACCGAGGCGACCTCGGGGTAGCAGTACGTGGCCGACGGGGTGAGGTCGTAGTTGATGGGCTGCGGGTTCTTCCCGGCGATGTGCTCCACCGCGAGCACGCACTCGGAGCTCGCCATGTGGGCCAGCATCGGCGTGGGGATGACGTCGCCCACGGCGTAGACGTTGGGCTCGCTGGTGCGCAGCATCGCGTCGACCTTGATGTAGCCGCGCTCCGTCTTGATGGACGTCTTGTCCAGGCCCACGTCCTCGGTGACGGGCGAGCGGCCGACGGCGGACAGCAGCAGCTCCGCCTCCAGCGTCTTCGTCTCGCTGCCCACCTTCATGGTGACGCGCACGCCGTCCGCAGTGTGCTCCACCTTCTCCACCGCGGAGCCGGTGTGCACGTCGATGCCGCGACGGCGGAAGAGCTTCTCCAGCTCCTTGGAGATGTCCGCGTCCTCGATGGGGAGCAGCGCGGGCAGGAACTCCACGATGGAGGTCTTGCTTCCCACGTGGTTGAAGATGGAGGCGAACTCACAGCCGACCGCGCCAGCGCCCAGGACGATGATGCTCTTGGGGATGCGGTCGAGCTGCAGGACGGAGTCGCTGTTGAGCACGCGCTTGTGGTCCACCGGCACGTTCGGCAGGGACTTGGGCACCGAGCCCGTCGCGATGATGATGTTCTTCGCGTCCAGGACCTGCTTGGAGCCGTCCTCGGCGGTGACTTCCACCTTGCCCTTGCCGGCGATGCGGCCGTGGCCCTTGATGACCGTCACCTTGTTCTTCTTCATCAAGAAGTCGATGCCGTTGGCACCCTTGGTGACGACCTTGTCCTTGTGCTTCATCGCGTTCGGCCAGTTGACCGTCGGGCTCGACAGGTCGATGCCGAAGTCCCCCGCCTCCTTGACGTGGTGGAACAACTCCGCCGTCCACAGCAGGGACTTGGTGGGGATGCACCCGCGGTGGAGGCAGGTACCGCCCAGACGCTTGTCCTTCTCGATGATGGCCGTCTTCAGCCCGAGTTGCCCCGCGCGGATGGCACCCACGTAGCCGCCAGGGCCCGAACCGATGATCACCACGTCGAACGTCTCAGCCACGCACGCCTCCGTCATTATTTGCGGATGGAACCCGGTGGGGCTGATAACCCCCGCTCCCGGTCGGAATCAAGGAGATTGCTCGTGCGCCGTTTCCCGCTCAGAACCCTCCTCCTGATGCTCGTGGCGCTGCTCGCCTTCACCCGCCTGTGGTGCGTGACGCACCAGGATGAGACGGCCGGGGCCTCGCCCGCGAGCTCCCCCACCCCGGACGCCACCGCCACGT
>NZ_VIFM01000477.1 GCF_006636215.1 Myxococcus llanfairpwllgwyngyllgogerychwyrndrobwllllantysiliogogogochensis | reverse complement strand
GTGTCGGGGTGGGTGTGGAAGTCACCTCGCGTCATGGTGCCTTGGATGACGTGAAGGGTTGACGCTCGAAACGCGCGGCAGTGTCATGCGCCCCGATTCCCCGAGCTGTTGCCCCGCCCTGCTCGGGAAGGGAACGACATGACCGACCTCCCCCAGACGTCGAAGCTCCTCGGCGTGCTGCTGTTGTCCGCGAGCCTGCTCCAGGCCGCGCCCGCCGTGGCCGCCTCCCCCGTCAAGTCCTCGGCGGTGCCGAACGGAAACTTCGAGGTGGCCGGAGGGTCCTCCTCGGTGCCCGCGTTCTGGCGCTCGCAGGGACCTGGCAAGGTGGCCTCCAGCGCCGAGGGCAAGGTGGAGGGCTCGCGCGGCCTGCTCATCGAGAGCCCTCAGGGCGGTGGCGAGACCACCGTCGAGTCCGAGAACCTCCAGCTCCAGGTGGGCCAGCTCTACCGGCTCAGCGCCTGGGTGCGGACCAAGGGCGTCCAGGTCGACCCCCAGGCCCGCTATCCCACGGCCCACGGCGCCTGCTTCTCGATGAAGAGCTTCCCCTTCACCAACTGCGCACCCGCCCCGGGCGGTGAGGCCGGCACCCGCGCCTCCGTCCTCTTCTTCGCCACCCAGTCCTCGGACCGCGTGCAGCTCCACCTGGGCCGCAACGGCAAGGCCACCGGCTCCGTCTGGTATGACGATGTCCGCCTGGAGCCCGTGGAGGACATCACCGCGTATGTCCCGATGGAGTCCGTGCGCTGGGCGGGCAAGGGCTTCCGCTACGACGACGGCGGGTGGATCTACGTCCACATCGAGGGCGAGCCCTACGAGCGCGGCGTCCAGTTCGGTGAACTGACCTCGCAGGAAATCGTCCGGTACATGGAGAAGCTCGGCATCCAGAAGGACAAGACGGATGCGGCCAAGGGATGGAGCCACCAGCGACTGCTCGCGGACTCGCTCTTCCTGCGCAAGTTCGACGCCGAGTACCTGGAGGAGATGAAGGGCATCGCCGACGGCGCGAACAAGGCCGGCGCGAAGTTCAAGGACCGCGAGCTGGACGTGCTCGACATCGTCACGCTCAACACCGCCGTGGACGCGGGCCAGTTGGAGGAGGCCAACCGCGCCACCTCCACCTCGCTGTCCGGCCGCACCTTCCTCAAGGCCGACGAGGAGGCCGAGCGCGGAGGCAAGGGTGACCACTGCTCCTCCTTCGTCGCCACCAAGTCCGCGACGAAGGACGGCCGCGCCATCATCGGGCAGATTTTCATGTGGAACGGCTACACCGGCGTCCACTGGGACGTGGTGCTGGACGTGCAGCCCACCCGAGGCCACCGCTTCGTGATGCAGACCTTCCCGGGCGGCATCCACAGCGGCGCGGACTGGTTCATCAACTCCGCGGGCATCGTCATCGGCGAGACGACGGTGGGACAGACCCCGTTCGACCTGAATGGCTCCCCGCAGAGCAACCGCATCCGCAAGGCGGCGCAGTACGCGTCCTCCATCGATGACGTCGCGCGCATCATGAAGGACAACAACAACGGCCTGTACACCAACGACTGGACGCTCGCGGACACGAAGACGGACGAGGGCGCCTGCCTGTTGCTCGGCACGAAGAAGACGCGGCTGTGGCGCACCGGTAGCAAGGGCAACACCTCCGACACGCCGGGCAACCTCAAGGACTTCATCTGGGCGAACAACAACAACCGCGACTTGGAGGTCCGCAAGGAGTCCGTCTCCAGCCCGGACAACGCGCCCGCGGACCTGGCCTTCAACACCTGGAACCGCGACATCGCCTTCTGGGAGTACTACGCGAAGTTCGGCAAGAAGGGGTTCGACCTGGACTCCGCCACGCGGATGATGGCCTCCAGCCCCATCAACCGCCCGCACGCGTGCGACGGCAAGGTGACCACGTCGGAGATGGCCGAGAAGCTGATGTTCCTGGCCCACTACGGCAAGACGACGCTGCGCGAGAAGATGATTGGCAGCCGCTTCATGCCGGACCTTCCCGGCGCCACGCCGCACCTGTCGCTGGGCTACACGACGTTCAGCCCCATCTACGTCGCCGCCAAATTGAAGGAGGCGCGCAAGACGTGGAAGGCGCCCGAGGAGCCCCAGGCCGCCAAGCGGGACTTCTCCCGGGTGAAGGACGCGGTCGGCTTCGACAAGTCGCTCCTGTGGGCCAACACCCTGTTCCCCGCGTCGGACGGGGAGAACTGGCTCATCAGCGGCACGTCCGCGTACTGGAAGCTCTTGCGCGACGTGTCGGCCCACGAGGACAAGCAGGACAAGGCCTTCGACGCGCAGCGCGACGTGCTCGCGGACCTGAATGACCGCTACCTCTTCACCACCTCGCGCGAGGCGGACGTGCTGCCCGCCTCCGTCAAGACGGAGTACGGCCGCTATGGCACCTACCTGGTGCCGCGCATCAAGGGCACCTTCGCGCTGCACCAGCTGCGCCTGCTGTTGGGCAACGCGGACTTCTCCAAGGTGATGAACGCTGTCCACGCGCGCTACGCGAACAAGGACATCTCCACCGCGGACTTCAAGCGCACCGCGCAGGAGGCGGTGGGCAAGGACGTGGGCTCCTTCGTCGGCCAGTGGCTGGAGCGCACGGGCCTGCCGCAGCCGCGCTTCCGCGCCACCGCCGCGCAGGTGAAGGACGGCTACGAGGTGACGCTCAAGGTGGAGCAACCCGGCCCGAAGCCCTGGCACTTCGTCACGCTGGTGGAGGTGCACACGGCGAAGGGCTCCACGCTGGAGCGCGTGGAGGTGAAGGGCACCGCGAGCGAGACGTTCGTCCTGCGCACCAAGGAGGCGCCCGTGCGTGTCGTCTTCAACGCGGGCAATGACCTTCCGGTGCCGCGCGAGCGCTACCAGGTCCTGGCCAACCAGACGGATGCCTGGGAGAAGCTGCTGATGGTGCACGGCACCGCCCGGCAGACGGAGTCCATGCGCACGCTGGTGCTGGGCTACCGCGAGTCGCTGGCGGATGTCTTCACCGAGCGGCTGGTCCCCGTGGCGCCGGACTTCGAGGTGACGGACGCACAGCTGGCGGATCGCGACCTGGTCGTCTTCGGCGGGGCGGAGGACAACGCGCTGCTCGCCCGGCTGGCCCAGGAGAAGAAGCTCCCCGTGGAGCTGGGCCGCCGCTTCTTCCGCTGGCAGGGCAAGACGTATGGCCGCCCGGACGACGGCATCGCCCTGGCCCTGCCCAACCCCTGGAACCCCAAGCGCGCCCTGTACCTCTTCGTCGCCAACAGCGGCATCCAACTGTGGCACATGACGCGGACCTACCAGCGCAACCTCCAGGGCTGGGCCCTGTTCCGGAACGGCGACGTGACGACGAAGGGCTTCCATGACCTGGAGGCCCTGTCGCAGGACGTGACGGTGACGCCGGCTCCCGCGCCCGTCGCGCCCCCGGTGCC
>NZ_VIFM01000476.1 GCF_006636215.1 Myxococcus llanfairpwllgwyngyllgogerychwyrndrobwllllantysiliogogogochensis | reverse complement strand
CTACAAGCGTAGAGTGATTTTTTCCGGGCCTGCTGCGAAGAGCAGGGGTCTGGGCCTTGGTTTCGAGTTTCGACAATCCGCCGTGAGGCGGGCGTTAGACAAGAGATTAGGGCAAGTAAGCTACTAAGGGCGTGCGGTGGATGCCTAGGTGCCAAGAGGCGATGAAGGACGCGGGTGGCTGCGAAAAGCTTCGGGGAGCTGTCAACCAAGCGTTGATCCGGAGATGTCCGAATGGGGAAACCCAGCACTGCGAATAGCGGTGTTACCTCTCACTGAATACATAGGTGAGATGGAGCTAACCAGGGGAAGTGAAACATCTCAGTACCCTGAGGAAGAGAAAACAACGAGTGATTCCCAAAGTAGCGGCGAGCGAAATGGGAACAGCCCAAACCGATGTCACGCAAGTGGCAGCGGGGTAGAGGGTCCACGGTAGGACTTTGACTGGCTAGCGGAAGTCTCTGGAAAGAGACACCAAAGGGCGTGATAGTCGCGTACGCGAAAGCTGGTTGGAGCTGAGTGGGTTACCCAAGTAAGACGGGACACGTGCAATCCTGTCTGAATCAGCCGGGACCATCCGGTAAGGCTAAATACTCCTTGGCGACCGATAGTGAACAAGTACCGCGAGGGAAAGGTGAAAAGAACCCCGGCAAGGGGAGTCAAAAGAACCTGAAACCGCATGTCTACAAGCAGTCCGAGCACTACGGCGCAAGCCAGTGCGAGGGCGTACCTTTTGCATCATGATTCGGCGACTTAATATACGTAGCGAGGCTAAGCCGTTAGGTGGAGCCGGAGCGAAAGCGAGTCCTAAAAGGGCGAATTAGTTGCGTGTATTATAACCCGAAGCGGGGTGATCTACACATGGCCAGGTTGAAGTGCGGGTAACACCGCATGGAGGACCGAACTCATGAAAGTTGAAAATTTCTGAGATGAGCTGTGTGTAGGGGTGAAAGGCCAATCAAACTCCGTGATAGCTGGTTCTCCCCGAAAGATATTTAGGTATCGGCTCGGGCAATTCAATACTGGAGGTAGAGCACTGGAACGGCTAGGGGTCTCACCAGATTACCAAACCGTACCAAACTCCGAATGCCAGTAATTGTTAGCCCGGGACGCAGTCAGTGGGTGATAACGTCCATTGGCAAGAGGGGAATAACCCAGACCGACAGCTAAGGTCCCCAAATCTAGTCTAAGTGAACACTAGAAAGGATGTGGCAGGTCATTGACAACCAGGAGGTTGGCTTAGAAGCAGCCATCCTTTAAAGAAAGCGTAATAGCTCACTGGTCAAGACAGGCCGCGCCGAAAATGTAACGGGGCTCAAGACTAGTACCGAAGCTTCGGGTCACACGCAAAACGTGTGGCGGTAGGGGAGCGTCCCAGTTGCAGCGAAGGTCGACCGAAAGGGCGGCTGGAGCGGCTGGGAGTGCTGATGCCGAAATGAGTAGCGATAAAGGGGGTGAGAAACCCCCTCGCCGTAAACCCAAGGTTTCCTGGGTCAAGTTAATCTTCCCAGGGTTAGCCGGAACCTAAGTCGAGGCCGAAAGGCGTAGATGATGGAAAGCAGGTTAATATTCCTGCGCCATCTTGTAAGCGTTGAACTAAGGGAGGACGGAGAAAGCTAGGCGAGCTGACCGGCGGTTGTGTCAGTCCAAAGGCGTAGGGGTGTCGCGTACGATTAAAGGCGCGGCAGCTATCCCCGAGACCCCATGGCGCCCCGTAAGGGGTAAGTCGCTGATGCTCTGCTTCCAAGAAAAGTCCCGTAGGGAGCTTGCAGGGTGTCCGTACCGTAAACCGACACAGGTGGGTGAGGAGAAAATCCTAAGGCGCTTGAGAGAACTCTCCTCCAAGGAACTAGGCAAATTTCCACCGTAACTTCGGAAGAAGGTGGGCCTCTGGTAGGTGAAGGCGTACAGCCGGAGCCGAGAGAGGTTGCAGAGAAATGGCGGTAGCGACTGTTTACCAAAAACACAGGACTCTGCGAAGGCGACAAGCCGACGTATAGGGTCTGACTCCTGCCCGGTGCTGGAAGGTTAAGGGGATTCGTCAGCCGCAAGGCAAAGCGATGATCCGAAGCCCCAGTAAACGGCGGCCGTAACTATAACGGTCCTAAGGTAGCGAAATTCCTTGTCGGGTAAGTTCCGACCTGCACGAATGGAGTAACGACTTCCGCGCTGTCTCGGAGAGGGACTCAGCGAAATTGAAATAGCTGTGCCGATGCAGTTTACCCGCAGCAAGACGGAAAGACCCCGTGAACCTTTACTATAACTTGACAGTGACACTAGGGATTGACTGTGTAGGATAGGTGGGAGCCTTTGAAGCCGGGCCGCTAGGTTCGGTGGAGGCAACGGTGAAATACCACCCTGTTGATTTCTGGTGTCTAACCATGTCCCGTAAGCCGGGATTGGGACACTGTCTGGTGGGTAGTTTGACTGGGGCGGTCGCCTCCCAAAGAGTAACGGAGGCGCGCGATGGTTCCCTCAGCCCGATTGGAAACCGGGCGGCGAGTGCAATGGCATAAGGGAGCTTGACTGCGAGACGGACACGTCGAGCAGGTGCGAAAGCAGGTCATAGTGATCCGGTGGTCCTGAATGGAAGGGCCATCGCTCAACGGATAAAAGGTACTCCGGGGATAACAGGCTTATCTCCCCCAAGAGTTCACATCGACGGGGAGGTTTGGCACCTCGATGTCGGCTCATCGCATCCTGGGGCTGGAGCAGGTCCCAAGGGTTTGGCTGTTCGCCAATTAAAGCGGTACGCGAGCTGGGTTCAAAACGTCGTGAGACAGTTTGGTCCCTATCTGCTGTGGGCGTAGGATACTTGAGAGGCTCTGACCTTAGTACGAGAGGACCGGGTTGGAGGCACCGCTGGTGTACCAGTTGTCTCGCCAGAGGCATCGCTGGGTAGCCATGTGCCGATTGGATAACCGCTGAAAGCATCTAAGCGGGAAACCGACCTCAAGACCAGGTATCCCGGGCGCAAGCCCCTGAAGACCCGTCGAAGACTACGACGTTGATAGGCCAGGTGTGTAAGCGCGGTAACGCGTTGAGCTAACTGGTACTAATTGGTCGAGAGGCTTACTTCCCCCTATCTCTTGCATGCCCCCTCAAGGGGAGTAAGGGACTCGGGGCCAAGGCCGAGACTGAATGCACTATGCATTCACCCGGACGAAACACTAGACGCACAGCGAGACTTGTGCTCGCAGAATGCTGCAACTTACCCTTCGTATGCACTTCATGCTTTTCCGGTGGCTATGTCGGAGGGGTCACACCCGTTCCCATCCCGAACACGGAAGTTAAGCCCTCCAGAGCCGATGGTACTCCGCGGGAAACCGCGTGGGAGAGTAGGTCGCTGCCGGATTCTTTTTGAGAGAAGCCCTCGTCGCCTCGTGCGACGGGGGCTTTTCGCTTTTGTGCGTCTGGAGT
>NZ_VIFM01000475.1 GCF_006636215.1 Myxococcus llanfairpwllgwyngyllgogerychwyrndrobwllllantysiliogogogochensis | reverse complement strand
GGGCAGAGGGGCCGAGGAGGGCCGCAGACGGGGCCGCCCGAGCGAAGCTCCCTGCCGGTGGACAGGCCGCTGGAGCCCCCTTGGGGCAGCCTGCCCAGACAGCGCTCCCATCAGGTGTGTGGCAGGAGCCTGGGCCTGTGGGCTGTCTTGAGCCTCAACACCACACGGCCTGGGATGGCCCACGTGCTGGGGCCAACCTCGCACATGCCGTGGGCAAGCCCAGGTGCTCCAGAATCGCCCGCCCCCCGGGGGCCCCCTTCACGTACGCCAAGACCCTTAAGCCTGTCTCCACACCCCACGCAGTGGGCGTGACGCCGGGCCCCACCAAGGGCGCCGGGGATGCACGGCCGGGCAGGTGCTTGCCGCCTGTGCAGCCGAGCACTCCACCCCGTGTAGCGGGCTGCACACCCGGTGGGGGCGCTGGGCGGCGGCCGGGCCCATCTCCTCGGAAGGAGGGGGGCTTCCCGGCTGGCCCTGTTGGTGCATTGCTGACACTTCATGTGCCGGGAACGCGCCGCCTCCCCTTTTGACGGCCTTCGCGCCGCCCAGCCCAGCGAGCACACCCGCTGGCTGGCGGAGCCCGATGAGCCCGCGCTGCGCGAGCTGCTCCACGCGCGCTACGCCGGGAGCTACTCCTACCGCTTCCTCCATGAGCCTGGAGGGGCCTCGCGGCTCTGGAGGGCCGGCGCGCTGCTCAGCCTGGGGGAGTTCGATGCCCAGGGCACGCTCCTCTGGCACACGGGGCTGTGGTGCAAGCCGGGGCGGGACTCCCTGGACTCGGGGCTCTCCCTGGCCCTGCCCATCCGGCGCACCGCCATGGACCGCTCCGAGCACGAGCGGCTGTGGAGCCACCTCCTGGCGCAGCTCAAGGCGCGCGTGGGCTTCCTGCACCAGCAGACGTCCACGCTGCACCTCATGGCGCAGCGCTACGCGTCGCGCTTCATGCGGGCCGTGCCGGTGGGCCTCATCGTCGACTACACCGAAGGGGAGAGGCTGGTGGGCGTGGAGGGCTCGGGCCTGCCGATGCAGGCGCTGGCGATGACGACGGTGCTCGCGCCGCTGCCTCCACGTCGGCGCTTCCTGCCCGCGGGGCCGTGGGGGGAGTGGCTCGCGTCCATCCTCGCCGCCTCGGGCCTGCCGGGGACGGTGGAGCTGACGCCGCTTGCGCGCCGCCCTCGCCCTGGGGGCCTCGTGCCGCGCCCGCTCGACTGGAACGAGTCCCTGCGGCTCGAACGGCGGGAGCTGGTGGGGCCCGCCGGGGAAGGGCAGGGGGCCACAGCGCTCCCGTCCTCGCGGGCGCGCGTGGACCTCGTCCACCTGTCCATGGGCGAGCCCCAGTGGGTGGCCGAGGCCACGCCCGTGCTCCTCGCGGCGGGCTACCTGCCGACAGGCCTCCGCCCGCGCCTGGACGCGCCCGACGACATCGTCTTCCAGCACCTGCCGTCGCCGGAGCGGGCGTGCGAGGCGGTGGGGCGGGCGCGGGTGGACGGCGAGGCGGCCCGGGCCCTGTGGAGCGGATGGGTGGAGCGATGCGCGCGAACTTCGTAGACACGCTCCTCGCGCGGCTGGACGGCGAGGTGGCCACCATCTGGGCCACGGTGCTGCTGCGCATCGACGCGCGGCCCGACGTGGCGCGGCTGCGCGGGGCCTTGCGCGCCCTGGTGCACGAGAGCGAGCGGCTCAACGTGGCCTGGGACGACGCGCGCGGTGCGTGGGTGCCCGCGCCGCGCACGGACGAGGCGGTGGACGCGGCCCTGCTGGAAGGCGCCGAGCCGCTGGACGAGCCCGAGGCGGTGACTCGGGTCATCAACACCCGGGTGGACCTCGCGAGGGACGTGCCGCTGCGGCTGCACCTCCACCCCCTGGCCGATGGCGCGCCGGGCCCGTGGCTGCTCGCCATCCAGCTCCACCACGCGATTGGGGACGCCAAGGCGCTCGCCCACCTGTTGGAGCGGCTCTGGCTGCACTGCGCGGGGCGCGCGTCGGAGTCGCCCCCGCTGGGCCCCTCGACGCTGACGGATGGCAAGGTGCTGCTCGTGGCGCTGCGCGGGCCGGGCAGGGTGCTGGGCCTCGCGAGCCCCCGCCGCCGGCTCCTCGCGCCGCGGGGCCTGGGCCTGCGCCGCAGTGGAGACACCGCGGGCCGCTCGTTGATGGCGACGGCGCGCCTGACACTCCCGGCTGGGCGCACGGACGTCCAGGCCTCGGAGGTCTTCTTCGCCGCGCTGCTGGCGGGCGTCGCGCTGCGCGAGCCCACCAAGGACGGGCTCATCCGCCTGCGGGTGCCGGTGGACCTGCGGCCCATGCTGGGGCTGGGGCGGATGCTGGGCAACGGCTGCTCGACGGTGCCGCTGGAGTTTCCCCTGCGGGAGGTCCGCGCCCGGCTGGAGGACGCGCCCGCCCTGGCGGTGCTGGTGCGCGAGGCGCTGCGGCGCGTGCTCGACGAGGGCGTGCACTGGACGACGGCGCTGGAGTGCATGGCGGTGGCGCGGCTCGCCCCGGGGCCCGTGCTGCGGCGCAACGCGCGCCCCGGGCTGGTGGCCGAGCCCCGCACCAACACGCTGGTGGCGACCTACCTGGGGCGGCTCGACAAGCACTTCGTGGACGCGCCCTTCCGCATCCACTCCCTGCGCAGCCACACGGCCACCTGGGGCGCGACGGGCCTGGGCTTTGGCGACACGCTCAACATCAACACGGCGACGTTCGAGGGACTGTGGACCCGGGGCGAGCTGCGCGACTTCACCGAGCAGCTCGCGGGCTGGGCCTCCTCGGGCTTCGGACTTCCGGCGGAGGTGGTAAACCCATGAAGGGGCTTCGCGACGCGCCCGCGCTCTACCTGGGCTTCATCTCGCTGCACCTGCTGCTGGGGCACCTGGGCGCAAGCCTCGTCTACCGCCTGCGCTTCGGCCGCAGCCCGCTGGCCTACCGGAGCACCGGGGCCGACTCCGCCCACACGCGCCTCACGCGGCGCATCAGCGGCGCCTCGCTGGTGTGGGCGGGCTCGGTGGTGGCGGCGCTCTGGCCGCGCTGGTCCGAGCTGCCCTGGGGCCGGCCCCTGCTGGCCCTTCCGCCGGAGGTGGGCTGGGCGCTGGGCGTGCTCGGGCTGGTGGGCATGCTGGCGGCGCAATACGGCATGGGCGCGACGTTCCGCATCGGCGTGGACGCGGGGGAGGCCCCGCCCGTGCTGCACGAGAGAGGACTCCACCGCTCCTCGCGCAACCCCATCTACGTCTTCTCCTACCTGTACCTCGTGGGCGCCTCGCTCTGGGCTCCGTCGCTGGTGACGCTCGGGGCGTGCGCGGTGCTGGGGGGGCTGTTCCACGGGCTGGTGCTCCAGGAGGAGCGCTACCTCTCCGCCCGCCTCGGCGAGGCCTACGCGCGCTACCGCCAGCGCGTCCCCCGTTACCTCTAAAGGCCCCATGCAG
>NZ_VIFM01000474.1 GCF_006636215.1 Myxococcus llanfairpwllgwyngyllgogerychwyrndrobwllllantysiliogogogochensis | reverse complement strand
AGGCCCACCAGCGCACCAACGTCCGCGAGGCCATGCGCCAGGCGGTGGAGACGTGCCCGCCGGGCCGCTGGCCGCTGGCCGTGTGCAAGGACGACGGGCAGACGCCCCTCGTCACCATGCAGTTGGACGACTTCCTCGAGCTGGTGCGCGAGTGGTGGGAGGCCCGTCCTCGGTGAGTGACTTCTTCAGCCACCTCCTCGGCCTGCTGCGTGTTGAGGCGCTCTCGCCTCGGCACCAGGCCGTCTTCGCGGCTGCGCGCACGCGGCGGCCCGCCTTCGCGCGCCACGCCACGCTCGAATCGGTGCTGGCCGCCATGGCTGACGCGCGCGCGGAGACGTACCCGGAGCGGGAAGCCCTCACCCGGGCCCTGGTGGCTGAAATGCAGGCCTCCCCCAGCCCCGCGTGGACGGCTGCCCTCGCCTCCTCCTACGCCCCCATGTTGTGCCGCCTGCGCCAACGCCTCCGCAGCAACGGCGTGCCCAAGGAGGACCTGGACCAGCTCGTCCTCGCCACCTTCCTCTCCGTCGCGCGCAACTTCCCCCTCCCCCGCTGGCGGGATTGGACGGCAGTCCGACTGCGCCAGCAGACGGCGCGCGAGGTGTTCCGCTACCTGCGCAAGGAGCGCGCGGAGCAGCACGACAAGTACACGCCCCAGCAGCTCGCGGCGTGGCTGCCCGATACCCGCCCTGTCACGCCGATGGAGAGCATCAGGCGGACCAGCGTCCGCCGCAGCTTCGTGCGCAGGGACGCGGTGCTGGTCCAAATGGCGAAGGCCAGCCTGCCGCACAGCGACGTCGAGGTCCTCATGGCCACTGTCGTCCGGAGGGAGAAGCTGCGCACCTACGTCAGCCGCCTCGTCGAAGGTGACGCCGACGAGACCGAGAGGACGTACCAGCGCCTGAAGCGCCAGCGCACGCGGCTGATGCAGCGCCTGCGCACCCAGGCGGTGGACGTCGCAGCGCAGCCCTCCGGAGGCTGCTGAGGGACGGCCATGGCGAAGAAGAAGACCCTCAAGAAGCTGGGGCGCCCCACCAAGGCCGAAGGCCCCCGGTTTCCTCCCGACACAGTGGACCGACTCCTCGTCGAGGGCGAGGAGGTGCCTACCACGCGAGGCCGTGTGAAGAGGCGCTTCCCCTCCTTCCGCGAGTTGGCCCAGCGCTTCGGCGTCGCGCACAGCGCCATTGCCCGGTACGCCGAGCACCACGACTGTCTCGGCCGCCGCAAGCGCCTCCTCGCGGGCCCGCAACGCGCGACGCTGCCGCCTTCCGAAGCGCTACCCCCTCCGCCGCCCGCGCAGCTCGCGCCGCCTGCGCCTGTCGAAGAGCTACCCCCTCCGCTGCCCGCGCAGCCCGCGCCTGTCGAAGAGCTACCCCCTCCGCCGCCCGCGCAGCGCAAGACGGGCCGCCCTCGCAAGTCCGAGGAGCCCGCGCTCCCGCGCCAGGAGCTGGACCGCGCCCTCGTCTTCGGCGACGTGACGACGCTCCCCGACGGCTCCACCATGACGGACTACGCCTCGTACCGCGAGTTGGCCGAGCGCTTCGGCGTCGCCACCTCCCTCGTCGCCACCTACTCCAAGGAGCACAACTGCCTGCGCCGCCGCGAGGAGGCGAAAGTCCGCATCGCCACCAAGGCGGACCAGAAGCTGATTGAGCTGCGCGCCAACGCCATCGCCGTCTCCAAGGACGACGCCCTGAAGATGATTGACGGCTACCTCCTCGGCTTCGAGGAGGCCCTCGCCGAGGGCCGCGTGCGCGTCGACAACCCCACCGACTTCAACACCATGGTGCGCCTGAAGGAGTTCGTCCAAGGCGGCGCCGACTCCCGCCAGGAGCTGCACGCCAGCTTCTCGCTGGAGGGCCTCCAGGCCCGGCACGCCCAGGCCCTACGCGCGGCGCGCGAGACGACGCCCGCCGTGCGTGGCGAGGTGGACGCAGAGGTAGTGAGCAGCGGCGACGAGGACCTCGACACGGCCTCGCCGGGAAGCACCAAGGACGACGCCCTCATGGGTCCACCCACGGACGTCGCGCCCCCCGCCGACCCCGACTGAGAGCGCCCTCCGGTAAGTGAACGGCGCCATTTTCGCGTTCAGTTTCGCCGTTCACTTTCGCCGCGCCTGGCCGCGCCTGGTCACTTTCCCCCGGGAGCTCCACCTGGCGCGCAGATGCACACTCCTGGCGCCACAGCCTTCGTAGTTTCGCGAGGTTAGGGCGGACAGCCACCAGGTCCTCGAGCGCCGCGGTCCGAGTTCCGGCCCGAACTCGCGCCCGGAAGCACACTCCGTCCAGCGGGCCGGACGCCAGCGCGCCGTTCACTTCCCCGGCCCGGGACGCCCTGTTCCGCTGGCCGCCATGTGGCCCACCTGGCGCGCGCCCCCCGGTTCAGCCCCGCGCACCGCGCCTATCGCCGCGTGGCGCCCCTTTCGTGCGCGCGTGTCCCCCAGCGCTTCGGGCCGCAGGCCTTTGTCTTCCTCGTGAACCCCACGCCGCCCAACGACGCCCTCGAAGCCCCGGCCCTCCGCCCCGCGCGCACCTGGGCGCGTGTGCCGTTACCAAAGCCGAGCCGAATGGCCGGAAATGGGTAAAGGCGGCCATTCGGCGTCACTGCCCCCACGCTGTTTCGCGCGCTTACGAGCCCTCGTGAGGGGCCGAAGCGCCGAGGCCAATGGCCGCTTTCCGCAGGTTGCCGCCACCTGCCGCCCGTCACGCGGCCCAGCTCCTCCCCAGTCACCTTCACCGCCTACCCCGGCCGGGCGCAACCATGCCTACCGATGACGCCAGCACGCCCACCCCGCCTACCCCTGACGCCAGGGTGGGGGGTGGTGCGATCTTTCGTGCGGGGTGCGCCGCCGGGGCGTGTACCTGGGGCCCTTTTCGAGAGGGTCAGCTCCGAAAAAGTGAACACCCCTCCCCTGTTCATTTGCGCCCGGTAAGTGAACGCCTCGCGCTGTTCACTTTCGCCGGCTGCGGCTGCTGCGGCTGCGCCAGGGGTGGCCTGCGCGAGCGTTGCGCACGTCCGCCCCTCACCGCCTCCGCGCGGCACCCTGGCCCAACCAGGGGCTCTCGCGGGCGCTCAGCGCGGAGGCTGCATTCCCCATCAGCAGGGCAGGTCCTGCGTCACGCGCACCAGCTCGTCGTCCGAGGGGTGCGTGTAGATGACCGTGGACTCGATGCTGCGCTGGCGCGCGAAGCGCTGAGTGAGGCGGATGTCCTTCGTGCGCCGGTACACCCCGGTGCACGCGGTGTGGCGCACGGCGTGGAAGTTCAGGTGCCGCTCCAGGCCCGCGCGTTGCTGCCACACCGCGAAGCCGTGGCGCACCTGCCGCGTGGACAGCCGCAGGCCCTTTCGGCTCAGGAAGAGCGGCGCCTGGGGACCCACGTCGTGCCCCTGCGAGCGCTTGAGGCTCAGCAGCTTCTCCAGCTTCGCGCGCACCGTGTCCGAGAGGACGACTTCCTGGGGGCCTGGGTGCCGGCGGCTGCCCTTGAAGACAGTCAGCGGCACGTGCCGACGTGCGCGGCTACGCGCGTCGAAGATGTCCCCAACGTTAAGGGCGACCAACTCGTGCTCGCGCAATCCCGAGGCCAGCGCGA
>NZ_VIFM01000473.1 GCF_006636215.1 Myxococcus llanfairpwllgwyngyllgogerychwyrndrobwllllantysiliogogogochensis | reverse complement strand
CGAGCCCCAGGGAGTCCATGAGGTGCGGCCAGAGGCTGTCAGCCCATCTGCTGGGCGAGCCAACAGCGACGGGCTCACTGAACGGCAGGACGACGCGGTAGCGGATGGGCTTGGTGGGCTGCCCGTAGGAGTGGGTCGGGTACGCAACGAACCAAAGGCCACGCTGGCGCAGGCCCGCGAGCCACGAATCCAGCGCGGGCTGTTCTTCGCAGTCGAAGTCCACGACGGCCAGGGTGACGTGCGAGAAGTTCGCATTGCGCCTGTATGGAGTGGGCGTGGGGTCGCCGCCCTTGCCTTCGTAGAGGCCATCAGCGCGAGGGGGGCAGGGCAGCGCGGGGATGAACGCGTGGCCGTCCTTCTCCGCGCGAAGCATCGGGTCCGTGGCGTCCTCGAAGAACTCCGACATGAGGTCATCGATGGACGAGAACTCCAGGACGGAGAGTTGGTCCGGGGTGAAGCGCGAGGGTGTGATGCAGAGAGTCCAGGTCATGGGATGCGGGGGTGAGGGGTTGGTTGGAGGCACTGCCACGGCGCGGCGTTGCACAGGCGCGGCGCCGCTGGAGGGCTTCGCGGCTGACCGAAGCGGGCGGTGAAGCTGGGCGCTGCCGTGACGGAATGACGGACGAGTGTTTGGCCCGTCACAGCTCCGTCATGGCCGTTTCTCCTCTGAAAGTGCCCCCTTCATGACGGAATGACGGAGTCATCTCACTCCTAAGAAGAAGAGAGAGAAGGGAGAGGAGAGACCACTGTCCGTCAGTCATTCCGTCATGACCGCGACGGGGCTGGGGACAGCGCGCGTTCATTCAGCCCTCGGGTTGAGGCTGTAGGCCCGGGGCACTGCGCCACGAGCGCCCGGCGTGTACCTCGCGGACTCGCGCACCTCGCCAGTCAACACGAGCGCCGCGAGGCAACGGCGGACGGCCTGCTCTCCCGCTCCGAGCGTGCCGCACAGCTCCTTCACGGTGCGCCCTTGGGGAGCGGCGTTGGTGAGCGCGGCGATGACGTGGGGGCGGTACTGCTCAACCTGTTCAAGCATGCGTTGTTCTCCTTCAACTCTCTTTATGGGGACGCTTTCCGCGACTGGCTCCGCTGGGCCTTCGTTGGCCGCAATTGGCGGTGTGCTGTCTCCCCGTAAATGCGTGCGGTTTCTGCGAGTGGCTCACGCGACCATTTCCACGCCATTTCCGGTCACGGCTGATGGTGCCCAGCCTCTGATAGATGGTGCGGATTCTGGGGATGGTTCAGGGATGCCCCCCCGGTTCGGATTTCCGGAGCGAGGTCCCTTCACGCCTTGCTCGGAGGTGGTACGCGCTGAGAAAACTCCCTGGAAAACCGTGAGGCCCCCGACGGGCAACGGTTCGTGGCGGAAGGCGGTTCCTGAAGGAATCCCCCGCGTCTTCGTGCCTCGCGCTGGGGCCTTTATGGGGGGCGCAGGAGCGCATTTGCGGCAGAAAGTTGCCGAATCACCCAGCGCTAGGACAAACAGAGAACCGCTGGAAGTCGTGTGCTTCCTGGTACGGTTCCGCCATGCCCTTTGGAGGTCTTCCGCGCGTGTTCTTGTCCCTTGCCCGGCTTGCCCTGCCCCTCGTGTTCCTGATGGGGCTCTCGGCCACGGCGCAGGCCCAGGATGCCCTACGCGGGCGGGAGATGAAGCGGCGGCGGGTGTCGCTCACGGTGGCCACCGCCGACAAGCCCGTGGAGCTGCACGTTGCCCCGGACTACCTCACCGCGTTGGAGTTTGATTCCCCGATAGACCGTGCCGCTGTGGCGCTCGGGGACTCAGGGAGCCGACTCGCGCTGTTCGAGGTCACGGCACGCTCCATCCTGCTCAAACCCGCGATGGACCTGGGGCCCGGACGGGGCGTGGAGCTGACCGTTCCGTTTGCGGATGGCTCGGCCCCCGCCCGTGTCGTGTTCTCGCTTGTCACGCACCCTTCCGACGTGGACGCGCAGGTGATGGTGTCGCGCCTACCTCGCACCGCAGAAGCGATTCAGGCCGAGTTGGACGAAGTGCGCGCCGCGTGTTCGGCCAAGGATGCCGAGTTGGAAGCGCTCCGTGCTCGCACCGTGGCGAGCGGTCCGGCTGGGATGATTTTTGCGGGCCTTCTAGACGTGAAAGGGGTTCAAGGTGCTCTCGTCGATTTCGCGGCAACGCCTGGGGCAATGGGGTTGGCGACCGAAGAGGTCCTCGCCTATTGGTCAGAGTCCTGGGCAGCATTGGCCGTCCGCGTCCGCAACACCGGCTCACAACCCTGGACACCAGCAGAGGCCCGGCTTTCTGGGGTCGCGAGCGGTGAGCGCATCAACGTGCTTGCGGTGCGTATGCGGGAACCTCGGGTTGAACCGGGGAAGTCTGCCCTCGTCGTGGTGGAGACCAGGGCACCCAGTTGGCCCGAAGGGGCAGTCCTCCGGTTGGAGCTGCGCGACAGTGACGGTGGGCGTCGCCTTCTCATTCCCCGCATCTCGTTCTAAAACCGCCTTCCATGTTGATAGGGCTGAGCCCGGCGCACCTGCAACCTGGGCAGACGGTGGACGGCTGGCGCGTCATGAAGCCGCTGGGCGCGGGCAGCTTCGGCGCCGTCTATCTCGTGGAGAAGGAGGGCCATCGCTTTGCGCTCAAGATGGCCATGCACCGGGCCAGCAGCGGAGACGCTGAGCAGACCGACGCGCGCCTGTTGCGCGAGATGATTTGCCTGTCCCAAGTGAGCGGGCATCCCAACGTCGTGAAGGTCCACGCCCATGGACGGTGGCAGCACCCCACCCAGGGGTGGCTCTACGTCGTCCTCGACTACGTGGAGGGCTACACGCTGGGGGAGTGGGTGGAGAAGACGCACCCCACGGCGCATGAGGTGGCCCGGGTGTTCGGCAAGCTCGCGGGGGCTTTGGCCCACCTCCATTCGCGCGGCGTCTTTCACCGCGACTTGAAGCTGGGGAACATCCTCGTGCGCGCTTCGGATGGGGAGCCCTTCGTCCTGGACTTCAGCGTGGGGGACTACACGCTTGCCCCTGAGCTGACGGACACGCCCTTGCCCCCCGGCACCCGGCGCTACCGCTCCCCCGAGGCGGCGCGCTTCCTGCGCGAGCATGGGCACGAGCACGACGCGCGCTACGAATTCAAGGCGACCGACGACGTGTACGCGCTGGGCGTCTGCCTCTATGACGTGCTGACGAATCCCCAGCCCGAGAGCGAGGCGCCGCGCACCCTGGTGGGCGCCCAGTGGCCGCCCCCCGCGCCGCATGCGGTGAACTCGCGAGTGCCCGACTCGCTGAGCGCGGCTGCGATGCACTTCATTGACCGTCAGCCCGAGAAGCGCGCCCCCACCGCCGAAGTCATGCGGCGCGAGTTGGAGGCGTTGCTGTCGGAAGAGGGCGAAGCGTGGGCGGTGCCGCTTCATGTCCCCAGGCCACACCTTCCGCTTGCGTCCGAGGCACCCCACAACGACGTCCCCCAGGAGGAAGCCCTTGTCCCTGTGTCGAAGCAGTCCCGAGGGCGACGCGTAGCGGGGGCTGTGGCCGTCCTGGCGCTCTCCGTGGCCTCGCTGGCGGGCTACATGGCCCTGCGCCCCACCCCGAACGCGGAGAGGCCCAGCGCGCCTCTTGCGGCCTCCACGGTGCGGGATGCTGGCCCTTCTGCCTCACTGCCCCCTACCGTGCCCCCATC
>NZ_VIFM01000472.1 GCF_006636215.1 Myxococcus llanfairpwllgwyngyllgogerychwyrndrobwllllantysiliogogogochensis | reverse complement strand
CCGGTTGCGTCGCCTGAGGCCCCCACTGATGAGGTGGGGCGGCGCTCGTTCCTCGCGCGACTCCGGAAGGGGCGGGTACTGGGCGTGGGGCTGCTGGCCATGGCCCTCGCGTCTGGGGCGTACTTCTCACAGCGGACGGCCTCACCGAAGCCGCAGGCCGACCCCGGCCAAGAAGTAGCGCCATATACAAAGAAACCTCAAGCTGCCCCGGCCGCAGCTCCCACCGGGCCGGAGGCAACACCTGCGGCCGTCGCTCCCCCCGCGACGCTTCCCGAGGTGACTGCCACCGTGACGACGACGAAGAGTGACTCCCCGACCTCCCCGCCGGTGCCTGCTAAGAAGGCCACGAGGAGCGTCAGCAATGCCCTTGCGACGACGGCCCTCTGCGGCGCGCTGGCCTGCTCAGGCCCACAGGTGCGCCCTGCTCCGGATCCTGAACCGTGCCCGGCAGGCGCCACCAAGGGCATGGAGATGCTGGGCATTGAGATTGGGGACGAGGAGGTGGCCAGCTTCGTCCGAGGGCAAGATAAATTCGTAACGGTGAAGGATGGGACTGCACAAATCATCCTGCTGGATGCGGGCCAATCCACTCTGTCTGGGCGACTCACTGTGGCCGACCGCGTCTATGTCCGACTGACTCGGGCGCGCACGAGCAAAGGAAGCTTCCCCGTGTGCCTGGAGGTGTTGGATTCCTCTCGCAACCGCGGACTGTCGATAAAGGACGGAGGAGGGGATACCGGCAAGGCGCGCGTGTACTCTGGCGTTTACGTCAAGGCCGTGAGTGAGTTTGAGTGAGGTGTCGCCGTTTGGCAGACGCCCGTGAGCCGCCAGCGGTGTCGATGCTGGCTTGGTCCAGGAGAAACGTCGCGTGCATTATTCAGTGTCGGCCGTGCTGCTTTTCCTCCTCCTCGTAGGAGAGGGGGCGGCGCTGGCGCAGTCGCCCTCATCTACTGTGGGCCTGAGCGTTCGCCGAATCGAGCTGGTCTCGGATGATGATCAGCCGGCGGCTGAAGTAGCGGTGAGCCCAGGACTCTCGACGATGTTCCTCTTTGATTCGGAGGTGAGTCGAGAGGGGCTGACACTTGAGGGACGCGAGCGCTTTGCAATGGTGGACGCTGGACTCACAACCTTGCGCCTGATCCCGTCAGAGAAGCTCTCGGCGGGAGAACGGCTTAAGCTAACGGTGCGCTTTCAGGATGGAGCGGCCCCGGCAAGTGCGACGTTTGTCCTGGTCGCGCACCCCGCACGGTCGGAGGCGCATGTCGAAGTCTATCGACGCAAGAGGACCGTCGAGACATACCAGGAGGAAGTCCGTCAGGCGCGCATCGAAGCTGAGAAGTGCAGAGAGGAGAATGAGCGCCTGCGCGCGGAGCGAAGTGCTCCTGATGGCTTGACGGGGCTCATCTCGACAGCAGTCCTCAGCGGACGAGGCGTTGATTTTCGCAACCTGACCGAGGGTGTGACCCAGGCCCCAGGAGGGGCAGCAGACGTGATTTTTGTCTATACTTACCGCACAGCGCGCAGGGTGGCTGTTGAGGTCACCCTCAGATACGTAGGGGATGCTCAACCGTGGAGTGCAGTGGGGGCTGCGCTCAGGAGCAAGGCCAACGAGGAGCTGAAGGTGCTTCAAGTATGGCAGTCAGGCCCTGTGGCCTCGGATTCGACGACCCAGCGCGTAGTGGTAGAGGCTGAGGCTGCATCCGAGTCCCCTAAAGGGCACTTCACGCTCAAGCTTTGGGATGCGGATCAGCGCCGCACCGTCACGCTGGGCAGCGTCACCTTCCCATAACCCGGCAAGGGCTGTGGGTAAGCCCTCTCATGGGTTTCCGGCGTTCGGGGCTTGTGCGGACTGTTAATCTGGGGTCCAATGGACTATACCTATTGGTCTAGTCCATTCTGGCGTGCCCTGGAGGGCGATGTGTTCCCCACTGTGCTGGAGCGTGTGCGCGCGACTGCGCGCTTCCTGGGTGGCCGCGAGGAGCGCCTGGACGGCGACGCTCCTGATCCACCTTCATGAATCCGCTTCGAAGTAGGCGCTGGGCTCTCGCACCGCGCAGAGACTTCCCCGCACCGCCACGTGAGGCGCGTGCTGACGGTCGTCCTGCGCCGAGGAGCTGTCTGCGTTTCGTCGGGCTGCATGCCTGACGCCCGCTGAGGAACTCTTCCTCGGTCATCCCTATTCGCGCGTTTGGAGTCATGAACGGAGCCAGTCCTTCCTGGTGCCGTGGCGAGACACGTCTGTCTGCTGTTGGGACGGGGCCGGGCTTCCTGGCGCCGTGACGTGACACGTCTGCCTATCGCTTGGCTCGGCCGGCCTGCCGGCGACTCCCGCAATGCACTGCATTCACCCCGCAGCCCGGCGCCCTGCCGGACTGAACGGGAAGCCTCTGTCCATTGCCCCGTTGCTGGGGCCTTCACAGGAGACGTCGATGTTCATGCGCTGGGCCGTCGTATTGCTGTTGGTGTTACCCGGAGTGGGGTGGGCGGAGGAGATTGCCTATGAAGACGACCTGGCGAAGGTCGAGGACGACACCGTCCTCCTTGAGCCAGAGGTGGACGAACTGCTCGAGCCCTCCATGGACGAGGGTGACGCCCTGGTCGAGGAGGAGCCGGCCTCGTCCAGCTCGGGCTCTGGCTGGGCGAACCGGCTGAGCCTGGAGACCACGACGTGGATGTTGCTGCCGCGGCGAGGGGCCGGAAGGGACGAAGGCTTCTTGCAGGTGGTGCCGCGGTTGGAACTCGTCAAGCCGGGCATGCTCCACCTCGACCTGGGCGCGCCGGTGCGACTGCGGATGTGGGGCGCAGAGGAGGGCGCCAGTCTGGTGCGGAAGGAGGACTGGGACGAGCTGTCCGACTGGGGCCAGGTGGTGCAGGCGCTGACGATAGGAGGCGACGCGCCGAACTTCGTTTGGCTGGGGGCCCTTGAGTCCTACACGCTGCTGTCTGGGCACCTGGTGCGCCGCTACAACAACCGGGGCAACCCCGACTACCACCCAGCCGGGGCTCTGGTGACGGGCATGCTGAGGCCCTTCTACGTGGAGGCCTTCGCCTCGGACGTGCTGGGCGCGCGGCTGATGGGGGCAGAAGTCGCATTGGACATTCAGCACATCCTCTTCGGCCGCCAGCCGTACCCCATGAAGTACATGCTGTCGCTGTCGGCGGCGCATGACTGGGGCAAGGCCGGAGGGACGTCGGAGCCGATGACGCTGGCCCACCTGGATGGGACAGCCGTCCTCGTGAGCCGCCGCAACAAGGAGGGAGGCTTCGAGTTGCAGGCGAACGCGGGCTGGGGCGGGCGTCCCGGCGAGGGCGGCGCGTGGGGCGCGGTGGCAGGGCTGGGCGCGGAGTACATGTCCTCGACGGTGGACATGCGCGCGCGCCTGGAGGGGCGTCTCCAGCGCGGAGGTTTCCGCCAGGGCGCCTTCGGCCCGGACTACGAACTGGCGCGCTTCCAGGTGGCAGGCCCGGACGCTGTGCCGCAGGCGGACGCACCGTTTCCGGACGGGTACTCGGCCCACGGCGAGGTGATTCTCAACTGGGATGGTGAGGGCCTGGGACGACTGGGGCAGCGCCACTTCCGCCTGACGATGGGGGCCGAGGTTTTCAACTGGGGCCGGGTGGACGTGGACGGCCGGATGGAGGTGCAGGCTTTCCACCGGAACCTCACGGTGGGCGTGGGTGGGC
>NZ_VIFM01000471.1 GCF_006636215.1 Myxococcus llanfairpwllgwyngyllgogerychwyrndrobwllllantysiliogogogochensis | reverse complement strand
TCCCTGGCGCGGCCGAACGCGCCCGAGGCGGACGCTTCTAGGCCCGCGGCACCACGCGGCCTCGAATTGGACACCCCTTGCACGGCCTCCGACGGTGAACGTCCGGCACTCCTCGCTCGGCCTTTGATGCCTCACGGTGAGGCCTGCGTCGGACGCGCCCCCGTCACCGCTCAACGGGCAGTAGGAGAGAACATGACGGGCTTCGGCCACACCGCACGCCTGTGACCGCCCAAACGAGAAAGGCGCCCTCGGTTGAGGACGCCCGCCGTTGCTGCAACCCTATCCCGTGCTACTTGCCGCGAGCAGTGCGCCACTCGTCGACGATCTCGCGCAGAACCTCCGAGGCATCTAGCCGCCCACCACCACGCTGCTTCCTCCGCTCATATGCTTCATCCATCAGCGCTTCGGCCTGCTCCTGCGTCACCTGGTAATTCGTGCTCACGTAGCGGACATGGGCACCGCCAGCAGGCGCGGGGGCCTCTGAGGGAGGAGGCGCACTCACCGACCTGGGACGAGGCACCTTCTGGGCGGGCTGCGCTGCGGCATCTGGCACTCGCGTGACGAGAGTTGGCCGTGCCGGGGGGGCATCAGCCGCCGGCGTCCCCCCAGAGAGTTCGTCCAGGACGTCGCCGCCTGCAGCCCTCAGCCCCGCTTCTCCCATTTTCTTGCGCTTCGCACTCATGTCGCCCTCGCCTTCCGCGCTGGCACCTTGGCGGTGCCCTTGACGCTCCGTGCGGTAGTCACCGCCTTCGATTTCGGACTCGCTTGCTTCTTTGCCGTCGCAGGCTTTGCCGCTGCCTTCACACCCATTCGCCCGAGGATCTCCGCCTGAACCGCAGTCCAATCCTCGAGGCCACGCTCATCACCAGCCTCCTTGTCCCAAGCGGTGAGGCGGTGCGCGGCGATCGTCATCTGGACGCTTGAGGTCCTAATCTCGCACTTCAGCAGCTTGGACCCCTGCTTCTTCTGGAGAATCTCCCGAACCTCGGTGGAGTTCGAATAGCCCTTGGTCACCGCCAAGTGCAGGTACCCGAGAACCTCCAGCCGTGGATTGGTCCGGCTTCTGACGAGTTCGAGGGTCTTCTGCAGCTCGCCTAGACCGTCAAGGGCAAGGAACGCACTCGTCACAGGGACCAAGACATAGTCTGCCGCTGCGAGAGCGTTGTACGTCACCAACTCGACCGCTGGGGGTGTGTCGATGATGCAGAAGTCGAACGAGCCGCCGATGGGCGCGAGCGCACTCGAAAGAACCCTATCCGCGCCAGGGTTCTCTCTAAGGGTGATGTTCGACTTTCGAAGCGCAAGGCTGGCGGGCAGTACCGACAAGCCGGGACGGTTCGGCACCGGCAGCAAATCTTCCTCAGCTGGAGGCTCGCCGGACTCAAGAACACCGGCAGCACCAAGCGCATCCCGAGGGATAGCCGGGAGCAACCACTTAGAGGCATGAGCCTGCGCGTCAAGGTCGACAACCAAAACCCGATACCCAGCCCTATTCAGCCCGACCGCCAGATGAACAGCTGACGTGGTTTTCCCGGCGCCACCCTTCTGTGTACTCACAGTCACAACCTTCACGACACACCGCCTCTCAGCAATCCGCACCAACAACCGCCGCCCCACAGGCCTTCGCACGAACCTCCCCACGTCGTCAAGAGACTATTCACTCCACCTACCACCCACCACATCACATCAACTCAACATCACGTGGACATCCACGTGTCCACACGTCCACGTGACTGGACGACCCAAAATCCATGACGATAGCCGCCTAACCATGGCGGCATTCGCCGTCACAGCCCGGCTACAGCGTGGATGTCCACGCATCCACACGTCCACGTGGCCGGACGGTTTGACGCCCATTGCAATGGCCGAACAATCACAACGATATGAAGGCGCACAAGCGGGCACTTGCATCGACCGCCAGCAACAAATGGAGCTACCAGCCCGCCCTGACATGCAGTGTGGCACTTGGAATTATTAGCGTGGACGTCCACGTGTCCACACGTCCACCCAACCAGATGTCCAATAGAGCAGCCGGGCACCTACATTCACACCCATCAAACAGTGCGCGAGGGGAGGGCGGTGCCGGCCGTCAGGCCCCGGCACCACCCCGACCCGAGACGCCAGTCACTTCCGCGGGCTGCTCGAGCTTCGCGCAGAGGACCAGGTCCTCCGGCGCCGGCGTCAGCCCCGGCGACGTGCCGCGCGAGCTGCACCGGGCACGAGCGCGGGCGCGAGGGGAGGGCGGTGCCGGCCATCAGGCCCCGGCACCACCCCGACCCGAGACGCCAGTCACTTCCGCGGGCTGCTCGAGCTTCGCGCAGAGGACCTGGTCCTCCGGCGCCGGCGTCAGCCCCGGCGACGTGCCGCGCGAGCCACGCCGAGCGCGTGGGCGCGAGGGGAGGGCGGTGCCGGCCTTCAGGCCCCGGCGCCACCCCGCCCCGAGAGCCAGTCACTCCCGCGAGCTGCAGGACCTGCCAGCCTTCGGCGCCGGCGTCAGCCCCGGCGACGTGCCGCGCGAGCTCCGCCGGGCACGAGCGCGGGCGCGAGGGGAGGGCGGTGCCGGCCGTCAGGCCCCGGCACCACCCCGACCCGAGACGCCAGTCACTTCCGCGGGCTGCTTCGAGCTTCGCGCGGAGGACCTGGTCCTCCGGCGCCGGCGTCAGCCCCGGCGACGTGCCGCGCGAGCCACGCCGAGCGCGTGGGCGCGAGGGGAGGGCGGTGCCGGCCTTCAGGCCCCGGCACCACCCCGCCCCGAGACGCCAGTCACTTCCGCGGGCTGCTCGAGCTTCGCGCGGAGGACCTGGTCCTCCGGCGCCGGCGTCAGCCCCGGCGACGTGCCGCGCGAGCTGCACCGGGCACGAGCGCGGGCGCGAGGAGAGGGCGGTGCCGGCCTTCAGGCCCCGGCGCCACCCCGCCCCGAGAGCCAGTCACTCCCGCGAGATGCAGGACCTGCCAGCCTCCGGCGCCGGCGTCAGCCCCGGCGACGTGCCGCGCGAGCTGCACCGGGCACGAGCGCGGGCGCGAGGGCATGCCGGATGCGGACGCGCCAGGAACGTCCTCGAGGACGCCCCCGGCGCATCCGGAATAGCCCCCTAGGCGATACTAGGGGGCGTTGTGGAAATCTCCTCTACGCTGCGGCGACCGCAACCGGCTTCACCTTCGGCTGACCAATCTGCGTCTGCGCGAGTTCCCCGGCAGACAGGCATCGGTGCATCACCATGTCCCTGTCTGCCCCATTCATTGCATCATCGGAAACGTAGTCGAGTGTCGTCGTCTCAACCTCGCTCTCCGCGCGCGTCGACCGCACCGTAGTCGTACGGAGCAATCGACCCTTGTGGTCCATGTAGAGGGAGTGAGGCAACACCTTCCCTCTGAACGCATCGTCGTAGCAGAGGAAGATTCCTTTGATTGCATGGACGGTGCAGCTGACTTCGTTTCGGTTGGCGCTCACTGCCCGTTTTGTGACGATGGCCGGGATCTCCTCCGCCATGGAAGCGAACTTCGGCAGGAGGGAACAACGGGCAAGGGTCAGGAGGGCATCAGCGCGCGTGGTCATAGGTTCGTCCAGTGCCGGGATTCGCCCCGGCAGTTCCGTCGGGATTCGCCCCGTCGGGTCATCGGCGAGAGCGCCGTTGACGAGATGAATAGTACGTCCGCCCCATGCGCTTGTCAAATCCGAATAGCACAAACACAGGCGCCGATTTCCCTCTGGCAATC
>NZ_VIFM01000470.1 GCF_006636215.1 Myxococcus llanfairpwllgwyngyllgogerychwyrndrobwllllantysiliogogogochensis | reverse complement strand
GAGTGGCGGGAGGCCATCGTCCTGGACCTCCCGCCCGACGGCGCCGCCTGTCCCGGGGCGCCGGTGCCGGGCACGGCCGAAGAGGGCTGGGTGGAAGTGCGGCTCGCGGACCACCCGGCGTTGCAATCACCAGGAGGCCACGCCGAGGTGCGCGTGCCCGAAGCGCTCCTGGACGTGGTGCTCGTGCACACGCGGCCCGGCTGCTTCGTGGCGCTGTGGCGCATCTGCACGCACGGAGACTGCGCCGTGGACTGGCTCCCGGCCGAGGGCGTCATGGAGTGTCCCTGTCACGGCTCCCGCTTCGCGCTGGATGGCGCGGTGCTCCAAGGCCCCGCCCAAAGAGCGCTGACGGCCTTCACCGCGGTGCGCCACGGACAGTCCGTCTTCATCCACCGGCCGCGCTGAGGACTCACCCTGGCGGGCACTTGCGAGTCGCCCGGAGCACTGTCAGTCTTGACGCGGCGCGAAGCACTTGCGCCGGCAGTCCGGGTCACTCCTGTCCCCCCTCTCGAAGCGGTGTCTCCTTCTCTCATGAGACGGGAGAGTCGTGTAATGTCGGGCATTCGATGTGGCAGATCATCATCAACGGGCCCGGCTACTTCGATACGTCCTACGATTTGCCCGAGGGCGTGACGAGCCTCGGCCGCGCGGACGAGAACGATATCGTCCTGGGTGGCGACCTCGTTTCGCGCCGGCACGCGCGCCTGTACGTCGAGGCGGACATCCTCCGCATCGAGGACCTGGGCAGCCGTAACGGCAGTCGCGTCAACGGCGCGCCCTTGCAGGGCTCACGACAACTGTCCCCCGGGGACACCGTCGCGCTGGGCGAGAACACGCTCGCGGTCCGCCAGCCCAACACGGTGGAGAACGCGGCCACGGAGATGGTGGACCTGGGCGCGGGCGGCGTCGTGCGCTTCGGCCATGGGCAGGACGTGGGGCCCTCCGTGCTGCTGGCCAAGAGCGTGCGGGACGCGGACGTGCTGCGCCTGTTGGACAACGTGGGGCCCATGCCCTTCGAGGACTTCAGCAGCGCGTCCACGCCGATTGCGCCCGCCAGTCCCCGCGTGGGCCAGGAGACGCTGGTGCTGATGTTCCGCACCGCGGAGGCGCTCTCCACCGCCACCACGCTGTCCACCTTCCTGGACATGACGATGGACCGGCTGCTGGAGCGCACGGACGCCACGACGGCCGTCGTGCTGCTCAAGCACCCCACGGGCGCGCTGGTGCCGGCGGCGGTGCGTCACCGGGGCAAGCTGGCCAAGGGCGAGGTGCCCGTGTCCGACGCCATCGTCGACGAGGCGCTGAAGCAGGGCCGCGCGCTCGCCGTGGGTGACGTGCGCGACGACCGCCGCTTCGCCGCCCGCGAGAGCGTCATCCTCTACGGCGTGGACAGCGTGCTGTGCATCCCCATTGGCGCCGAGCCCCCGTACGCGGGCGTGCTCTACGTCAACACCTCCGCGAAGGGGGATGGGCTGGAGCCGATGCTGGATGCGTGCTCGGCGGTGGCGCACCTGGTGGCCACGGGCGTGCAGAAGTTCTCCCCGAAGGAGGGCGGCGCCACGCTGGAGCGGATGCGCCGGATGCTGGAGCGCTTCCACCCACCGGATATCGCGGAGCGCCGCGCGTCGGAGGCCCTGCGTCAGGGGGGACGGCTGCCGGGGCTGGAGGAGCGCACCCTCACCGTGCTGCACGTGGAGCTGGTGGGCTTTGGCGCGCTGGCTCCGCGCATCGGCGCGGCCAAGGCCACCCAGTTGCTCAACGAATTCCACTCGCGAGCCACCGGCATCGTGTTCAGCTTCGAAGCCACGGTGGAGGGCTTCCAGGGCGACTCCATGCGGGCGCTGTTCGGCGTGCCCTACGTGAAGGGCGAGGACTCCGTGCGGGCCGTGCGCGCCGCCCTGTCCCTGCGCGCGGACTGGGAGCGGGCCATGAGCCGCCGTCCCCTGGACGAGCGCTGTGAGCTGCGGCTGGCCCTGCACACCACGCGCGCGCTGGTGGGGATGATCGGCAACGAGGTGCGCTCGGACTACACGGCGGTGGGCGAGGGCATGGCCGTGGCCGGATGGCTGGCCGCCACGGGCAACCCCGGCCAGGTGCTGATGACCGGCAAGATGCTGGCCTCCGTGGGGGCCCGCTTCGACGTGATGCCCCTGGGGGAGCGGATGGTGCGCGCACCCCGGGAGAAGGTGGCCGTCTTCGAGGTGCTCGACGAGGATGTCGGCACGCTCACCAACCCGGGACTGCGGTGAAAACCCCTCGCGGCAGGTTGACGGGTTGATGCCGTGGCCCTGGACGGGGTTCAATGGGGTCCGAGTGGTGGACCCCCGCCTCCATGAACGCCCATAACCCTTCCGCCCGGCTGCGTCCGTTCCGGCCCCAGCCCTTTGGCCGGTACACCCTCCTGTCCCATCTGGCGACGGGCGGCATGGGTGAGATCTATCTCGCCCGCTTGGAGGGCGCGCAGGGCTTCGAGAAGCTGTGCGTCATCAAGAAAATCCTCCCGCAGCTCGCGGAGGACAGCGACTTCGTCGAGCGCTTCGTGGGCGAGGCGCGCACCCTGGTCCGGCTGAGCCATGGCTCCATCGCCCAGGTGCTGGACATGGGGCTGCACGAGGGCGAGGCCTACATGGCCCTCGAGTACGTGGACGGCAAGGACCTGCGCAAGGTGGCCGCCCGGGTGCGGGACAGGCAGGTGCCGCTGCCGCTCACCTTCATCCTCTACATCATGGGCCGGGTGCTGGACGCGCTCGCCTATGCGCACCGCAAGAAGGATGACGACGGCGAGGACCTGAAGCTGGTCCACCGGGACATCTCTCCGCAGAACATCCTCATCTCCTACGAGGGGGAGGTGAAGGTCGTCGACTTCGGGCTCGCCAAGAGCCGGCTGTCCGCGGCGAAGACGAACCCGAGCATCATCCTGGGCAAGTTCCTCTACATGTCCCCGGAGCAGGCGCGGCACCAGCCGGTGGACCGCCGGAGTGACTTGTACGCGGTGGGCCTCACGCTCTACGAGCTCATCGCCGGCAAGAACCCCTTCGACGGCATCCACCCCGGCGAGCTGATGTCCGTGGTGGCCAACCCCAAGGTCGCCCCCCTGGACGACGTGGAGCCGCTCACGCCGCGCTCGGTGACGGCGTTGGTGGCCAAGGCGCTGGAGGTGGACCCCACGCAGCGCTTCCAGACGGCGGAGGAGTTCCGTGGCCGGCTGCAGACGTGCCTGATGGAGATTGACGCCAGCGCGGGCCCGGAGAGCGTCAGCCGCTTCATGCGGGAGCTCTTCACGGCGGACTTCCAGTCCGAGCGGCGCCTGTTGGCCAGCCTCAAGGACGTGCCACGCGGAGGTGTCCCCGAGCCACGGGCCGCGGCGCAGGAGCAGGACGACGGTGGCACCGCGCCCCGCGCGACGCTGCCGGCGGGGGCCATCCTCCCCGCGAAGACCATCCGGTTGGATGGCCCGGTGGAGGCGCTCTCCTTCCACCCCACGCCGCGCAGCCGCGAGGCCGGCGGGCCGGTGAATGACGGCGAGACGCGTCCGGGCATTCCCATGGACGAGGCCACGCGGCCCGCCTTCCCGCTGGAGGCCCTGGAGGAAGAGGCCCGCGCCCGGGCGAGCCGGCTGAATCCGGACACGTCGCCCTCGGTGGAGGTGGAGCCGGAGGCCTTCAACCGTCCTCCTCCCACGCCGCCGCCCGCCGTTGCTCCCGTGATGCGCCCGCCCTCGCAGACGCGGGAGGTGCCGCTGGCCACCGTGCCGCCGGAGGCCATTCCACCC
>NZ_VIFM01000046.1 GCF_006636215.1 Myxococcus llanfairpwllgwyngyllgogerychwyrndrobwllllantysiliogogogochensis | reverse complement strand
ACCCCAACCCCAATCCCCCACCCGTCGCCGCCATCACCGACAGCAACGAGTTGCACCGCACCCCTACCCTCGCGGATGACCCCACCGACTCCAGCCACCGCGCCTCCGGCCACTTCGCCGCCGCCCCCGTGTACCCAATCACGTCATGCCCCGCGAACCCCGTGGCCGGGTCCGCCAACCCCCGGCGCGCGACATACGCCTCCGACGCATAGAGCGAAATCGCGATGTCCCCCACCTTGCGCGCCACCAGCGAGGCCTCGCTCGGCCGCGTCAGCCGCACCGCCACGTCCGCCTCGCGCCGGGTCAAATCCAGTGCGCCGTAGTCCGTGAGAAACCGCACCTCGATGCCCGGATGCCGCTCCCGGAACGGCGCGAAGCGCGGCAACAACGTGTTCACCGCGAACGCCTCCGTCGTCGTCACCCGCACCACGCCCTCCAGCCGCGCGTCCTCCCCTCCCGCTCGACGCTCCACCGCGAGCATCGCCCCCTCCATCTCCTCCGCGGGCCCCTGGATGCCTCGCGCCGCCGCCGTCGGGACGAGCCGCCCCGGAGTCCGCTCGAACAACCGCGCCCCCAGCGTCTCCTCCAACACAGCGAGCCTGCGCCCCACCGTCGTCGCATCCACCTTCAGCGCCCGCGCCGCGCCCGCGAGTGTCCCCTCTCGCGACACCGCCAGGAAGTACCGCAGGTCGTTCCAGTCCAGCATGGTGCCCTGCAATCTCGCAGCCCCTCCCTGCAACCTCCAGCGTTTCCGCAGGCCGCCTCCTGGCGCATTCATGGCGTCACCGGAACAGGCCGCACGTCGCGGTCTCCCGAGCCACCCACGGAGTCTCGCCATGCGCATCCTCGCCATTGCCCTCATCACCCTCTGCGCCGCCGCGTGCGGAGGAGCGAAGTCCCACGTCCGCCCCCAGGACCTCGCCGGCACCTGGGACAGCGCCACGTGTGAAGCCGTCCCCAACGGCGACGGCTCGAACAACTACCTCCAGCGCCACTTCCAGCTCACCGAGTCCGACTGGACGCTCCGCCTGGACTTCTTCGGCGACGCGGGTTGCCAGACGAAGCTGTTCACCGCGCGCGTCGTCGGCCCCTACAGCCTGGGACAGGATTCGGAGAAGGTGTCGGGCGCGACCGAGGGCACCTTCACCTTCGGCGAGCGCTACCTCACCGCGCACCTGCAGCCCTTGGCGGACGTCTTCACCCAGTCGGGCTGCGGCACGGGCGCGTGGACGGTGGGCGTGGAGCAGCCCGTCCCTGGCGCGTGCTTGTCATTCAAGCCGCTGACCGAGTGCGGCAAGGACCACGACGTGGTGAAGGTGGAAGGCACCCAGCTCTTCTTCGGCCAGCGCCCCGCCGACAACGACATGTGCGCCCCGGAGAAGCGTCCACAAACCCTGGCCACCCACCCTGTCGTCAAGCCCTGAAGCACGTCAGCCCGGCTTTGGATGCGCCGTCGCTGCCATCCGGCGGTGACGGCGCCCCTGTCTGATGTGGGAGACTCTTCCGGGCCAGACATGTCGAACTCCGACACCCAAGAAACCCTGGATGCACGCTCGTCCAAGTCCACACACGGGCGTGACGAAGCGGACCGCCGCTACTTACTTGTCATCGAGGGAAGCTCGTCCTCCCTGTGCCCACTCCCCCAAGAGGGCGAGGTCCTGATTGGCCGGGCCGCCACCGCGGACGTGCGGGTCCAGGACGCCTCGGTGAGCCGACACCATGCGCGGGTGACGGTGACCGCGGAGACCGCGCGTATCGCGGACCAGGACAGCCACAACGGCGTCAAGGTCAACGGCGTGAAGGTAGAGGGCGCGCATCCGCTGCGCACCGGCGACGTCGTCACACTCGGCGACGTCGTCCTCGTCTTCCACGGCGGGACGCGGACGTCGCGCCCGCTGCTGGATGCCAACGCCTTGCGCGACCGGCTGGACGAGGAACTCGAGCGCGTCCTCGACTATGAACGCAGCGTCAGCGTGGTGGCGCTGGAGCTCGGACCTTCCACGGTGGCGCCCCCGGACCTGCTCCGCGCGGCGAGCGGTGCCTTGCGCGGAATGGACGTGCTCGCGCGCGAAGGACCGAACCTCCTCGTCGCCATGCTGCCGGAGCTGCTGCGCGACGAAGTGGAGCCCTTCGTCCAACACCTCCTCGAAGCCCTTCTGCCCCTCGCGCCCGATGTCCGCGCCGGTGTGGCGACCGCGCCACGGGATGGACTGGACTCGGAGGCCCTCGTCTCCACCGCGCGCGCCGCCGCGCTCAGCGCACCCATGGGCGGCCTGAGCCTGAGCGGGCCCCGCCTCTACCAGTTGGAGCTGGGCGAGCGCGCCGTGGTGGTGGCCGACGCCGCCATGGTGCGCACCTTCGAGCTGCTGCGGCGGCTGGCGGCCAGTCCCCTCACCGTGCTCATCCAGGGCGAGACAGGCTCGGGCAAGGAGAACGCCGCCTGGGCCATCCACCACTGGTCCCCTCGCGCGGACAGGCCCTTCGTCGCCTTCAACTGCGCGACGCTCCAGGAGTCCCTCGCGGAGAGCACGCTGTTCGGACACGAGAAGGGCGCGTTCACCGGAGCTGCTACGGCACGCGCGGGTCTGTTCGAACAGGCCGGTGGCGGCACCCTCTTCCTCGACGAAGTCGCGGAGCTCTCCCTCCCGGTGCAGGCCAAGCTGCTCCGCGCGCTGGACCAGAAGGTCATCACCCGCGTGGGCGACTCGCGCGAGCGCCCCGTCGACGTGCGCATCGTCGCGGCCACCCACCGGCGCCTCTCCGAGGAGGTGAAGGCCGGCCGCTTCCGCGAGGACCTCTACTTCCGACTGTCCACCGCAGTGGCACTTCTGCCTCCGCTCCGGGAACGTCCTCGCGAGCTGCCCCTGCTCGCGAACACCTTCCTCGCCGAGGCCTGCACCCGCCTGGGCCGTCCCTCACTGGAGCTGTCCGCCGCCGCCATGGGACTGCTGCGCGGCCACCGCTGGCCCGGCAACGTGCGCGAGCTGAAGAACGCCATGGAGTTCACCGCGGCCACCGCGCACGGTCCCATCGTCGAACCCTCGTGTCTGCCCGAGTCACTCCAAGGCCAGGGCACGCCCATCTCCGAAGCCTCCTCGTCCTCCGCCGAAGCCTCCTCGTCCTCCGCCGAAGCCTCCTCGTCCTCCGCCGAAGCCTCCTCCTCTTCCGCCAAAGCCTCTTCCGCCAAAGCCTCTTCCGCCGGAGCCTCCTCCTCATCCGCCGAACCAGCCGCTCCTCGCCTCGAGCCCGCGTCGTCCCCCAGCTCCTCGCGACGCCAGCGCCTCTCCGATGAGCTTCGTGCTCTGGAGCGCCAGCGCATGATGGAAGCACTGGAGGAGACCTCGGGCGTCCAGGCGCGCGCGGCGCGACTCATCGGAATGCCGCTGCGCACCTTCGCACTCAAATACAAACAATTCGGGCTCGCGGCCTCGCGCCACCGGGAGCCTCCCGGATGAGTACCCAGGCCCCCGCTGCGTGGCAGCCTCCTATCGACTTCGAGGAGTACCACCTGCTGGAGCCCCTGGGCCGGGGAGCGATGGGCGAGGTCTTCCTCGCGCGGGACCTGCGGTTGGACAGACTGGTGGCGGTGAAGTTCATCGCCGGCATGGCGCCACAGGAGGGACAACGCGAGCGCTTCTGGAACGAGGCCCGCGCCATCGCGCGCGTGCAGCACCCCAACGTCGTGGGCATCTACCGCGTGGGCGAGGTGCTGCGCCGTCCGTATCTGATTTCGGAGTTCGTGCGAGGCGAGAGCCTCGACCGGCTGCCGCTCCCCCAGCACTGGATGCAGGCCCTCACGCTGGGCATCGGCCTCGCACGAGGACTGGCGGCGGCGCATCGCCGGGACGTCGTCCACCGCGACCTCAAGCCCGCCAACGTCATGAAGACCGTGGAGGGCGACGTCAAGCTGCTGGACTTCGGCGTGGCCAAGCTCATCGACGCGGCGGGCGGCCCGTCCGAACCGGCACGCACCCAGCTCTCCCTCGCGCGGCTCGACGTGGCACCTTCCAGCGAGCAGGAGCTCTCGCGAACCCTCACGGTGTCACCTCCCGCGAGTCCCCCGCCCTCGACACCCTCGCCCATCCCCGCGTTCGTGACGGGCCTGGTGGGCACGCCCGGCTACATGGCGCCGGAAATCTGGCGGGGCCAGCCCGCGACCCTTCACAGTGACGTCTACTCCTTCGGAGTCATGCTGTACGAGCTGTGCACCGGCACGAGGCCCTACCGGGGAGACTCCGCGCCGGAGCTGCGCGAGGCCGTGCTCCGGGGCGAGCGTCCAGTGCTGACGCGGGTGCTGCCCCAGGTGGACCCGGCCTTCGCCGCCATCATCGACCGTTGCTTGTCCCTGGAGCCCGCCGCGCGCTTCGCCTCCGCCGATGTGCTGCGCGAGGCCCTGGAGGCGCTGCGAGAAGGCACCGGTGAGCCCGCGCCCTCGAACGAGCGCCCCTACCCCGGACTGCACGCCTTCGGAGCGGAGGACCGCGCCACGTTCTCCGGCCGTGGCTCGGAGATTCGCGCGCTGGTGGACCGGCTGCGCTCGCAGCCCTTCGTCCTCGTGGCTGGAGACTCCGGTGTCGGCAAGTCGTCGCTGTGCCGCGCGGGCGTCCTGCCCCGAGTCGCCCAGGGCGCGCTGGGCCCCGGCGCGTGGACCACGTGCGAGCTGGTGCCCGGACGCCATCCCCTGGGGGCACTCGCGGCGACGCTGGCACCTCTCCTCGGCGAGAGCGAAGCGTCGCTCCTGGGCGAGCTGCACGCCGCACCCGAAGCCCTGGGACGCCGCATGCGCACGGGCGCGGGGACTCGGGCCGTGCTCCTCCACATCGACCAACTGGAAGAGCTCCTCACGCTCGCGCCGCCCGAGGATGCCCAGCGCTTCGCGCTCGCGCTGGAGTCGTTGGTGGAAGGCGGCCCCCGGCTGCGCGTGCTCGCCACCGCACGAGGTGACTTCCTCGCGCGACTGGCCTCGCTGCCGGGCCTGCGCGAGGCGCTCGACACCGGGGGACTGTACCTCCTCCAGCGCCCTACCGAAGCGGGACTGACGGAGGCGGTCGTCGCTCCCGCTCGGGCCCACGGCTTCACCTTCGAGTCACCCGCGCTCGTGGAGACCCTGGTGTCCGCCGGTGCGGGCGAGGGAGGACTGCCTCTGCTCCAGTTCGCGCTCGCGCAGCTCTGGGAGCACAGGGACCGGGAGCGCCGGGTGATTCCCGCCATGGCGCTCGAAGCCCTCGGCGGAGTCGGAGGGGCGCTCGCGCGACATGCCGATGGCGTGCTGGCGACCCTGGCGCCGGTGGAGCGCGGCGCGGCGCGACACCTCCTCTCACGGTTGGTGACAGCGGAGGGGACTCGCGCCCAGCGCACTCGCGAGGAGCTGGTGGGCGCGCCAGGCTCGGAGGTCGGCCCGGCCCGCGCGGCGCTGGAAGCCCTGGTGCGAGGCCGGCTCGTGGTGGCGCGCGAGGCGGTGAGCGAGGACGCGGAGACGGGCACCTACGAGCTGGCGCACGAGGCCCTGCTGGTGGGCTGGGACACGCTGCGCGGCTGGCTCGCGGGCGACGAGGGACTGCGCGTCCTGCGCCAGCGCCTGGAGCGAGCGTGCACGGAGTGGCGGCGCCTGGGTCGCACCGTGGAGCTGCTGTGGTCCGGCCGTCAGCTCATGGAAGCCGCGAGTCTCCCGCTCGACGCCCTGAGCGAGGACGAGCGCGCCTTCCTCCATGCCTCGCGCCGCGTGGCGACACGAAAGCGGCTGGGACGCATCGCCGCGGTCCTCTCCCTTCCTCTCTTCACGGTCGCCGTGTACGGCGGGCTCCAACTCCAGACATCACGCGCGCGCGAGCGCGACACCGCCCAGGCCGTGAGCCAGGCGCGGACCTCCCTGGAGCAGGCGCGAGAGGAGAACACGCGACTGGAGGCCCAGCGCCGCGCGGCCTTCGCCGCCTTCGACACCGCCCAGAAGGTGGAAGGAGAGGCCACGTGGGCCCGGGCCCTGGCGACGGCCGAGCGGGTCGACACCGCCTACCGTGAAGCCGGCAACGCGCTCGACGCCGCGCTTCAAAAGAACCCGCGCCACGCGGGCGGGCGCCAGTTGTTGGCGGAGGTCCTCTTCGAGCGCATCCTCCTGGCCGAGCGGCTGCGCAGACCCGCGCTGCATCGCGAGCTGCTCCAGCGTCTGGCCCTCGTCGACGACACGCGCGACTTCCAGCGACGACTGGACGCCCCCGCGCGCCTGGACCTGGAGACCGAGCCCCCCGGTGCCCGCGTGCGCGTCGAGCGCGCCCTCGAGGATGCGGGCCGGCTGAGCTGGTCTGCCCCCGTGACGCTCGGCACCACTCCGCTGCGCGACGCGTCCCTGCCTCCAGGCTCCTACCGCCTCAGCTTCGTCAGAGCGGACCGCCCCGCCGTCCTCTACCCGGTGCTGCTGGAGCGCGGCGAAGCACACGCCACCCGATTGGTGCTGCCCGCCTCCGTCCCCAAGGGCTTCGTGTACGTCCCCCCCGGTCGCTTCCTCTACGGCAGCCCCGACGACGAGGTCATCCGCCGCAACGCCATGCGCGCCCAGCCCCTGCACGCGCTCACCACCGGGGGCTATCTCGTGGGGCGCACCGAGGTCACCCACGGCGAGTACCTCGACTTCCTGCGCACCCTCCCGCCCCGCGAGCGCGCCGAGCGGCGTCCCCACGGAGGCAACTACTTCGGTGACATCTCGCTCGTCGAAGTGGAGCCGGGCCAGTGGGAGTTCCAGCTCGCGCGCAAGGGACACATCTACCGCGCCCGCGAAGGCGAGCCGCTGCGCTACCTGGACCGCGAGCACCGCGCGAACCAGGACTGGCTGCGCCTGCCCGTGTCCGGCATCTCCTGGGAGGACGCCGTGGCCTACGTCACGTGGTTGAACGACACCGGCCGGGTGCCAGGGGCCCGCCTGTGCGACGAGCGCGAATGGGAGCGCGCCGCCCGGGGCGCGGACGGGCGCAGCTACCCTCACGGCGAGCGGCTGGAGCCGGACGACGCCAACTTCGACGCCACCTACGGCCGCAAGTCACTGGCCTTCGGTCCCGACGAGGTGGGCTCACATCCCGCGTCCGACAGCCCCTTCGGCCTGGCGGACTTCACCGGCAACGTGTGGGAGTGGATGCGCTCGGTGTCCTCGCCCGACCAGCCCACCTACGGCGGCGGCTGCTTCTACCAGGACATGTTCACCGCTCGCAGCCTCAACCACGGCGACGGCGAGCCTCGCTTCCGCATCCCCTTCATCGGGCTGCGTGTCTGTGCGTCACCTCCCGCCGTCCATTGAGCCTGGGGCCGTTGGCAGGCTTCCTGCTTTACGTCAGCGGCAGAGCACTTCGAGCCACTCACAGGAGCAACCCACGATGCGATGGATGAGAGGCCCCTGCCTGGGGGCATGGATGTGTTTGTCCGGTGGCCTGTATGCCACCGCGGTGTTGGCGGACGAGCCGCCCGCGCAGAGCGGTCAGGGGACGAAGTTCCACGGCACGGGCATCTTCGATGAAGGCCACGTCAACGTGAGCTTCACCTCCTCGTCGTCACGTCCTTCCTGCATCGGCACGGCGCTGAGCAAGGGAGGCCTGCGCGGCAACAAGTTCCCCATCGGCACCGGCCAGTGCGGCCCGATGGACTACGTGGGCCATGAGTTCCTCTCGGTGGGCGCCCCTCAACGGAAGTTCAAGATTGTCTCGGTGGCGCCGCACGCCAGCATCTACGAGACGTGTCGGTACGCCGGCCAGCCGAACCCGCCACCGCCGGTGATGGGGACCACCTGGGAGTATCAGGTGACGTGGTCCACCGCGCTCACCCAGCCCCAGCCGCTGTGCCCGGCCAACAACGTCGCGCTGGCCGTCCCGCTGAGCTGGACCCAGGATGCCCAGAGCGGGTCCTGGCGTCTGCTCCCTTCCACGAGCGCCTTCACCTTCGCCTGCGTGCCCAAGCACGTCTCGGGCTGCGAGTTCGAAGACGGTGGCGTCATCGCCAAGTGCGTCGACTGGGGCTACCCGCCCTGGACCTCCGCGGCGCAAACCCTGACAGGCCAGGTGCTCAGCGGCCTCACCACGGCGGGGAACTCGCTCGCGGGCAACCTCCAGGAAGCCCTGAGTTTTCATCAGACGTGTCTGCGGATGGCCACGGCCGACTACTGCGGCGTGGGCCACAGCAACACCGTGGATGGCACGCCCATCGCGTTCCACGACACGAAGTACGTGCCCTTGACGGCCGCCGCGCACGTCGTCACCTCGCTCTCGGGCAGCGCGTACCAGGGCTACTACTTCGAAGCCGCGTGGGCGGATTGCTCCCTGGACACGACAGGGTCCAACCCCACTCCCGCCTGCCGGGCCATACACGCGAATCCCACCAACGGTGTCATCCTGCCGCGCTACGCGGCGCTGTGTCTGAGCAAGCGGCGTTGGGCCAGCTTCCCGTTCGCGGGCACCTGCTTCGACCCTCACAGCCAGACCTTGACTCCCTTCGACCGCGACTTCGTCCCAAAGTATTGCGAGGACTACACGGTGGAGCAGTTGGAGGAGCGCGGCGCGCGGCTCTTCACCTTCTCACGCTTCCTCGACACGGGCCTGTACCGGTTCCAACAGGACGGGGACCCCGGGCGGGCCGTCACGACCACCGCCTACAACGCCCCGCAGCCACTCCCCCAGCATCCCAACCTGGTGGGAATCAATACGGCGAGGCTCGGCGTGCCCGCCAACTACGTGCCGGTCCGCCTGGAGGGCTCCCTGCTCAGCAAGACGATTCCCCAGGCCCTGCGCGCGAAGCTGCAGCTCGACGGCCTCTATCGCTGCGCCCGGGTGGACACCACCGGGCAGAAGCACTTCCTCACCACCCTCATCCCCGACACCTCCGTCACCGGAGAACCGAGTGACGCCTGTCCCGCCCCCCTCGGCTGGTCGCTCGACGTGCCCACGGGAGGCACGGAGGTGGATGCGCTCGAGGGCTACCTCTCCCCGGTGGCCTCGGGCTTCATGGCGACACCCCTGAGCCTGTGGCACGACGACAACAGCCACTTCATCACCTCCACCACGTCACCGGGCATCGGCTGGACAGAGCTCCAACCGCCCCTCGGCTACATCCCCGGCAATCCCTGACGGCGCGCCCACCGTGCAGCACTTGCAGGGCGTGCAACACCTGCTGGCTTCCCCCAGCGCCCATGATGCAAGTCCTGCACGGTGCGCGTGGGTCCGCACCCCACGCGGCGTCGGAGTCCCCAGGCCCCGGACGCGTTATCAGGCGCGGCCCGGGCTCTTCGTCATTCCGGCGCAAATGCTCGGAACCCAAAGCAAGACTTCGTCTCTCCTGACTCTGGCGCCCTATGCAGGGATGGCTTGGAGCGCGAGACACGCTGGCGCATGCTCGCGCGCGGCCATGGCTTCTCGATTCGTCCTCCGGTGCCCCTCGCATCTCCTCGCGGCAACAAAGGGAGGGCGCTCATGACGGGCGCGCTGCGCCGGGCGCTGCGCGAGATGGCCGGCGGACTGCCTCGCACGTACTGGGTGCTGTGGGTGGGCACGCTGGTCAACCGGCTGGGCAGCTTCGTCGTCCCCTTCCTCGCGCTGTACCTCACGCGCGAGCGGGGCTTCAGCGTGGAGCGCGCGGGGCTCACCGTGTCGCTCTATGGCGTGGGCGCGGTCATCGCGAGTCCCCTGGGCGGCATGCTCGCGGACCGCGTGGGCCGCCGCATCACCCTGGCTGGCGGACTGTGGCTGGGCTCGGTGGGCATGCTCTTCCTCGGCTTCGCGCGCGAGCCCGCCGCCATCGCCGCGGCGGCCTTCTGCCTGGGCATCTGCGGAGAGGTCTACCGTCCCGCCGTGTCCGCCGCCGTGGCGGACGTCGTCTCCCCCGAGGACCGTCAGCGCGCGTTCGGCCTGCTCTACTGGGTCGTCAACGTGGGCTTCGCCATCGCCCTGCCCATGGCCGGACTGATGGTCCGCTACGGCTACCTGACGCTCTTCATCGTCGACGCCATCACCACCTTCACCTATGGCTGCTGCATCTGGCTGCTCCTGCCGGAGACGCGCCCCGTGAAGCCTCCGGCCACCTCGGACACCCAGGCACCGGGCGCCATGGGCTCCCTGCTGGCCCCCTTCCTGGACCCGAGCTTCGTCGCCTTCGCCGTCCCCTACTTCGGCGTGGCGCTCATCTTCTACCAGAGCCAGGTGTCGCTCCCGATGGACCTGAGCTCGCGCGGGCTGACTGAGGCGCAGTTCGGCGCGGTGCTGTCCGTCAACGGCCTGCTCATCGTCGCGCTCCAGCCCTTCACGAACCCGGTGCTGCGCCGCCTGCGCCGCGCCCAGGCGCTGGCCCTGGCCGCGGTCCTCACCGGAATCGGCTTTGGCCTGCACGCGCTGACGGGCAACGTCGCGCTCGCGGCCCTGGCCGTGGCCATCTGGACGCTGGGGGAGATGGCCCAGGCCCCCGTCGCGCCCTCCGTCGTCGCGGACCTGGCCCCGTCCGGACTGCGCGGCAGCTACCAGGGCGCGTACCACATGCTCTGGGGCCTGGCATCCAGCGCCGCGCCCGCGCTCGGGGGCTGGGTGCTCGGCCGCGCCGGCACGTCCGCGCTGTGGCTCGGCTGTCTCGCGCTGGGGCTCGTCTGCGCTGTCTGGCAGCTGGCCATCGCGGGCCCCCGGCGCCGACGCCTGGACTCGCAGCGCGCGGTGCGCACGGACCTGAGTCCCCTCATCGACTGAAAGCGCCACGCCACGAAAACAACGGGCGGCCTCCCGCGAAGGAGACCGCCCGTGTTCCACACCGGAAGCCGGAAGCGACTACGGCTTGGTGTAGTTGATGGCCAGGTTGTACGTGGCCGCCGTGTAGCCGCGAACCATGACGTACGCCGTCGTCTGACCCGCGGGCACCGTCAGCTCGCACGTCTCCGTGGCGCCCGTCTGGAACGGACGGCAGTTGTACGTGGCGGTGGTGGGCGCCGCGCCAAAGCGGACGTAGAGGTCCGGGTCGCCCGTGCCCGTCATCGCCACGCGGAAGGTGGAGCCGGCCAGCACGCTGTACGCGGGGAAGTTCACGTTGGTGTTCGCCGCGACGCTGCCCGTCTTGCTGTCCGTGGCCGGCGTGCCGCCCGCCGCGGGCTTGGTGTAGTTGATGGTCAGGTTGAACGTGCCCGTCGCATAGCCACGCACCATGATGTACGCCGTCGTCACGCCCGCGGGCACCGTCACGTTGCAGGACTCCGACGCGCCGCTCAGGTAGGGACGGCAGTCATACGTCGTCGTGGTGGGGACCGCGCCAAAGCGCACGTACAGGTCCGGGTCGCCCGTGCCCGTCATCGCCACGCTGAAGCTGGTGCCGGCCACCACGTTGAAGGGGCCGTAGCTGGTGTTGCTGCCCGTCGCCACGGAGCCCGAGCGGGTCTCCGTCGTCGGCGTGCCCGTGCCCGGACCCGGCGGCTCGGGGTCCGTGCCACCCGGCGCGCCGTAGAGCGCCACGGCGCCCTGGATGTCCTTGGCCGTCAGGACCAGGTCACCCGACTGCGAGCCGTTGCACTGGGGATAGTGCATGACGGACGCGGAGTCGTACGTCGTCAGCGCGCGCCAGTTGTTGTCCTCGAAGCACGTGCCCGACTCGGGGCGGGTGTGCTCGTGGCGGAAGCCCAGCGTGTGGCCCAGCTCGTGACGGATGATGCCCGTCAGCGTCCAGGGCGACGTGTTGCCAAAGCCCGTGTTGTCGATGAGCACGTTGCGGTTGGCGCGGGTGTCGTTCGGGAAGAACGCGCGCGCCAGGTACTGGCCACCCGAGTTCACCGGACGCACGTCGAACACCACGTTCTGGTTGCTCGCGGTGCAGCTGGCGTCCTGCGCGCTGACGTAGACGAAGTCGACGTTGGCCGCCGCTTCCCACGCCGCCGCCGCGTTCGCCATCGCCTGCACGGCCGCGTTGTAGTTGGAGCCGAACGTCGTGCTCACGCAGTAGGTGATGTTCTTCTTCTGCGTCGCGTTCCACGCGGCATCCGCGCCGCCGGCCGTATGGACGATGAGCTGCCCGTTACGAACGTTGTTCTCGTAGAACTCGCGCAGCAGCTTCTCGTTGGCGAACGTCGTGTCGCCATCCGCGATGAAGATGCCGGTGTCCGGCTCCTGGTAGACGACCGAGAGGAACTGCTCCCACGACATCCCCTGGCCAACGGCCTCGGGGGCGGGGGTGGAACCTTCGCCGCCACCACAACCGGCCAGCAGCGCCAGGCCCGCGAGGGCACCGATCAACTTGGACTGGGACATGAACATCCTTCTTGCAGAGGGGGTACTGCCAGAGCTCCCACAGCTCGGGGACCGGCGACGAAGCAGCCGCCATGCCAAGCCCGCAACTAGTGGATTTCCCTCACGCTTTTCACGGAAACACTGGAGATACCCGGAGCACGCTGACTCCACGTTTCACGCCCCGGCTGTAAAATCCCGTAACATTCCGAAACAAAACTCCTTTGATTTCAAATGTTTGGAACGCCGCGGCGGAGGTGTCCAGGAAGAGGACACCCCCGTTGTAAAGTGTCGCGGGTCAGGCCGGACTACAGGCCCAGGAGCGTCTCGGGGCGGTTGAGGCCGCGGGCGCGGGCCAGGGGCTGGAGGACATCCGGCGGGGGCGCGTCCGCGGTGAGCAGCAGGGCTCGCACGGCGGTCTCCACCACATCCTCGGCGCCGGGGCGCACCATGCCGCGGCGGGCATCTTCCACGCGCTTGCCACGGTACGCGTCGAAGCGCTCCTTCACGCGGCGAGCCAGGTCGGAGACGGCCTTGTCCCCCACCTCCACGCGCAGCTCCAGCTCGTTGCGCAGTTGCACCGGGTCCGCCAGCACGCCGTACCTGTCGTAGCCCTTGTGCGCCATATCCTCGTGCGTCACCGCGAAGTCGTCGGTGTGGGGCGCGGGGACCTGGGCCTTGAGCAAATCGCGCATCACCGCGGTGACGGAGGCCGTCACGGTGAGGCGGTGCAGCTGCACGTCGTAGACGAAGTCGGAGAACATGGGCTCCTCCACGGTGACGGGCTCGCGGAACGTCGTATCGCGGTGGCGCTGCACCTCGATGCGCTGCGACTCCGACTTGTCCAGGGCCGCCTCCAGCTTCGTCTCCTTGTCCTTCACCGCCACCACCATCAGCGTCAGCAGCTGCTCCTCCTTCGCGCACAGGCCGCTGGCGCAGCGCGCGGGGCTGCACTCGCCGGGCAGCGTGCCGGGCTTCTCCGCCTCGCGCGCGGCCTCGCCACACTCCTGCAGCGCCTCCAGGCACTCGCGGCGCTCGCGCTCACGGCAGCGCTCGGCGCCCGCGCGCAGCAGGTTCATCTCCGTCTGCATGCGCAGGTACTCGCGCAGGGCGGCGGCCTGCTTGCGGTCCACCTCCTCCTGGGCGCGCTCGGACTGGAGCAGCTTCGTCTCGAAGCCGGCGCGGCGGGGGTTGGGCACGGACGTCTTGCCGGCGAGGTAGCGGTGCGAGCGCTGCGAGTCCTCCACCGCCTTGAGGGGCAGCACCCGCTCCAGGGACAGGTCCAGCTTCACGCCCTCGCGGCCCTCGGGGGCCTCCGTCACCACGCGCAGGGGGAGCTGGGTGGGGAGCATGGCCGCGAGCCTGCCGGCCGCCAGTCGCTGCGCCACGTCCGGCGCTCCGGCGTTGTCCTCCACCGGCGTCGCGACGACGAGGAAGGCGACCTCGTCGCGCAGCTTCTGCCGCACCGCCTCCGCCCGCTCCCGCGCGGCCGTCGCGCCCACGCGCTCCTGGTCCGCGCGCACGTAGGCCACCAGCGCGTTGCCCAGCTTGCCGGCCTTCTCCAGGCCGTCTCCGGTGTTGAACCAGCGCTTCGCCCACGCCACCTGCACCAGGTCCACGCCCTTCTTCGCGCCCGCGTGGTCCGGCGCCACCGACAGCACCGCGTCCAGCTCCGCGCGCGCCTCCTGGAGCTTGTCCGCCTTCAGCGCCTCCAGGCCCGCCGCGACGCGCTCATCCAGCGTCACCCCCAGAAGCTCTCGCGCGGCCGTGTTCTCCGCGTCCAATTCCAGCGCGCGCACCAGCCGCTTCATGGCGCCATCCAGGTCCCCGGCGTCGTGTACGCCCCGGGCCTCCTCCAGCACCACCTGGCTCCACGCGCGGCGCACCTCGCGCAGCTTCACCGTGATTTCGGACGCCTCCGGGTCCGCGGCGAGCGCGCGCAGGTAGGCCGCCTCCGCCTCCGCCCACTTCTGCTGCTGGCTGGCCGAGTCGCCCTCCTTCACGGCGCGGGAGAAGGCCGAACAGGCCGTCAGGACGAGCAGCGAGGCCAGGGCCAGGGCGCCGAGCACGCCACGAGATGCGCCAGGAGCCGAACGAAGGGGACGAAGGGGGGCGGACACGCCTCGCATCTTCCGGGAAAGCCGGCACCGGGTGAAGTGTTCGCATGTCGACGCCCCCTGCCTGGCCCCCTCGGCGGGCTTGTCGGGTGTGATCCACCACCCGTCGCGCCTCGGACGCGCCCCGAGCCCGGTCCCCCGCCCCACGGCCGGACGGCCGGCGTGGATGGCAACCCCTGCTGCTGGCCTTTATGAGGTTCGCCGTGAATCGCGCGGGACTCGGGGTCCGCCCCGGGAATGACGCGTCGCAACAGCCGGTAGACGATTCAACGCACCCACGAGGGGGGCAAGAGAGACAACATGTCCTGTCCACAACCGCGTCCCACAGAGTTCCGCCTGCCCATGCGCGCGGAGTCCTTTTCCGTCGAGGACCACCGCAACGTGCACTGCCGCTTCTACGGCGGCTGCATCGACATGGCGGTCCGTGAGGACTGGGACAGCTTCACCTGCGCCAAGTGCCCCATGTTCCAGCAGGACGCCGCGCCGGGCGCGGACCAGTACGCCTTCAACCAGCCAGCGGACACGGGCAGGCCCTAGCCCGGTTCGAAGAGCAGCCGACGTGCCGGCCCTCCACCTTCGCGTGGAGGCCGGGACGAGTCGCACCGCCTCCGGGGTTCTTGCCCCACGGTGGCGGTGGGAGTCCGGACCCGCGCGCCGCTTGAGCCCTTCTCCTCCGGTCTTCGCGAGCCTTGCGCATGCCTTATCGCCCCGTGGTCGTCCTGGCCGAGGATGATGGCCTCCTCAGAGACGCAATGGCCGAGGCCATGGAGCTGGAGGGCTACCGGGTCCTCGCTTGCGAGAACGGCTTCACCGCGCTGAAGGCCTTCTTCTCCGAGCCTCGCGTGGACGTGCTGGTGCTGGACTGGCTGCTGCCCGACATCGAGGGCCAGGACCTCATCCGGATGCTGCACGCGCAGCGCTCGCTGGTGGAGTTGCCCATCGTGCTGACGACGGGGCTCGACCTGGAGCTGCCCAGCTTCGAGGGAGCGGTGTGCCTGCTGCGCAAGCCCTTCGCCCCGGGTGAGCTGTCGCGAATCCTGCACCGCCTCACCCAGCCGGGCCCGCCTCCGGCCACCGTGGCGCCCCGCGACCAACGCGTGGCCTGACGCCCGCTTCCGTCCCCGCCCGGCAAGCCCCATCTTCGCGGACAGCGGGCCCGAGGGCACTGTGCCCGCCCTCGTCATGAAAGAGCATCGCGTCACCACGTGGCTGGAGCTCCAGGACTCCCTGTTCTCCGACTCCTGGAACGAGGCGCTCGGCCGTCACCGCTCCAACTTCGTCTTCCGGGGCATGCCCCATGTCGAGCATGACCTGTCCACCGCGCTCAACCGCCAGGGCATGTTCATCCGCCAGGAGCGCGACCTCCTGCGCGCCTTTCGCAAGTACGCGCGGGGCACGCCTCGCGAGCCCCTGGACTCCGTCTGGGATTGGCTGGCCCTGGCCCAGCACCACGGCCTGCCCACGCGGATGCTCGACTGGACGTTCAGCCCCTACGTCGCGCTGCACTTCCTCACCGAGGACAGCGAACTGGCCGGCGCGGACGGCGTGGTGTGGTGCGTGGACTACCGGGAGACGAACCGCCTGCTCCCCCGCCCCCTCAAGGCGCAGCTGCGCAAGGAGGGAGCGGACGTCTTCACCGGGGACATGCTGGCGGCGGCGGCCGGCTCCATGGCGGAGCTGGACCGGCTGACCCAGCACCCCTTCGTGCTCTTCTTCGAGCCGCCGTCGCTGGACGCGCGCATCGTCAACCAGTTCGCCCTCTTCTCGGTGATGAACGGGCCGGACCTGCGCCTGGACACCTTCCTGGAGAAGCAGAAGCAGGGCGTGCGCAAGCTCATCATCCCCGCGGCCCTGAAGTGGGAGGTGCGCGACAAGCTGGACCAGGCCAACGTCACCGAGCGCGTGCTCTTCCCCGGCCTGGACGGGCTGAGCCGCTGGCTGCGTCGCTACTACAGCCCGCGGCCCCGCTGAAGCCCGCGTGTCTCAGGCGTGCGCGTGGATGTGGGGCCCCCGCGCGATGTCGGGGTCCTTCAAGGTGACGTCACCGAGCAGGCCGTTGGCGCGCTCACGCTCCGTCACCGCGCGAATGTCCTTCTCCCACTTGTTGCCCGCGGCGCCGAGCAGGATGACGGCGAAGAGGGCCACGAGGAAGAAGAGGGTACCAAAGAGGGCTGCACCGAGCATCACCATCGCCGGACCTCCAGGAGTGGGGCCGCCTGGAGACGACGGCCGGGTTGAATGCACCCGCCAAAGGTGGGTCCTCCCTCCGCGCGCCGCGACACGCGCTCGCTTCCTCCCTCGCGGCTCGCCTGCTTTCACCACGGGCAGGCAGGCGCCGTGCGTCGTCGCTCAACCGCCCAGACCCGAGGCGACGTACTGGCGCGGCAGGCTGAGCCAGAAACACGTGCCCTCCTCGGAGGAGGAGGAGACGCCCAGCAGGCCTCCGTGGGCGCGCACGATTTCGTGGGTGATGTAGAGCCCCAGGCCCAGGCCGTTGCGCTGGGCGCTGCGCATGTCCTGGGCGCGCACGAAGGGGTCGAAGATGGAGGACAGCCGCTCGGTGGGAATGGGCAGGCCCCAGTTGTGGACCTCCACCCTCACGCCGCTCTCCGCGTCGGCCACCATCACCCGCACGGAGGTGTCCTCGGGCGAGTACTGCACGGCGTTGCCCACCAGGTTCGACGCCGCCTGGGCGATGCGGTCCGCGTCCCAGTCCCCCCAGCCGTTGCCCGTCAGGCTCAACTCGAACCGACGCCGGGGGTGCGCCACCTCCAGCTCCTCCACCACCTGGCGCAGCACCTCGTGCAGGTTCATCCGCGCGCGCTCGAGCACGTAGCCCGAGCCCAGCCGCGTGCGGGTGAAGTCCAGCAGGTCGTTGATCATCCGCGCCATGCGGTCCGCGGAGATGGAGATGCGGTTGATGGCCTTGCGCTGGGGCTCGCTCAGGCCGCCGTGGCGCAAGAGCAACGACGCGTTGCCGGAGATGGCCTGGAGCGGGTTGCGCAGGTCATGGCCGAGGATGCCGAGGAACTGCTCGCGGAACACCGCCGTGCGCCGCGCGGCCTCCTCGCGCTTGAGGCCCTCCTCCACCCGCTTGCGCTCAATCGCATACCGCAGCGCGCGCACCAGCAGCGGGCCCGACACCTGGCCCTTCACCAGATAGTCCTGCGCGCCTTCGTGGACCGCGCGCACCGCCAGCCGCTCGTCGTCGGTGCCGGTGAGCACGACGAGGGGGATGGACGGCGCGGCCTGGAGCAGGGGCGGGATGTTGCCCAGCCCGTGTCCGTCCGGCAGCGACAGGTCCAACAGCACCGCGTCCACCTGGGGGTCGGTGCTCACCACGCGCACCGCGTCCGCCAGTCGCTCGACGTGGAGCACCTCGAACCGCGTGGTGCCCACCTCGCGCAGCTCCTCCTGGAGCAGCCGCGCGTCACCCGGGTTGTCCTCCACCAGCAAGAGGCGCAGGGGGCGCTCGTTCGAGCCAATCTCACTCATGACGACGCCTCGGACACCGTGGCTCCGGCCGCCGGCCAGGGCAGGGTGAACCAGAACGTGCTCCCCTCCCCCGGCCGCGACTCGACGCCGATGCGTCCGCCCAGCCGCTCGACGATTTTCTTGCAGATGGCCAGCCCGATGCCCGTCCCCGCGAAGGCCTCCTTGCCGTGCAGGCGCTGGAAGATGACGAAGATGCGCTCGAAGTCCTGCGCGTCGATGCCAATGCCCCAATCCCGCACGGAGAAGCGGACCTCCGCGCCTCGCGCCTCCGCCGTCACCTCCACGCGCGGGGGCGCATCACCATGGAACTTGAGCGCGTTGCCGATGAGGTTCTGGAACAGCTGCGCCAGCTGCGTCTCGTCCGCGAGCACCGTGGGCAGCGGCCCCGCGCGGAAGTCCGCGCCGGACTCCTGCAGGGCCACCCGGAGGTTCGCCTTCGCGCGGGCCAGGGCCTGGTTCGCGTCCACGGGCCTGGGCTCCCGCCCCTGCGTCCCCACCCGTGAGTAGGCCAGCAGGTCCTGGATGAGCTGCTGCATGCGGGTGACGCCGTCCACCGCGTAGTGGATGAAGGTGTCCGCGTCCGCGTCCAGCTTGCCCTGGTAGCGACGGGCGAGCAGCTGCGTGTAGCTGGCCACCATGCGCAAGGGCTCCTGCAGGTCATGCGAGGCCACGTAGGCGAACTGCTGGAGCTCCTCGTTGGAGTGGGCCAGCTCCCGCGCGCGCAGCCGGAGCGCCTCCTCCGCCCTGCGGCGCTCCAGGCCCTGGGCGAGCGCGTCCGCCACCGTGGCCAGCGCCGCCATCGCGTCCTCGCCCAGCACGTCGCGACTGTAGAGGCCCATGACACCCACCAGTTGACCGCGCACCAGCAAGGGAATGCCGGCGAACGAGCGCACACCCTGCTCCCGCACCCAGGCCCGGTCCAGGACGCGGGCATCCAGCTCCATCTGGTCCACCCAGACCTGCTCCCGCTTGCGGGCCACCTCCGCCACCAGGCTCGGGCCATGCAGGGACACGCGGGCCCAGCGGTCCGGAGGCGGGGCGGACGGCCCCGCGTTGCCCACCAGCTCCAGCATCGCCGCGTCCCGCGAGTACATCCACAGCCGCGCCACCTGCGCGCCCAGGTGACGGGCCAGCGCCTCCGCGCAGCTCTGGAGGATTTCGCCGACGGTGCCCTCGCGCGAAAGCGCGCCGCTGACCTCCGCGCGCAGGGCCTCCAGCCGTCGCGCCCCCTGCTCTCGGTCCAACCGGCGCAGCCCCTCCTCGACGCGGCGCTGGGCCGTCATGTCCGTGTTGGTGCCCACCCACTCGCGCACCGTGCCGCTGACGTTGAGCACGGGCACGGCGCGGGCCAGCGTGGGCGAGTACGAACCATCCGGACGGCACAGGCGGTACTCCACCTCGTAGGGGCGCACGTCCGTCACCGCCGCCTGCCACGCGCGGGCGGCCGGCTCGCGGTCCTCCGGGTGGATGGCGTCCAGCCACCCCTGTCCCCGCCACTGCTCATACGTCTGCCCGGTGTAGGCGCGCCAGGAGGGGCTGTCCTCCTCGATGAGGCCATCCGGGCGCGTCACCCACACCGCCTGGGCGGTGGCGGTGACGAGCGAGCGGAAGCGCTCCTCGGCCCGTCGCGCGTCGCGAAACAGGCGCGCGTTGTCCAGGGCCACCGCGGCCTGCGAGGCCACGCCCTCCACCAGTCGCGCGTGCTCCTCCCGGAAGCGCCCGGGCTCCTCGTGTCCGAAGAACAGGCCGCCGAGCACCTCGCCGGAGCGGCCCTTCACGGGCACCGCGAGGTAGCTGCGCACCGGCAGGTGGCCGGGCGGCATCCCGTGAAAGGGCGCGCTCTTGCCGTAGTCGGGCTGGAGCGTCACGTCGTCGTAGAGGCGCGTCCCCTCGCCCCGGAACGTCGGGCCGAAGATGGCGGTGTTGCGCGGCATGGGCATGTGGGCGAAGGCCTGCCTGGGCGCACCGGACAGCGTGTAGAGCAGGTATGATTCACCGCGCTCGTCCACCCGGTTCTCGAAGAAGGCGCCGAAGCCCGCACCGGTGAGGGCCACCGTCTCGTCGGTGATGCGCTGGACGAGCACCGCCGCGTCCAGCTCCGAGGACAGCGAGACGCCGATGCGCAGCAGCGTCTCCGCGGTGCGGCGCTCCTCCTGACTGCGGCGCAGCGACTCCTGCGTCTCGCGGTGCAGGCGCGCGGTGTCCACGGACAGCGCGGCGCGCGACGCGAGCTGCTCGCCCAGCGTCAGGTCCTGCGGGCCCAGCCGCCGGCCGGACTCCGCCGTCACCAGCGTGAGCGCGCCGAGGATGCGTCCGCGCGCCTTCAGCGGGACAATCACCGCCGAGCGCAGCCCGAGCTGCCGCAGGAAGTCCAGGTGCTCGGCGCTCCGGGAGCCGGAGACCAGCGTCTCTTCGGAGATGACCTCCTGCAACACGGGCGCGCCGGTGCGGATGACGGCCAGCACGCCGTGGGGGTCATCCGGGCGCGGCGGGTAGCGCTCCCGGACCTGCTCGGCCAGCCGCACCCGACTGGGGTCCACGTGGGCCACCGCCACCTGGCGTGAGCGGCCGTCCTCCTCCACCAACTCCACGGCGCACCAGTCCGCAAGCCTCGGGACGACGAGCCGCGCCAGCGACGACAGCGTGCCCTCCAAATCCAGCGCGGAGGAGGACAAGAGCGCGCCGGCCTCGGCGAGGAAGCGCATGGACTCCGAGGCCCGCTTCGGCTCCTCGATGTCCGTCGTGGTGCCGAACCACTGGAGGATGTGGCCTTCGGCGTCCCGCAGCGGATTGGCGCGACCGAGCATCCACCGCCACGTCCCGTCATGGCGCCGGCAGCGGAACTCCACCTCGTAGGGCTCGCCCGTGCGGAGGGAGTGTGCCCAGCGCCTGTCCGCCTCCGCCATGTCGTCCGGATGGAAGATGCGCCGCCAGCCGTCGCCGAGCGACTGCTCGGGGGACAGGCCGGTGAACTCGTACCAGCGCCGGTTGAAATAGACGTGCTGCCCGTCCGGCCGCGTCATCCAGACAAGCTGGGGAAGACTCTCCAGGACCTGCCAGGACAACGCTCCCTGGGACAGCTCCGACGACACGGCGAGCTCCTCGGCCACCTTCTCCGGGCGGGGATGGGACGGAAACATGGAACGCACCTCACCTTAACAGCCCGCACCCGCGCCACCCTTTCGGGCCCCGCGCGCGTTCCTCCACCCGACAATCGGTCCCCAGGGACCCGGTGCCCCGGTGTCTCCGGTGTCTCGCCGGACCGGGGATGCCCCGCACACCCACCGGGAAACCCTGACGTCATAGCCACGGTGTTGCAAAAGCCACGAACTGGCGGATTTCCAGAATCCTTGCGACTTCAAATGGAGCCACACGTTTCCTTCGTAGCGCGTTCTTCCATAGAGTCTGGGTTCAGCGGGTGGGGTGGGCCGGGGGTGCAGTGAAGTCGTGCCCGAGGAGGGCCATGCGCTCGATAGACAGACCTGGAGTCGCGTCCGGACAGTCCGGACAAGCCGCCGTCGAGACGGCCCTCATCGTGCCGATGATGGTGTTCATGGTGCTGGGCATCATCCAGCTCGGCATGGTGCATAACGCCAGACTGATGACCGAGTACGGCGCCTACCGCGCGGTGCGGGCTGGCATCGTGAATCACGGCGGTTGCAAGTTGATGGAGCAAGCGGCGCTCGCCGCCCTGCTGCCCACCCTGCCACCGCTGAGTGGCTCCGGCGGCATGGCCAGTCGCATCGACACGCTGGACCGGGCCATGAAGTTCCACAAGGCCTATACGGCACGCCTGCGCAGACCCGAGCCCTTCTACGCCCGCGCCGGACTCCCCCTGCTTCAGGTCGAGGTCCTCAACCCGAAGTCGGGAGAGCTCGCGGGGCTTTTCGGCACGTACGGCTCGCACCTGGACACGCTGGAAATCGACTACGACGACGTCCGGGACGACCGCGTCATCGAAGCGAATCTGCTCTCCATCCGGCTCACCTACTTCTACGAGCTGCGAATCCCCTTCGCGAACTGGCAGCTCCACAGCTTCTATCTGGGGCGCGAGTTCCTGGATGAGCTCAAGGGCCTCCAGTTCGAGAACCAGCGGGCCGGAGGGCAGACGGCCACCGCCTATCTCCAGAACCGGGGCCGGAATGGGGGCAAGTTCCACCCGCAGCTCGTCACCCTGGCCCAGCTCGGGGGGAACGACCGCAAGTACGTGCTGCCCCTGGTCGCCACCTGGTCCATGCGCATGCAGTCCAACCTCTTCAACAACGACGAGCACGGCCCGAACACGTGCGCCATCGACGGGTGACCATGTTCTCTCTCCTCAGAAGACTGCGCAGGGATGAACGAGGGCAGGCCCTGGTCATCGGTGCCGTCGTCATGCTGGTGCTGGCCGTCAGCATCATGGCCTCCGTGAGCATCGGCCACGGCGTCTACGAGAAGATAAAGCTCCAGGACGCCGCGGACGCGCAGGCCTACTCCGTCGCGGTGAAGGAAGCCCGGGCCTACAACTTCCTGGCCTATACCAACCGGGCCATGATCGTTCACTACTCGGCCATGCTCACCTTCATGTCGTACGTGAGCCATGCCGTGTACCTGGACAAGACCATCGGCACCCTCGCGGGATACGCACAATACATCCCCCCCGTCAGCGCCATCTTCGCGGCCATCAAACAAGCCCTGGAGATATGGAGAGAGGCGGTGGAGATGGTCGCGAAGGTCCTCATCCCCATCCTCTCCGCGCTCAACGTGGCGCTCTGGCTCGCGCAGGAAGCCATGATGTTGGGGACCCTGAAGGACCTCCTGCTCACCTCCAGCGATGGCGTCGTCGGGGGGACCGACCCCAAGGCCAGACCCGCCTCCGTCATGTCCGCGGGGTCGGGAATCGGCTCCGTCCTGGGCAAGTACAACGTCAACTTCTCCAACCTGAAGAACTTCCTCCACGCGGTCGATGACGGCCCCCACAGCAGCTCCGTGGGCTTCAGCCTCGCCGACCCCACGGGCCTCACCAAGCGCGCCAAGCTGCTCAACGACAACGACCTGTCCGACCCGAACATGGCCAAGTACCGGCTGCTCATGGGCAACCTCGCCAACTCCGTGCGCCGTGAGTGGACGGCCGTGGGCAAGGACATTCCCGTCATCGGGCGAAGGTGGAAGATCAACCTCTGCCTCGCCGCCGTGGAGTTCCAGCTCAACAAGACCGCGGACAGTCAAATCAAGAGCTTCGACGAGGACTTCGAGGACAATCGCAAGGACCAGCTCTTCGCGGCCGATGACATCACCATCCGCATGCGCGGCCCCTGCGCCCTTGGCCGCTGGAAGGACATCCTGACCGCCAGGTTCCGCGCCGCCGCGGACGCCGAGGGAGGCTTCCACCAGGAGTACGGCACCCGCAAGACGGGGGACCACCACGACTGGATGGGAATCACTCCCTTCCTCACCTCGGACACCAGCTTCAAGAAGCCCTGGCAGTACCACTTCAGCTACCCGTGCAACATCAGCATCCTGTCCAAGAACATGACGTCCAAGGGCGGCGGGACGGGTGAGGAGATGGAGCCCTTCCACCTGAAGAACCTCCGCTATGACGGTGAGAACAGCGGTTTCATGGTGGAGTCCGGCTCCGGCCAGCGGGACGACAAGAACGAAGCCATCATCGGCGGCTACCTCGACATCACCTGGGGCATGGTGGGCGGGGTGCAGAACAGGAACGCGCAGGAGTTCCGCCGCAAGACGGGAGGGATGATGGCCCTCTCCGTGGGCCGCGCCATCTACCACCGCCCGGGTGACTGGAAAGAGGAGCCCAACTTCTTCAACCCGCTCTGGACCGCACGCCTCGCCCCCGTGAAGACCCACTGGGAGGAGACCGCCATGGAAGGCATGATTCGCGAATGGCACACCGTCCGGCGTGAGTTCGATGACGCGCTCAATTACTGACAGAGGTGTCATGACCCGACGAACGGGCGGCACACGCCCCGGACGACGCAGTCCTCGAGCCCAGCGGGGAGCGGCGACCACGGAGTTCGCCATCCTGGCCCCCGTGCTGGTCGCCATGATGCTCTGGGCGAACTACTTCTGGGAGCTTCAACACGTCCGGCTCAAGGCCGCGGAGCTGGCGCGCTATGTGGCCTTCGAGCGCACTGTGCGTCCCGATGTGACTCGCATCGCCTCCGAGGCACAGGAGCGCTACCAGGACCTCGACGGTTCCACCAAGACAGGGGAGCTGCCCTCGGGAATGGGCCACCAGAATCCGCTCACCCTCCAGGTTCAAGTCCATGACGCCGAGGCCCCTCTCTCCGACGAGTCGATGGAGGAGCGCGGAGGCCTCGGTGGCGCGATGCAAATCGTCGGCAAGGTCCTGGGAGCCCTGGGCGCCACGGCGGGACGGGTCGCCAAATCCATGGGCCTGGACCCCAACCAGGGAGCCGTCCGGGCCGAGGTGGCGGTCCACATCGAGAATGGAATCATCCCCCAGCAAATCGCCTTCTTCATCCCCAGTCTCGACGATGACCGATTGGACCTCCGCTTCACGGAGACCTTCTACATGGTCCATGACACGTGGCGGGCCTGGGGACATGGAGACCATCCCTCCAATACCTATGCCCGCGTCCAGCAAATCACCCACGACCGGGTGAAGCGCATCGTCTACGCGGGCCTCGCCTCGGAGAACGGCGCACTGGATGCCATTGGCAAGGTGCTCTCGGTGCTGGGTTTGGATTTCCCCTTGATGTCCGACTACATCAAGGACTCGGTGCTCATCGTCCAGGTCAAGGGCCGCCATTCGAACGGGTATTTCCCGACGCCGATACCCCGTCAGCGGGGCGCCTCCTCCTCCAGGCCCACGCGCACCGTCCCGGGCGACGTCCTGCAAGCCGCCTATTGGATGAGCGACACGAAGGCCTGCTTCGGCAACTGCGAGCCGGAGAAGATTCAGCAGAAGCGCGGGCTCGACAGCACCGGCTCGTACGATGACAACTGGCCGATGCGGTCCTACAACTGCCGAGGCAAGTTCTTCCAAGGCGCGGCGAAGTCCGAGGCACCGGAGTCCGAATACTCCCAGTCCTCCAGCAAGGGCGAGGGCTACCACACCTACGGAGATGACGCGTGCGAGTAGCCGTTCGCGCGCGAGCCCGCCGCGCCAGGAGCGGCACGCCATGAGGCGGGAGCTGTCGGACAGGACGGGCGCGCGGACCCGCATCCTCGGGCTCGGGAGCGTCTTGCTGCTGGTGGTTACGGCGGCCGCCCTCCGCGAGCCCCCCGAGGCTCCGCCCGAAGCCCCGCCGTCCACGCCAGCTCCCAGGCCCTTCATCACCGTGCCCGCGCATCCCAAGCCCCTGACGTCGCGGTTCGATGGCCTCTTCCCCCCATACCCGCGCGCCAGGGCCATCCCCATGGGGCGGATGGAGGCCAACGGGAACCCCCTGGAGATGGCCTACTTCGAGACGCCGGACCCGGCGGGCGACGTGCTCGAGTTCTATGCCCGTGAGTTCCGCAAGCGGGGCCACCGCATCGCCACCGAAGCGGATGGCGCGGGCGGTGGAGCCATCAGCTACTACGACGCGAAACGCGGTGCGCTCGTCGCCGTCACCACGGTCGGCGTCCCGGGCCCCGAGCCTCGCACCCAGGTCTTCCCCTCCATCGTCGAAGCCCCCGAGGGCATCCATCTCCAGGCGCGGGCCCCGGAGTTCCTGCCACGCCCCCCAGGTGCCCAGACAATGCTTCGGGTCGACGAGCGCAATCCGGACACCACCGAGGCGAGCACCACCATCACCGAAGTGGCCCAAGGCACTCCGGACGTCGTGGCGGGCTTCTACCGGAAGCAGTTGGAGGCACTCGGCTATGCCTCCAAGCAGACGCCCCCTTCGTCCCATGGCGTGGAATTGCTCGACTACCAGAAGCCGGGCCAGCGCCTGTCGCTCTCCCTGTCTCCCGTCGGCAAGAAGGGGTCGCCGACGACGCTTGTCACCCTGGTCCTGGAACGGACCGCCGCCACGCAGGAGTCTCGACCATGAACGGCTGGATGACGTCCACCTATCGCTGGCTGCGCCGACCTCGCTCACGCGGACAGGCGCTGACGGAAATCTCCCTGTTGATGATGGCGCTCTTCGTCGGAGGGCTCGGCATCACGACCTTCGCGCCCGACATCTTCTCCGCCTTCACGATGTACGTGTGCGGCTTCTACGTCGTGCTCGGATATCCGCTCGGCTGAGCTTCCGGCCGCCTCACTGGCCCGGCAGCCGTGGGATGGCGATGGGAACGGCGTCCAACAGGGGCCTGGCGTCCGTTCCCGCGCCCCGCGCCGACCAGGTGGTCTCGGCCTCTCGAATCGACTCCACTCCAAAGAGGGGAACCTGGGGAGCATTCACCACCACCACGGAGTGCCCCGTCTCCAGACGGAAGCCGCGTTGCCGTGCCTTGCCAGCAAATGGGCCCTTGCGCAGCTCGGTGTCTTGCTCTGCCTCCAAGGTCCCTCTCAGCTCAGGTGAGTCCGCGTACAAATCCACCGGCATGGAGATGGGGGCATGAGGAGGCACCGACACCGCGAGCTTCTCCACGAATGGACGCTCACCGCCCTGAACCCAGACCACGACGAGGGTCCGTGGGGTGGTCTGGTGGTCCAGCTCCAGTTGATACAGTGGCAGACCATCATCCCTCACCGTCTCCCCGACCACCGCGATGCGCACCCGGGAAGTCCCCTGACGGGTCCGCAGCTCATACTCCACCCAGGTTCCGACCGTCGGCTTGAACTGCCCATAAAGCAGTGGCGCGGGGACCAGGGGCCGGGCCTCCTTGAGTCGACGCGGGTCGATTCCCGCTCCCGCGTCCGGGGTAGCAACGCCCGCGTCGTCACCCTCGGCTCGCGCCGCTTGCGAAGCTGGAACCACCGGCGCCACGGGAGCCTGGGCGAGGGGCTTCATGGGGACGTCCGCTTCACGTCGGGAATCAGCCTCGGTGCAGGCGGCAAGCCACAACGACAGAATGCTCACAGCCAATCGGGAGCGGGGCATTGGGGAATACTATGACAATAAATGCATCCTGGCTGGTGGGGGCCGTGCTGATGGCTTTCGTGGCACTGCCCGCCGCCGCTCAAGAGGGACTTGTCGGTGGCTTGCCAGGCTTGCCTCTCGTGGAGAAGGAAGGCGGCTGGGCGCGCTACGAAATTGTCTCTCCAGAGGGGTCCACCCGATTCGTGGTCAAGGTGGGAGCGCCGGGGCGCAAGCTCGACAAAGCGGGGCGATGGATGACGCTCGAGGTGGAGGTCCCCTCGGCCGGACGTGTGGCCATTGAGTTGCTGGTGGCCGAGGGCCGCTTTGGCCCCGTCAACATCGTCCAGATGCGATTGACCCTGCCAGGGAAGAAGGCGCGCGAGATTCTCGACCCATTCAAGAACGACACCAAATCCAGACGCGAAGGGAAGTTCCTCCAGAAGACGACGGAGACCGTCGCCGGCAAGACATTGGAGGTGCTGGAGTACACCTTCTCCGGAGGAATCACCGCCGAGTGGTCCGCCGCCGTCCCCGGCCTGGGCCTGGTGCGCATGGGCGGAGAGAACCCGTTCCACCTCGTCGACTTTGGCGTGGGCGGAGACCCGTGGAAGGAGCGGACCACGCCCGCCATGTTCCCCGCGCCACCGTCCAAGAAGTGAGCCTCAGCGCCCGGGCGCGCGCGGAGACAGCCCCACCTGCAGCAGCCGTCCTCGCACGCCATCCACTGCGTCGTGCGCGAGCCGCGCCTCCAGGCGCAGCGACGCTCCCCGTCCCGCCTGGAGCAACACCCGGGGCGGCTCGCCGTCGCCCTTCTGGAAGGAGAACCACTCCAGCTCCGAGAAGCGCGTGCGCCGCCCCAAGGGGTCGATGAAGCCCTCACCCGAGAGGAACAATCCCGGCACCAGGTGCAGGCCGATGGCGCCCAGCCACACCGCCAACCCCAGACAGAAGCTCCCCAGCGCCGGCCGCGCCTCCGAATACACCAGGTGCACGCCGAGCAACGCCAGCAGCCCCATCCCCGCGAGAATCTGGAGATAGGTCCCCATCCGCGCCCGCGAGCCCAGCGCGACGAGCGCCCGCGCCCGCAGCAGCGCCACCAGCGCCACGAGCGACAACAACACCTGTCCTCCCGAGGCCACGGCCACCGCCAGGGCCATCATCCCCCGACGCCCGCCGAGCGCCTGCGACTCCTGGACGAGCCACGCCGCGCAGCCGCCGAAGAACGCCAGCGCCACGACATGGAATGCGACGGTGGACACGGGGAACGCGGTCGCTTTCATCGGTGCCCGCCAGCGCACCACATCCGCGAGGGTTTGGGGAAGGCCCCCTCCCTTCAGCGGGAGCGCTTGCCTCGTGGCGCTCCCGACGCGGACGTGGCGACGACGAGCTGCCGGTACTGTCGCGGGCTCAACCCCGTTACCTGTTTGAACTGGCGCGACAGCGCACTCTGGTCACAGAAGCCCACCGCCAGCGCGATGGCGGCGATGGGCTGCGCATCTTCCACCAGTCGCTCCGCCGCCGCGTCGATGCGAGTCTTCATGATGAACTGCCCCGCCGACATCTGGAAGATGCGCCGCATCCGCCGCTCGAACTGCGCCGCGGACATCCCCGCCCGCCGCGCCAGCGAGTCGATGCGCAGCCGCTCCCCGTAGTTCGCCTGGATGTAGTCGATGGTCCCCGCGAAGCGCTCGTCCACCAGCCCCGCGCGCCCCGGCTCGTGCACGTCCTTGGACAGACACGCCAGCCCCATCACCTCGCCCGTGGCGTCGAACAGCGGCACCTTGCTCGTCAGACACCAGCCCGGCTCGCGGCTGTTGAACAACGTCAGGTCCAGGTTGTCCACGAGCGCGCGCCCCGTCCGGAACACCTTCTCGTCCTGTCGCACGTACCGGTCCGCCATGTGCTGGGGGAACAGCTCGTGCGCCGTGCGCCCCACCGCCGCCGCCTTGCTCTTCAGGCCACAGCGCTCCGCGCACGCCTCGCTGATGCACACGTAGCGCCCCCGGATGTCCTTCACCGAGAAGACGATGTCCGGCACCCGGTCGAACAGCTCCTCCGCGAACAGCGGATTCGCCACCCGCCCCATGAAGCCCATCCGCCAGTGTTCCAAGGTTTCACGCGTTTTGGTGGTTTCCATTCGTCCCCACAAGGGAAAGACACAAGAACGTCACACGTGCTCAGGAATACCTTGAACACCGCGTGAAACCCACGTCGGTGTCACTCGGAAGGGACGACACCGTGCGGCAAGCCCCCCACTCGAGGAGCACGAAGCCATGCGCAGTCCAATCACAGATTGGTGTCGCTGTCACATCGTCCTCGCCATCTGTTGTCTCACCCTGTTCGCACCCGGAGCGGACGCCCGCCCTGGAGGTCCTCCCCCGGCCGAGCCTGCTCAGCGCGTCCATGGACTGGAGCATGCGCACCAACGCATCCAACCCGACGAACGGCAGCCGGATGTCTCCCCGGAGCAGCTGCGTCAGGCGCTCACCCCGCCCGCGCCGAAGCGCTCCCTGCTGGCGTGTGACGCGGCGGCCTTCGGGTCCGCTTCCGGCACGGCGCTCGTCACGTTGGTGAAGGGCTCCCCGACGGACTGCATCAACACGCTGTTCAGCGTCTCGGGCACGCTCGCCCGGCAGGTGTTCATCGAGAGCAAGATGGTCACCATCGCCAACGCGCTCACCCCCAGCGCGCAGGCCTATGTGGGGAACAACAGCGGCCAGACGCTCCAGCTCATCATGTTCCTGCGCGCGGGGTACTACGTGCAGTACTACGCCCCGGACGTCGTGGGCAGCTACGGCACGGCGCTGGCCAGCGCCATCCGCCCGGCCCTGGCCGCCTTCGTGGCCAACAGCCACTTCCGGGACGTCAACGACGACCACGGCGCGGTGCTCAGTGAGTTCGTGACGCTCATCGACAGCTCGAGCGAGAACGCGCGGCACCTGGGCACCTTCAAGGGCCTGCTGGACCGCTTCAACAACACCGCCCTGGCCTCCTGGTACATGCGCAGCGCCACCAACAACGTCTTCGTCGGCCTGTTCCGCGGCCACTACAACGACGACTTCGTGGCGGCCGTGCAGCAGGACACGTCCATCATCGACTCGCTGGACTCCTTCGGCCTGCGCACCGAGCACCTGCTGGGCACCGACAACCAGTACCTCACCGTCAACGCGGCCCGCGAGCTGTCCCGCTTCCTCCAGTACCCGGGGACGGTGCAGACGAAGACGCGCCCCAAGGTGAAGGCGCTCATCACCAACCACTCGATGACGGGCCCCACCGCGGGCGTCTGGGTGGGCGCGGCGGAGATGGCCGACTACTACGACGGCACCAACTGCGCGTACTACGGCATCTGCGACTTCCGCAGGACGCTGGAGCAGGCGGTGCTGCGCGTGACGCACAACTGCGGCGCCACGCTGCGCATGCGCGCCCAGGAGATGACGGCCACGCAGCTCACGCAGAGCTGCGGCCTGCTCGCCACGCAGGAGACCTACTTCCACGACAAGCTGAAGACGGGCCGCCTGCCCGTCACCAGTGACAACAACACGTCGCTGGAGATGGTCATCTTCGACAGCAGCCTGGACTACCAGACGTATGCCGGCGCGCTGTTCGGCATCGACACCAACAACGGCGGCATGTACCTGGAGGGAAACCCGGCGGCGTCCGGCAATCAGGCCCGCTTCATCGCCTACGAGGCGGAGTGGGTTCGGCCCGCGTTCGAAATCTGGAACCTGCGCCACGAGTACGTCCACTACCTGGACGGCCGCTTCGACATGAAGGGCGACTTCGGCGACAGCATCAGCCAGCCCACCATCTGGTGGATTGAGGGCCTGGGTGAGTACGTCTCCAAGAAGGACGACAACGCGGACGCGGTGGAGATTGGCACCAGCAAGAGCTTCCAGCTCAGCCAGATTCTGCGCAACGACTACAACAGCGGCACCGAGCGCGTGTACTACTGGGGCTACCTCGCGGTGCGCTTCATGTTCGAGCGCCACTCGACGCAGGTGGACACCTTCGTCGGCCAGTTCCGCGCGGGGAACTACACCGGGTATCGCACGTCGCTGGACGGCCTGGGCTCGGCATACGACGCGGAGTTCCACCAGTGGATTGATTGCGTCTCCACCGCGACCGACCCGAGCACCTGCGCGAATCCGGACCCGGGCCCCGGTCCTGGCACCGGCACGGCGTGCACGGGCGCGGACACGCGGATGCTGGACAACGGCTGCTACCGGGGCCCGCTGGCCGGCAACAACATCCAGTACTTCTACCTCTGGGTGCCCGCGGGCGCGCGCAACCTGCGCTTCCAGATGAGCGGCGGCACGGGCAACGCGGACCTCTACATCCGCGCCAACCAGTGGCCGTCGACGACGGCGTATGACTACCGCCCGTATCTGGCCGGCAACAACGAGGTGGTGGACATCCCCTCGCCGCAGACCGGCGTCTACTACTACGCCATGGTGAGAGCCCGCGCGGCGTTCGCGGGCGTGAAGCTGGAGGCCCGCTTCGACGCGACGCCGTGAAGCCCGGGAGTGACTCCCGGGTGAAGACGGGGCACCCGGGAGTCACTCCCGCCGCAGTACACCCTCCACCGTTCGCCACAGGCCCAGGGGGTTCGCCTCGCGCAGCTCCGGAGGGAGCAGCGCGTCCGGCACATCCTGGAAGCACACCGGCCGCACGAAGCGGCGGATGGCGCCCGTGCCCACGGCGGTGAAGCGGCCATCCGAGCTGGCCGGAAAGGGGCCGCCGTGCACCATGGCCGGGCAGACCTCCACGCCCGTGGGGACACCGTTCATCAGCACTCGCCCCACGCGGTCCGACAACGTGGGGAGCAGCTCGGAGGCCAACGCCGTGTCTCCCGCATCCATCATCACCGTCGCGGTGAGCTGGCCTTCCAGTCGCGAGGCCACGCGCACCAGCTCCGCCGCGTCACGCGCCACGGTCAGCACCGCGCAGCTTCCGAACACCTCTTCGGTGAGCGCGCTCTCGGCGAGCACCACGCGAGCCTCCGCCTCGAACAGCGCGGCGGCGCCCAGCGCGGCCTTCGACTCCCCCCGCGCACAGGTCCGCGTGTCCGTGCGAGCGGCGAGACGGCTCACGCCCTCTCGAAAGCGTTCGGCGATGGCGGGCGACAACATGGGCGCGGCCGCCGCGGCCCCCAGCTTCTCCGCGAGCCGTGCGCGGAAGGCCTCGTACCCCAGGCCCTCCACCGCCACGAGCAATCCGGGCGAGGTGCAGAACTGGCCCGCGCCCTGGAGGATGGACGCGGCCAGCGCGTCCGCCATCGCCTGGGGACGGGCGGCCAGCGCCTCCGGCAGGAGGAAGATGGGGTTGATGGAGCCCATCTCCGCGAAGACGGGAATGGGAACGGGCCGGGCGGCGGCCAGTGCCATCAGCGCGCGCCCTCCGCCACGAGAGCCCGTGAAGCCGACGGCGCGGATGGCGGGGTGACGCACGAGCGAGGCGCCCACCTCCGTGCCCGCGTCGAACAGGAGCGAGAACACGCCTTCATGCAGCCCACACGCCGCCACGGCCGCGCGGATGGCCAGGCCCGCGCGCTCCGACGTCGCGGGGTGCGCGGGATGGGCCTTGGCGACGACGGGACAGCCGGCCGCCAGCGCGGACGCGGTGTCACCTCCGGCGACGGAGAACGCGAGCGGGAAGTTGCTCGCGCCGAACACGGCCACGGGCCCCACGGGGCGCAGCAGGGAGCGCAGGTCCGCACGCGGCAGGGGACGGCGCTCGGGCAGGGCCCGGTCGATGCGTGCATCCACCCAACTGCCTTCCTCCAGCAGCCGAGCGAACTGACGGAACTGTCCGGCCGCGCGGCCCAGCTCTCCCTGGATGCGCGCGGGGGGAAGGCCGGTCTCCTTCGGCGTCACGGCGAGGAAGTCCGCCTCCGCCGCGAGGAGCGCCTCGGCGATGTGCTCCAGGAACACGGCGCGCTGACGCGAGGACAGCGCCGCGAGCGTGGGGGCGGCCTGCTCCGCGAGCACGCAGGCCCGCTCCACCTCCTGGGGCCGCGCGCCGTGGAAGCGAGGCTCGAGCGCCACGCCCTCCGCGGGATTCCAGCCGGTGAACGTCGGCCCACCGGGCTCGCCGCGTTCGGCGCCAATCAAGGACAGTCCCATCCAGCTCATGCAGCGACCTCACTCCGGGAGGGGCCCATCGCCCCTCCAGCTTCGATACAGGACACTTCGCACCGCGCAACGGCCACTACAGCGCGGGCCGGTTCGCCAGGGCCTCGCGCAACACGCGCAGGCACTCCTCGCGCTCGGCACCCGCCAGCTCCAGCCGAGGCCCACGCACCCGCTCGTGGCCCCAGCCCACTTCCTGCTGTACCAGCTTGATGAGCTGGACGAACTTGGTGACGGTGTCCAGGCGCAGGAGCGGCAGGAACCAGCGGTACAGCTCGAACGCGGCCTGCTTCTTTCCGGCGAGGGCCAGCTCGAGCAGTCGCACGGACTCGGCGGGGAACGCATTGACCAATCCCGCCACCCAGAAGCGCGCGCCCGCGTCCACGCCCTCGACGAGGCAGTCGTCCACGCCCACGCCCAGGGCCAGCCGGTCTCCCAGGAGGGCGCGAATGGCGGTGACGCGACGGGCATCGGTGGAGGACTCCTTCACGGCGACCGCATTGTCATGCTCGGCGGCCAGCTCCGCGAGATGGGCGGGGGTGAAGTCCGTCTTGTAGGCGACGGGGTTGTTGTAGAGCAGGCACGGCAGCTTCGTGGCGCGCAGGACAGCGGACATGTGGGCCTTCATCTCGCGCCAGTCGCTGGAATAGACATACGGGGGCAACACCATCAGCCCGGCGCAGCCCGCCTCCTCCGCGGCGCGAGCCAGCCGCACGGCCTCCGCGGTGGACAGCGCGGCGATGCCCGGGATGACGGGCGCCTTCACCGCGTCCACGCACGTGCGCATCACCGCGGCCTTCTCTTCCAGGCTCAGCGTCGCGCCCTCGCCCAGTGAGCCGCAGGGGATGATGCCGGTGCAGCCCTGCGACACCAGCCAGCGCACGTGTGAGCGCACCGTGCCGTGGTCGACGGACAGGTCCGTGTTGAAGGGGGTGGTGATGGCGGGGAGGACACCAGTCCAGAGGCTCATGACTCTCTCGTGTGGGTAGAGGAAACTTCCGAGGGAAGGCGCAGGCTGCCGATGCGCGCCGGGAGGCACGGTGGGCGCACGTCCTCGCCCGACCAGCCGAAGAGGGTTTGCGCCGCCGTTCCGCAGGTGCGGCCCTGACAGGCGCCCATGCCCAGCCGGGCGTACAGCCGGGCCTCGCGCAGGTTCTGACAGCCCTCCAGCGCGGACATGGGCACGTCCTCGCAGCGGCACAGCAGCGTGTCGGGCGTGGCCAGTCGTCGCAGCTCCGCGCGGGGCGCGTCATGCAGCGCGAGCCGGGCGGCGAACGCGCGGACGCGATGCCAGGTGCGCTCCATCTCGATGGGGATGGGTTGCTCGGCGGCGACGAGTCCGGCCAGTTCTCCGGTGACGAGCGCCTGGTCCACGCCGCCGATGCCGAGCAGCTCGCCCACGGCGTGGACCTTGGGGACGCGTGTCTCCAGGCGCTCGTTCACGACCACCGCTCCCGCCGAGGTCTCACAGCCCAGGAGCCGGGCCACTTCCAGATTGGGCACGAGCCCGTAGGCCGCGCCCAGGTAGTCGCACTGGAGTTGCTCCTCGCGACCGCGCACGGACAGGCGGACCGACTCCACCCGGTCCTCGCCTTCAGCGGCGATGACCCAGGCGTCCGTGGACGTGGGCACGCTGATGAGCGTCGCTGACATCAGGGCGCCTTGGAGCAGCTTGGCCGGGTGCCGCCAGAGCTGGAGGGCGAAGCTCCAGTGGCTCGCGGCGGAGGCCTGCTCGGCGATGTAGAGGACCTCGCCACCGTGGGCGTGAATCGTCGCGGCGGCGGCGAGCAACAGCGGGCCCGTGCCGGCGAGCACCACGCGCTTGCCGCGCATGGGGAGGCCATCCTTCACGAGCACCTGGAGGCCGCTGACGCCCAGCACGCCCGGCAGTGTCCAACCGGGGAACGGAAGGAAGCGCTCGCGTGCGCCGGTGGCGAGCACCGCGCGGCCGTAGCGCACCGCGAACGACGAGGAGCCCTCTTCGACCAGGAGCACGCCGGGCTCGGGAGCGGCGACGACGCGGGCGCCTGGACGAAAGCGAGCGCCCGACGCGGAGAAGCGTGAGAGCCACCGACGCGCGAGACGATTCGTGCCCTTTCGGGCCTCGCCTCGCCAGACCTGCCCTCCCGGCTCTGGCTGGGCGTCGAGGACGAGGACATCCAGCCCTGCCTCGGCCGCACGGCAAGCGGCGGCGAGTCCGCCCGGTCCTGCGCCGACGACCACGAGGTCACAGGCCTCACGCATGAGTGCACACCTCATCCGCGCGGCAAGCCGCGGCGAACCTTCCGAGACCGGCACCAGCCAAGAGGTCACAGGCCTCACGCATCGGTCACCACCTCCTGGTCCTCACGGCACGGCGTCAGGCACATGAGGACCTCGGGCACACCATCGATGGTGGCTCGGCACTCGAAGCAGACGCCCATTCCACAGAGGGGGCCACGAGGGCGCCCGCTCAGGTCCGCGCGGCTGACGAAGCTGTCCGTCATCGCCAGCGCAGCCGCGACAGACGTTCCCACCGGCACCGTGACAGCACGCCCGTTGATGCGCAGGGTGACGAGCGTGACGGCCTTCGACGCTGTCTCACGCATGAGCAGTCTCCCGAGAAGACGCCGTCAGGAAGCGTGCGGGTGAATACGGACGCGCATCGATGGCGCTGGTGCGCCCGAGCAGTTGGTCCGCCACCAGTCGCGCGCTGCCCGTGGCCGTGGTGATACCGAGCCCCTCATGGCCACAAGCCAGCCAGAGCCACGGCTTCTCCGGATGCGGCCCCAGCAACGGCAGACCATCCGGGGTCGCCGGACGCAGCCCCGTCCAGACGCGCAGCGCCTGCAAGCCATCGAGCCCTGGAAGGAACATGGCTGCGCGCTTCAGCATGCGCTCCAGGAGCGCCGCGTCCACCTCGCGCGTCGCATCACCCGGCTGTCGCGACGAGCCCAGCAAGAGCTGCCCCGTGACACGTGGCTGGGCATTGAACGCCACGGAAGCGCCGTCCGTGCCGTGCGCGCTCTTGAGGTAACCCAGCTCCACCAACTGGTGATGCACCACGGGAGCCCCGCGCCGGGTGATGAGCAGGTGTCCCTTGCGCGGAGAGATGGGCAGCCCAGGGCAGAGCGAGGGACTGGCCACCCCCGCCGCGAGCACGATGTGCCGTGCCGTCAGCACGTCACCGTTGGAGAGCACGACACTTCCCGGGCGCAGCTCCCGAACCGGACACCCCGTCATCAGCCGCGCGCCACGGGCCTGGGCACGCAGCGCGAAGGTCCGCGCGGCGAGCGGCGGATACAGCACGGCATCATCCACGACCCGCAGCGCCCCCACGAGTCCCGGAGCAAGCGCGGGCTCGGCCTCATAGAGCGCCGCGCTGTCGAGCACTTCGACACGGACACCCGCGGCGCGGTAGTTCGCCACCTTCGCGGAGACCGCGGCCATCTCCTCGTCATCGGCGGCGAGCCAGAGGGTGCCACACGCGTCATACTCCACCGTGCGAGGCAGTCCATCGGCGAGCTCTCGCCACAGCGACACGGACCACGACGTCAGCGCGAGTTCCGCCGCGTTGTCATCCATGGCCACCAGGTGGCCCATGCCACACGCCGTCGTCCCCGCGCCAATGGACCGCGCCTCGACGAGCGCCACCGACACACCGTCGGCGCTGAGCACATCCGCGAGCGCCGCGCCGACGATGCCACCGCCGACGATGACGCAGTCGAAGGCGCTCATCCAATGCCCCAGGCGAACGGGTCCGTCGGGTCCACCAGCAACGTGGCCTCCGCGTTGACGGACGCGGTGCCGGTGATGGTGGGCAGGATGCGCGCGCCGTCACGGACGTAACGCGCCTCGAAGCGACTGCCGAGGATGCTCTCCTGCACCCACGTCGCGCCTTCCGCGAGCACACCCTCGGCGGCCAGGCACGCGACCTTCGCGCTCGTCCCGGTGCCGCACGGAGACCGGTCATAGGCCAGCCCCGGACAGAGCACGAAGTTGCGAGCATCCACCCCCGGCGTCGGAGACGGGGCATACAGCTCGACGTGGTCGATCTCCGCGCCGCCCTCCCCGGTGATGCCCTGGTCCGCGAGCGCCTGCTTGATGGCGGAGGTGTACGCCAGGAGCGCGGGCGTCCGCGACAGCTCCAGCGGCAGGTGCGTGGCGCGGGAGAGGAAGAACCAGTTGCCACCCCAGGCGATGTCGCCGCGCACCTCGCCATGTCCCGGCACGGACACGGCTACGTCGTGCGCCCACCGGTAGCTCGGCACATTGGCGATGCTGACGCGCCCGTCCGGATGCAGCGTGGCCTTCACCACGCCGACGGGAGTCTCCAGCGAGTGGACACCAGGACCGATGCGCCCCAGGTACTCCAGCGTCTTCACCACGCCGATGGTCCCGTGGCCACACATCCCGAGATAGCCAACGTTGTTGAAGAAGATGATGCCGGCGACGCTCGCCGCGCTGACGGGCGGACACAGCAGCGCGCCCACCATGACGTCGGACCCACGAGGCTCGCAGACGATGGCCTTGCGAAAGGCGTCGAACTTCTCGCGGAAGCGCTCACGCAGGCTCGCCAGATCGCCCGCTCCCAGCTCCGGGCCTCCGTCCGTCACCACGCGCGTGGGCTCACCCCCGGTATGACTGTCGATGACACGAATGCGCCGCATGCGAACCACTCCCTCTACCCGGGCCTCCCATGAGCCACCCTAGGAGTCCCGAGGCGCTGTTTCTTGGGAGATTCGACCACACTCGCGAGGCAATCACGCAAATGCCCCAGCGAGCAGGCCTCCTCGGGGACACGCGCCGGGACGCGCGCGCCGGCGACAGGGGTGGCTCCAGCGGGTGGTGACGCGCCCGGCCAGGACCGCCGGCCCCTCGATTCTCCTTGGCGCCAGCCGCCACTGGAAGTGAAGTCGCACTCCCTCATCCCCGGGAGCGTTCAATGAATCGTCAGACGTGGAGCGGTGCCTTCGTGGTGGCCTTGCTGCTGACTGGCTGTGGAGGAGGCGCTGAATCGCAAGTCCCCGAGGCCGAGGCCGCGGTCCGCCAGTCGCTCTCCGGCCCCTGGGAGTGCGACCCCGCTGAATGGTGCCATGTCAGTGAGCACACCCTGGAGTGTCCCCCGGGCTCCGCCTACGGGACGGCCTATGCCTGGCCCACGCAGGCGGGCGGCTACTGCACCCAGCGCTTCGCGTGCGACTCCTTCATCCCCCTCTGCCCCGCCCCCATCGACCCCTGACTTCGATTACTATCGCCACGCAGTGGCATCAGACCTTCCACCCACGGAGTTCGACATGAAGTCGCGTCACCTCATCGGAGCCATGCTGGCGTTCGGAGTCCTCTCGGGGTGCGGCGTCACGGGCGAGGAAGACGCGGAGCAGGCCCCCAACGTCAGCCAGGTGGGTGCGCTCGACGCGTGCGACGGCACGATGCTGTGGGAGTACAACTTCTACAGCGACGCCTCCCATTTCGAGCAGGTGGGCGGAATCATCTGCAAGTGCCGAGGCACCGTCGTCACCTGGGGTGACACCTCGACGCCGTATGTCGGGTACTGGAGCGGCGTCTGTCCGGGCCAACCCACTCGCTGAACTGAGCTGGGACATGGCCTGTCCTCGCTCGGCGCACCGGGCGTGGGCATGGAGAAGGAACTCCCGTTCACCACGCGGCCTGGCATCACCCTGGCCGCGTGTGTGAACACCCACTCCACGCTGGCCCCCGTCGCCGCGCCGGGAACGCGCTTCGACCATGGCGGCACGCGCCTGCACGTGGCCACGCGCATGGCGGAGGTCGTCACGGGCACTCACGCGCCCAGCGTGCCCGACTGGAGCGCCTTGCCAGCCGCGCCGGACATGCTCTCCGCCAGCGTCTGCACCGAGCGCGACACCCGCTGCGTCTCCTCCACGACCCGCAGCGTCTGCTGCATCTGTCCGGACAGGTCCTGGATGGCCATGGCTATCTGGGACGTGCCCGCGTCCTGCTGGGACACTGCCATGGAAATCTGCCGCACGCTGCTGCTGGTGTCGCCGATGATGCCCGCCAGCTTCTGCAACTGCGAGCCGGAGACACGCACCGCGTCCAAGCTCACCTTCACCCGCTGCTCGCCCTGCTCGCTCATCTTCGCGGCCTCGCGCATGCTGGTGTTCACCCCCTCCAGCACCTCGCGGATGCGCTGCGTGGCGAGGATGGACTGGTCCGCGAGGCTGCGCACCTCGCGCGACACCACGGCGAAACCCCGGCCGTGCTCACCGCTGCGCGCGGCTTCAATCGCCGCGTTGACGGCCAGCATGTTGGACTGGTCCGCGAGCCCCTTCACCGTGTCGACGATGCCGGAAATCTCCCGCGTGCGCGCATCCAGCGCGAGGATGCGCCGGGCCATCTCCGACACCTCCACCCGGATGGCCTCCAGGTTGCTCAACGTCCGGTCGATGGCCGCGCCGCCGTCGCGACCCGCCTCTTCCGCGACGACGATGGAGCTGGCCAGCAGTCGCGTCTTGTCCGCCGTCACCAGCGAGCCCTGACGGATTTCCTGCACCGTCTGCTCCAACTCCTTGAGCGCCGTCGCCTGACGGCCAATGCCCACCGTCTGCTCCTCGCTCGACGTGCGCAGCTGCTGCACCACCGTCGCCAGCTCCCCGGCGCCGCGGCCCATGCCCGTGGCCAGTTCCCGCACGTCCTTGCTCCGCGCCTCCAACTGGCGCGTGTGTGACGCCAATGAGCGCACCACCATCGTCGAGCGCCGCGCGACGATGCCCACCAGGGACACCGTGAGCGCCATGAAACCCCAGTGGTGGTAGGTGCCCGTCACTTCCGTGAACCCGAGCAAAGGCAGCGTGCTGAGCAGCAGCACGAAGGTGAGCACGCCCAGGCCCACGACGAAGATGCGCGCGTCGATGCTCCCCCGCCACGCGGCGCGGGCCGCGACGATGACGCACAGGAACAGGCACGGCAGCGAGTAGAACGTGAAGAGGTGCAGCTGCCGATACACGGTCCCCAGGTCCACGAACAACATCAGGCTCTGGAGGGCGGCGGGCACGGAGAGCACCGTCGCGCCCCAGCGGAACCAGCGCAGCTGTCCCTCCAGGATGCTGTCGGAGATGAACCACCCCAGTCCCGGCAGGAGGAGGTAGGCGCCCAGCAGCGTGAGCTGACTGCTCAAGAGCTTCGCGTCCCAGAGGGACACCAGCAGCCCGCTGGAGCCCAGCAACATCAGCCCCGAACCTCCGGCGAAGACCGTGAGCGCCACCAACATCCGTCTCTGGCGCCGCAGCAGGGCCGCCCCCGCGGAGACCGCCGCGACGACGAGCAGCAGTGTGCCCATGACGAAGGGCGCCAGCCCGTCACGCGTCACCCGCGCGGCCAGCTCGTGCCGCGAGCCCACCCGCGCCTCCCGGCTCGCGCCGATGGTCTGCCCGGTGCTCTGGATGCGCAGCAACACCCGCGTGCCGGGCACCGAGGGAGGCAGCGTCACCAGGTTCCACGCCATGTTCTCCATCGACTCATGGCCCGAGGGATTCATCGTCCCGCTCGCGTAGACGCGGCGACCCCCGGCGTACACCTCGAACGCATTCGCCACCGTGCCCAGGAAGAGCGCGGGCTCAAGCCACGTCCCGTGCGGCACGGGGAGGCTCAGCCACAGGAAGGTGTTTGACTCCTTCCCTGGAGGCTCACGCAACGCGACCATGGGCCGCCAGTCCTCCGCGTCCGCCTCATGCGCCCACGTGGGCACGCCATCCGGCCCCACCGGCGAGTCACCCCAGCGATACCGCCACCCGCTCTCCAGCTCCACGCTCCGCGCGCCCGGGCCTTCCGCCCGCGCCGAGGGCGCGAGCACGAGCAGCATGAGCACCATCCACCCCAGCCTCGCCAACCCCGAGACGGCCCTCCCCGCGAAACCACCCTGCACAGGAGGACACGTTGAAAAACCCGAGACACGACAAGCTGTCGACACGTGACACGAACCGCGGAGCAAAAGCATGGATGAACACGATGCTCGGGCTTCTTGGACACGAATGTAAACGGGTCCTCCTCGCCCCGCCCGTCTGCTCCTCGCGCGATACCTTGTGACATGTCGACAGGCTCGACATCTGGAACAGAACTCCACTGTGTTCATGGAACAGCGACCTGTCATCAAACGACGAGCTGCGTTGAGCCCGGTGACAAGCCCGCCCGCGTCCGCGTCGATGTATCAACTCGGGATGTGATGTATCGAAGCGCGGACGGCCGCCGAGCGCTCGCGACCTCCCGGCGCCGTGCTCCGGGCGTCCACCCCGATCTCCGGGCCTTGCCCGATGGTTTCCGCGTGAGGGGTACTTTCCGGCCACTCAAGGATTTCCCGCGAATCCGTCGTTAAGGAGGGACGCGGAGAGCGCTTCCGTGGGGCGGCGCGGTTGGAGCCGCGGGGGACACCATGAGCACGACGGAGCTGGCGGTCTTGTTGGAGGGAGCACGAGAGGGAGACCTGGGCGCGAGGGACGCGCTGACGGCGGCCACCTATCGGGAGCTGCGGCGGATGGCCCGCGCCGTCCAACCCGAGATGGCTCCCCACAATCCCCTACAGCCCACCGTGCTGATTCAGGATGCCTGGACGCGCTTGTTCGGGACGGATGCGCTCCAACCCGAGGACCGTCGCCACTTCTTCGGGGTCGCCGTCCAGGCGCTGCGGCGGGTGCTGGTGGACCGGGCCCGCGCCTCACTCCATCAGCGTCGCGACGCGCGGCGGGAGTGGCTGAGCATCCGCCACCTGGACCTGGAAGCCCCGGGCCCTGACCTGGAGGTCCTCCAGTTGGAGGGGGCCTTGTCGGAGCTGGAGACCTTCCAGCCCCGGCTCGCCCGGCTGGTGGAGCTGCGCTACTTCGCGGGCCTGAGCCTCCCCGAGACGGCGACGGCGCTGGGTGTGTCGCAGGCCACGATGAAACGAGACTGGGCCTACGCGCGCGTCTGGTTGACGGAGCGGCTGAGCCACTGAGGCTTGTCGCGCTGTTTCAATGCGCGTTGGCCATGCTCTCGAAAGGCCAGGGGCGCGGCGTCGCGGCCGTGCCCAGCCACAGGTCGGCGACCTGCTGCGCGAGCGTCCACGGCGCGCCGCCCGCGCGGTTCGTCAGGACGATGACGGTGAGACGCTGGTCCGGATACTTCACGATGGCGTTGGTGAAGCCACACGTCTCACCGTGATGTGACAGGCGCGTGCGGCCCTGGTCCTCGTCGACGAACCAGCCAAAGCCATAACGCCCGGAGGCGCCATCCGGGAGCTTCACCGGCGTCCACGCGAGCGCCTGCGTCTTCGCGTCCACCAGCGCGTGTGAATCCAACGCGACATCCCACGCGGCCAGGTCCACCCCGGACGCATAGACACCGCCATCCCCCAGCACGGCGCTGGTGTTGCTCTGGTCCCTGGGGACGAAACCCTCCTCGCGGCTCGCATGGCCGTAGGCCCGCTGGGACACAGTGGAGACACCCTCCTGGTGGGCGACGGCGGAGGCCATGCCGCTGGGGGTGAAGATTCGTGCGCGCAGGAAGCCGGCGAAGGACGTGCCGCTCACCTGCTCCACGATGAGGGAGAGCACCGCGTAGGCGGAGTTGCTGTAGCGCACCGCGCTCCCCGGCGGGAAGTACGTGCGGTCCGTGCGCGAAAGCAGTTGGAGCACGTCGCGGTCCTTCACCTGTTCGGTCTGCGTGGCCGGGACGAACGCCTCGTAGTCCCAGATGCCGGAGGTGTGCTGGAGCAGGTGGTGGATGCGGACCTCGCCCAGGTACGAGGGGAACCCGGGGAGCACGTCCACCACGCGGTCCTCCAGCCGGAGCTTGCCCTCGTCCACCAACAGCAGGATGGCCATCGCGGTGAACTGCTTAGTGAGCGAGGCCAGCCGGTAATGACTCTCCGGCGTGGCCTTCGTCCGGGTGCCCACGTCCGCCAGGCCATAGGCGCGGCTGAGCACGACCTTCCCCTCCCTCAGCACGACGAGGCTGGCCCCGGGCCGCTCCGGGCCGCTGTAGTCCGCGAAGAGCGCGTCCACCTCGGGAGCGTGCCGGACGTTCGGCGCGGTGCCGGCACAGCCAGTGAGGACGCAGAGAACGGACACGAGGACGGCTCCGAGCGCGGGGCGGTTCATGCGCCCGATGATGCGCGAGAACGCGCGGGCCTCGCGCGGACTTTCAACCGCGTCGCGTGGGTGGAGCCCTCTGGAGCGAGGCTCCCGCCAGTCCCGCCAGCAACAGGATGGGGGCCAACAGCACCGCGCCGAACCACGCCAGCGCGTAGAGCAGGCCCAGGACGAGCCCCAGCGCGCCGCCCTCCCTCGTGCCGGACAGCGCGCCCACGTACTGGCGTCCCCCCAGCAGGTGCAGCAGCAGGAAGACGGCGACCAGCGTCAGCGCCGTGGCCAGGAGCATGAGCGTGCGTCGCATGGACGGAAGTATCCGGTGCCCGACACCGCGCCGCGCGGGCGGCCTCGACGGACGGTCGAGTCCTCGGGGTGAGTGGTCGGCGGGTCATGGCAGACGAGCAGACAATCGCTCGGCCTCTCCGTTGCCCTCCCTACTGACGGCGAAGGGGCGAGCGCTCCCCACACTGGCATGGACCCAGGTCCAGACCCAACTTCAGCCGCCAGACGTGCAAGTGGAAACGCATGCCTCCGAGGAGCAGGAGCCTGTCATGTGGAGCACATCAGCGTCGGGCTGGGATGAAGGACCTCGGAGGCGCCGAATCCTGGGGCGGATGCGTCGGCCCTCGGGCAGCAGGGGACTGGGCGTGGAGCCGATGACCTTCGCCGTTCTGGAAGCCCTGGGTGAGCGACACCAGTCACCGCGCCGACCGGGAAAGCGCTGGCGACGTTCCGCACTGCGAACGCGCGGCGGCGGGGCGGGCGAAGCGCGCGACGAGGAGGCGCTCGACTTCGAAGTGGCCATCGCCTCCTGGTAACGCTCCTGCTAACAACCGGGGCATGACCGCGCCCCGCCCCAATCCGTTGTTGTCGGACCGCGACGTGGACTTCCAGCTCGACGAGGTGGTGCGTGTCGCCGCCCTGTGCGAACTGCCCGCCTTCGCGGAGCACTCACGAGAGACCTTCGGCCTGCTCCTGGACAGCGCGCGTCGCTTCGCTCGCGAGGTGCTCTACCCCACGTATCGGACGCTGGACGCGGAGCCGCCCACGTTCGAGAACGGCCGAGTCCGCGTCCATCCGCTGATGCGCGAGTTGTATCCGCGCCTGGTGGAGCTGGGGATGCTCACCGCCACAAGGCCTCCGGAAGTCGGCGGACAGCAGCTCCCGCTCACCGTCCACGCGCTGGCCAGCGCCTATCTGATGGCGGCAAACCTGAGCGCGTATGCCTATCTGGGACTGACGCACGGCGCGGCGCACCTCTTGGAGGCCTTCGGCACCGCGGAGGTGAAGGCGGCCTTCATGGAGCCGCTGTACCGGGGCGAGTGGACGGGCACCATGGCCCTCACCGAGCCGCAGGCGGGCAGCAGCCTGGCGGACGTGAGGACGCGCGCGACCCTGGCGGCGGATGGGACGTGGCGCATCCAGGGCTCCAAGATTTTCATCAGCGGTGGGGACCAGGACTTCAGCGAGAACATCGTGCACCTCACGCTGGCGCGCACGGAGGGCGTGGAGAGCGGCACGCGAGGCATCTCCCTGTTCGCGGTGCCGGCGCGGCGGCGTGAGGGTGACGCGCTGGTGGACAACGACGTCCGCGTGGCTGGCGTCATCCACAAGATTGGCTGGAAGGGCATCCCCAGCCTCGTGCTCAACTACGGCGAGTCGGGCGACTGCCGGGGGTGGATGGTGGGGCAGCCCGGGCGCGGGCTGGCGTGCATGTTCCAGATGATGAACGAGGCGCGCATCATGGTCGGCCTCAACGGCGTGGCCACCGCGTCCGTCGCGTACCACGAGGCGGTGGCCTATGCGCGCGAGCGGCCCCAGGGCCGCCCCGTGGGAGCCAAGGACGCCACGCGCCCGCAGCACCCCATCATCGAGCACGCGGACGTGCGGCGCATGTTGTTGCGGCAGAAGGCGATTGTCGAAGGCGGCCTGTCGCTGCTGGTGACGGCGGCGTATCAGGCGGACCTCGCGATGCATGCCCAGGACGAGGACACGCGGCGCGGCGCGGGGCTGCTGGTGGATTTGCTGACGCCCGTGGCGAAGAGCTTCCCCGCGGAGCGCGGCTTCGAGGCCAACGCGCTCGCGGTGCAGGTGCACGGCGGCTACGGCTACTCCAGTGAGTACCTGCCGGAAGCATGGCTGAGGGACCAGAAGCTCAACAGCATCCATGAGGGCACCACGGGCATCCAGGGGCTCGACCTGCTGGGTCGCAAGGTGGTGGCCGGTGGTGGCGCGGCGCTGGCGACGTTCGCGGACGCGGTGGGCCGCACCGTGGCGCGGGCCCGGAAGGCCGGCGTGGAGGCCACGTGGGGTGAGGCGCTGGAGCGCACCACGGGCGAGGTGGCGGAGCTGGTCGCGGAGTTGGGTGCTCGGGGGGCGGCGGGAGAGGTGGAGCTGATGCTGCGCCACAGCGCGGACTTCCTGGACCTGTTCAGCGTGCTGGCGGTGGCGTGGCGCTGGCTGGAGCAGGCCGCCGCCGCGAAGGAAGGACTCGCGCGGGGCCAGGGCGACGCGGACTTCTACGAGGGCAAGCTCGCGACGGCGCAGTACTGGTTCGCCGTGGAGCTGCCCCGGATTCCCCTGCTGATTCACCTGTGCCGCACCGGCGAGGACTCCTACGCCCGGATGCGGCCCGAGTGGTTCTGAGCCCACCGCCCACCGACGGGTGAAGGGGTGAAGCCACGCCGAGTCCCGGGAGTCGTTCTCCCGGGGGGCGACCCTCGAAGGAGTGGAGCGAGCCTCCCAGACGGGCCGAGGCGCCCGCTCGCCTGCCCTCCTGGGGCCGGTTGCCCGCCTGCTCGCTACGATTCCGCTGCATAAATCGTTGGTGTTCGTAAGATGTGAATCGTGACGGTTTCCTTCCACCTGTGTCAGCCCGGTGGAGGCGCCTCGTGCGGCGCCTGCTGTGGCCTCTACAACTTCAAGGACCACTCGCGCGTCGCGCTGACGGAGCAGCTCGCCATGCAGACGGAGCGGCTGCGTCGAGCGCCGATGGAGCCGGAGTCGTGGCATGCGGCGGCGCGGGAGCTGGTGGAGGCACGGCGCGCGGCGCCGATGTTCGCCGCCGTCCGGGTGTGTCCGCTGCTGGGCTTCCTGGACAAGGAGCGCAAGCAGGTGGGGTGTCTGGGGCATCCGAAGGTGACGGGGGGCGCGGACCTGCGCGACTGCGGCGTCTACCGCTCATCGGTGTGCGAGACCTTCACCTGCCCCACCTTCGGCTGGCTCACGGACGCGCAGGCGCGACTGGTGCTTGCCGCGTGCGCGGACTGGTACCTGTACGGCCTGGTCATCACCGACGTGGAGTTCGTGCGCGGCTGCCTGCGGCTGCTGGAGTGGGAGCTCGCGGGACCGGCGCGCCCGGAGCGGATGGTGGAGAAGCCGGACGTGCTCGCGGCGACACGGCGGCTGTTCGCGCTGAAGGAGACAGCGCCCCGAAGAGACCCGAACGCGGCGGTCTTCGGCCGCTTCACGCGCGACACGGAGGGCGAGCCGGTGCCGCGAATGCTCGATTACATGAAGCTGGGCGTGCGGGCTTCACCCGAGGACGACGTGGTGCTGTGCCTGGGATACACGCCCACCAACGCCACGGAGTTGATGGCGGCACGGGAACTGGTGCGCACACACGTGAAGGCCGTGGCTCGCACGATGACGGCCTGAGCGACGCGGACCCCACGTGAGCTGACGTCGCGCCCCCAGCCGCCCCACCTCGCGAGCAGGCGACCAGGCGTTGAAGTCCCACGGCTACCCGAGTCACGTCGCGGTGAGCCCTCACGAGCGCTCAGGCCCACGCCCTAGTCGATAGGAGCACGCCTCTTGCACAGGTCTCCTGGCACGTAACGCGGAATGGGAACGCGAGGTGACTGGATGGGCAGGCGATGGGCGTGGGTGGGAATGTTGGGGCTCTGCGCGTGGGTGTCTGGGTGTGCCGAGCGGCAAGGACAGGACCCCGCGACGAGCGCGCGGTCCGCGAGTGGACAGTCGGAGCAGGCGGTGCCACCTCCGAGCATGGCGGGAGGAGTCGCGGGCCAGACTGGCGCCACGCAGGACTCCGCTGAAGCTCCAGGCAACGCGGCGAGGAACACCGGCACCGTACCGGGAACTGGCAACGCGGCGACCGGGAACACGGGCAACGCGGCGGCACGGAATACCAGCAACGCCACGAGGAGCACGGGCAACACGTCGGCCAGCAATGCGACGGGCACCGGCAACGCCGCGAGAAACACGGGCAGCACGTCGACCGGCAATGCACCGGGCACCGGCAACGCCGCGAGGAGCACTGGCAACACGTCGGCCAGCAGTGCAACGGGCACCGGCACCACCGCGGTCGGCAACACAACGGGCACCGGCACCACCACCGGCGCGACAGCCCAGGCCCCCGGGACCGGCAGGGTGATGATCGGCACGGAAGCGGTCCAGGCGAGCGACGATGAAGACTGGTTCAAGGGCGCCGCGCGCGCAGCGCAGGCCGCGCTCCCCGAGAACACCTCGAACCGCGCGCTCGAGGACGTGGTCATCGCCTCCAGCGCCGTGAGCGGCCGAGTCACCCGCGTGAGCCGCGACACCATCACCGTGCGCGACAGCGACGGCAGCGACTACGTACTGACGCTCGACGAGCGCAGCCAGGGCGTGCGCCAGGGACGGCGCGTCTCCCTGCGCCAGCTCCAGGCAGGCACCCCCGTGCGAGCGCGCTTCGTCCTCATGGGTGGGCGCTCCGTGGCGCGCGACGTGCGCATCCGTCGCTGAGCCGAAGTCCGCCTGAAACCCACTCCCTCCGCCACCTCGGGGCAAGGTAGGATGACGCCCCGAGTCACGGACTGAATGGCCCCGCTGCCCCGCCGTCGAGGAACACGGCGGCGGGACGATGTCGCCGCGCCGGCTGTTCCACCGTCGAACCTCGGTGGAACCTCGTGTCGTGCCCGGAGGCAAAGCGGATGGATGACCCAGGCCCAGGTGGAACCGGAACGCGGCGGCGCGGACGTGCACGCGTCGCCTGGGCCCTGGTCTGCGCACTCGCCGCGTGTACACCGCGAGGCGTGGGCACGCCCGAGCCCACCGTGCCACCGCCGCCGCGTCTCTCGGTCCAGCAGGTCACCCAGCTCCTCCCGCCCCACGTGAAGGAGCGCGAGGGTTGGGCACGAGACGTCCTCGCCGCGCTGGAAGCGGAGGACGTGCCGCCGTCGCCCTCGGCCGTGTGCTCCGTGCTCGCCGTCATCGAACAGGAATCCGGCTTCCAGTCGGACCCCGCGGTCCCGAACCTCCCGCGCATGGTCCGCACACGACTGGAGGAGCACGCGGACACGCTGGGCCCGCTGGGCCACAAGGCATTGGCCTCGGTGCTCGCGGGCAAGGCTGCCGGCCAGAAGCGCACCTTCGACGAGCGCCTGCGCACCGTGCGCACGGAACGAGACCTCGACCGACTCTTCCGGGACATGCTCGCGTACTACGAAGCCGAGTACCCCACGACGTTCGCGACGATGAACCTGGCCAGCGCCCTGTTCTCCTCGCGGCGACTGGAGGACCTCAACCCCGTCACCACCGCGGGCTCCATGCAGGTGAGCGTCCGATACGCCGTGGAGAAGGAAGGCGAGGACGCGGACCCGGTGAAGGTGCGCGAGTCGCTATACACGCGCGCGGGTGGAGTGCGCTTCGGCACCGCGCGGCTGCTCGGCTACGAGGCCGCGTATCCCCAGCCCCTCTTCCGCTTCGCCGACTACAACGCTGGCGTCTACGCCTCGCGCAACGCCGCGCTCCAGGCCCAGGTGGGCCAGCTCACCCGGGTGTCGCTGGTGCTGGACGGAGACCTGCAACTCTATGACAAGAACGGCGACCCCCGCTCGGAGGACAGCAAGTCCCTGGCGGCGCTGCTCGCCTTCCGTCGAGACCACGCCCCGGAGCTGAGCGAGCGACAGGTCCGCCGCGACGTGAAGAAGGAGAAGGAAGAGGACTTCGAGTCGACAGAGACCTTCCGCGCGGTGAAGCGCGTGTACGCGAACCAGACAGGAGAATCCCCCGCGTACGCCCAGCTCCCCCAGGTGACGCTCCAGAGCCCCAAGCTGAAGGGAGAGCTCACCACGGCGTGGTTCGCGCGCTCGGTGGATGCGCGCTTCCAGAAGTGCCAGGGCCGCTACCGCGCGCTGACGAAGCCGCCCGCCCCGCCCCGGAACGTCACCGGCCCCAAGTGACATTCCCGGCGTCACGACGAACGCCAGGAGCCCTCGGCATGGCCCACCTCACGGCACGAAGAAGAGGGAACCGAAGGCGGCGGCGGAGTGGTAGGGCACCGACTCCAGCGTGCGGAGCGGGGCATGCTCCACGTCCCAGTGGGGTGCCTCGATGGCGGTCACCTTCACGAAGTTGTAGGTCCCCCGCTCCAGCTTGCCGGGCGGCAGCCGCAACTCCCGGACCGAGCCAGGCACATAGATATTTCCCATGTTCAGGGTGAGCCCCAGGCGCGGATGGATTCTCGTCACCCTCACCTCATAGCCCGTGGGCTTGCCGACCGCCGGAGGGACCCAGGAAATCACGGGATGGAGCGAGCCCACCTCGTTGGAACTGCTGGCCTGCTTCCGGTCGATGCGCAAGGAGCGCGGCGGCGACAGCCTCGGGACCACGGGGCCCGAGGTGAGGTTCTCGAGCACGTCGATGGCGAAATAGTGCCCTGTCAATTGGACGGAACTCGCCGGGTTGCTCGGCAGTGGTGACGGATAGGCGTAGCTCTGGGCCAACCGACCGACCACGCCCCAGTCCGACGGATAGGGATTGCCGAACCGCAAGCGGCCCGTGAAGTCCGTCGCGGCCCCTGGGGGCAGGGACATCGAGAGCAGCTCACCCGCATGGCCAAACCAACCATCCGCCGGGCTGTGGGGAGCGGGGCGAATCTCGAGATAGGACAGGACGAGCGAGGCACGCGGGTGCCCCTCCACCGCCAGGCGGGAGAACTCGGACAGGCGCCAATCGAGGGTGACCTCTCTCGGCTCCAGCGGCTGGAGCACCCCGGTGATGGGCATGGGCGTCTCCCAGTCCGGAGCGAAGTCGATGGGCTCCAGTTCCACGGAGCGGTCCACGGCGGAGTACCCCACTCGCGTCCCATCGGGCATTCCCCCCGCGATGAACTCACTGAGCTGATTCACATACAGCCGGTCCCCTTGGTCCGACTGGAAGACGGGAATCCCGCTCCTGCCGAAGCTCAGCATCTCCGCCTCATCGGTGACGATGGAGGTCGCCCCCTCGGGCACGTCCTTGAAGAGGAGCAGCGAGCCGGACAGGTCCAGCTGGGAGGAGACCACCTGGAGGCTGGAGCCCCGCTGGTAATCACCCGTCACCGGCACCCAGGGCGACAGGTTTCGCAGGTCGAGCCGTGCGGGTGACCAGTCGACCCCCGCGTAGACGGCATCCAGGCGCCCCCGACTGCCGACGCCCAGGTCCACATGGCGCGCGGACGTGAGGATGTCGACCCTGGTGCCGCTGTCCGAGCGAAGGTAGTACTCCCCTCGCGGCACGCCCATGAACCGCCATCCTCCCGGCACCGCGGAGCCGGTGATGCGCGAGAAGCGGGCCCCGTCATACACGTGGATTTCAGGAGGGTTCTCCGACAAGTCCTCGGCGCGCTCGGCGATGCCCACCGAGGTGTAGAAGCGCGTGGTGCGAGTCACCAGCACCGCGTCGTCGGCGAGCAACGTCTGGCCCGTCGCCTGGGAATCCCTCTCGACGGGGGACGCTCCACCTCCACACCCCGCAAGCCACACGACACACATCGTTCCTGGCAGGAAAGACATTCGCAGCGGTTTCATGAAGGACCCCCTGTCGCTCGAGAAATGGTGCGCCAGGACCGATACCATGGAGGCTCTGCAGGGACGTCTGACAAGTCTTCACCGCGCAAGTACTTGAGGCCCCCTGAGGGAATTCGAGGCGACAGGCGTTTCGCGCGCGCGGGGCGTGCGCCTCCCGCAACACCAGACACACGAAGGCCCCGGCGTCACGAGGAACGCCGGGGCCCGGAGCGCGCCATCAGCGCCGCCGCCTCAGGGCACGGTGAAGAAGGAACTGAAGGCGCCGGCGGAGCGGTAGGGCACCGTGTCCCGCGTGCTGAGCGGAGCATGCTCCACGTCCCACAGGGGCGCGTAGACGGCGGTCACCGTCACGTAGCATTCGGCGCCCGGCTTTAGCTTTCCGGGGGGCAGTCGCACGTCCCTGACCGAGCCGGGGACATAGATGGACCCCAGGTCCAGCATGGCACCGTACTCGGGGAGGTACTGCCTGACCTTGACCTCATAGGCCGTGGGCTTGCCGACGGCGGGAGGGACCCAGGAAATCATGGGGTTGAGCGAGCTCACCCGCTGAGGGTCGCTGGCCGGCTTCCGGTCGATGCGAAAGGAGCGAGGCGGCGACACCTTCGGAATCACCGGGCCGGCGGTGAGGTCCTCGATCGCCTCGGTCGCGGTATAGGAACTCGCCAGATTGATGAAACGCGCCGGGTTGCTCGGCAGTTGTGTCGGAGAGAAATAAAGGGTGGACACACTGCCGACCACGCCCCAGTTCGAAGGGTACGGGTTGCCAAACCGCAGGCGGGTCGTGAAGTCAGACGCCGTCCCTTGGGGCATGTCCATCCATAGCAACTCCCCCGCGTAGCCAACCCACCCATCCGCCGGTCCATGGGGAGCGGGCCGGACCGCGAACGAGGACCCCCTGGGGACGGCGCGCGGGTGGGCCTCCGGAGCCATGCGTGCGAACTCGGACAGGCGCCAATCGAGAGCGACCTCTCTTTCATTCACGGGCTGGAACTCCGCGGAGATGGGCAGGGGCAAGGGCTCCTCCCAGCTCGGCACCAGGTCGAAGGGCGCCAGGTGCACGGAGCGCGTCAAGGAGGAGTAGCCCACCAACGTCCCATCGGACGTCCTGCCCGCGATGAACTCACTGAACTGATTGACGTACAGCCGGTCCCCCCGGTCCGCCTGGAACACGGGGATGTTGGTCCAGAGATAGGAGTACAGCCCCGCTTCATTGGTGACGATGGAGGTCGCCCCCTCGGGGAAAGCCTCGAAGAGGGTCAGTTCCCCCATCATGTCCACCTCCGAGGAGACCACCTGAAAGCTGGAGCCCTGCTGGTAGTCACCCGTCCACGGCACCCAGGGCGACAGGTTTCGCAGGTCGAGCTGGAGGGGAAACCAGTCGACGTTCGTATAGACGGCATCCGGACGCCCCAGACGGTTGATGCCGATATCCACGTGACGCGCGGACGTGAGGATGTCGACCATGTTGATGGGGTCTGCGCGCAGGTAGTACTCCCCTCGCGGCACGCCCGTGAATCGCCACCCTCCCGGCACCGCGGAGCCGGTGTTTCGCGAGAAGCGGATCCCGTCATAGGTGTAGATTTCAGGAGGACTCGCCGACAGGTCCTCGACGCGTTCGGCGATGCCCACCGAGGTGTAGAAGCGCGTGGTGCTCGTCACCAGCACCGTGTCATCGGCGAGCAGCGTCTGGCCTGTCGCCTGGGGCTCCCGCTCGGAGGAGGACGCACCACTTCCACACCCCGCCAGCCACACGACACACGTCGTGCCCAGCAGGGAAGAACTCCGCGGCATCATCATGATGAACCACCTGTCTCAGGAGGAATCGTGCTCCCCGCCCGATACCATGGAGACTCCCCAGGGACGCCTGACCCGCCTTCACCGCGCAAGTACTTGAGACGCCCCCGAGACATCTCAAGGCAACCTGCGTTTCGCGCGCGAGGGGCGTGTGCCACCGGAAACACCAGACACACGAAGGCCCCGGCGTCATGAAGAACACCGGGGCCGGGGTGCCATTCCATCAACCGTCACGCACGCTTCACGGCGTGGTGAAGTAGGAGCTCACGGTGCTGGCGGAGCGGTAGGGCAGCCGCTCCAGGGTCCTGAAGGGGTAGGACTCGATGTCGACCTGGGGGCTGTCGATGGCGGCCACCGTGGCGTGGTACGTGGTGCCGGGCTCGAGGACTTCCGGAGGCAGCCTGAGCTGGGTGGCCGAGCCGGGCAGGTAGAACGACCTCCACGTCGTCGAGAAGCCGAAGTCCAGGTCGAGCCGCGAGATGGCCACCCGGTAGGCCGTGGGCGTGCCAATCGCCGGCGGAACCCAGGCGAGCACGGGGCTGGCGGTGCCCACCTTGCGCGGAACGCTCGCGGGCACGCCGTCGATGGTGAAGGACCGGGGCGGCGACACCCGCGGCGACACGGGCCCCGCGATGAGGTGGTCGAACTCATCCCAGGCCGTGTAGCTCCCGGAGATGCTGCCCAGCCGGCCCGAGCCATCCGGCAGCGCCTCCAGGTTCCGGAACGAGTAGGACACCACGCCCACCAGTCCCCAGTTCGACGGATAGGGATTGCCGAACTTCAGGCGGGCCGTGAAGTCATACGCGGCCCCCCGGGGCAGGCTCAGCGTGAGCAACTCCCCGGTATAACCAATCCACCCGTCCGCCAGTCCGTGCGGGCCGGGCACGATATCGAGCCGGGGCAGTCCGGGCAGCGCGTTGGGATGGACCTCCGACGTGAGCCGGGCGAACTCCGGCAGGCGCCACTCGAGGGGGAACTCCCGCATCCGCACCGGCTGGAGCAAGCCCGTGACGGGAATGGGGGTGACGCCGTCGGGCCTGTGGTCGAATGCACCCGCTTGCACCGCGCGCTCCACGGCGGAGTACCCCAGCGGACGCCCATCGGGGAGCGAGCCCGCGCTGAACTCACTGAGCTGGTTGATGTACAGCCGGTCTCCGCGGTCCGCTTCGAAGACGGGGAAGTTGCCCAGGTTCGAGCCCAGCTCGGCCTGGGAGGTGACGATGGAGGTGGCTCCGTCGGGGACCCCCTCGTAGAAAGCGGGAGACGCATACAGGTCCACCTGCCCGGAGGTGAGCTGCAGGCTGGAGCCCTGCTGCAGGCTGCCCAGGTAGGGCTGCCATGGCGCCAGGCCCAGCAGGTTGGCCTGGAGGGGCGAGGTGAAGATGTCCACGTACTCGGCATCCGGCCGGCCCAGGCGGTTGCGGCCGATGTCCACGTAGCGCGAGGACGTCACCAGGTAGGTCCCCCCCGTGCGCAGGTAGAACGGCCCCGGCGGAACCCCCGTGAAGAGCCACCCTCCGTTCGCCGCCGAGCCCAGGAACAGCGTGAAGGTGGACCCGTTGAACACGAGCACCTCGGGAGGATTCGCTGACAGGTCCTCCTCGCGCTCGGCGACGCCCACCGACGTGTAGAAGCGGGTGGTGTCCTTCACCAGCACCGCGCGCTGATTCGAAGGCCCTCCATCCACGCCGGCGTCGGGCGAGCCACCATCCCCGGGCACTCCCGCATCCGGCCCACAACCCTCGGCGACGGGCTCCCCCATCCACGTCCCGTCACCCGAGCCATGGGAGTCCGTGTCCACGGAGGACAAGCCCTCTCCGAGTCCCCCTGGCACGGACGAATCACTTCCACACCCCGCCAGCGCCGCGACACACGTCGCGCCCAGCAGGAAAGAAAAACGCAGCATCTTCACGTGAAGCCCCCAATTCAAGTAAGGCCAGTCAACCCTAGCCGATGGCATCGGGGAGGCCCAACAGGGGCATTCCTGCTCACGGCGCAAGGCATTGCGCGCCATGTGTGACACCCGGGCCCGACGGGTGTTCAAGTGTGTCGGGCCCGGATGACGTGGGAGCCTGCCTCAGCGCTTGGCGGGCGCGGGCGGCGGGGAGAAGCGCTTGTCTGAAATCTTCATCTCCGTGACGGGGCCGTACTTGCGAGCCATCTCCCGGATGGCGGAGGCCTTGCCGATGAGGACGAAGGTGAGGTTCTCCGGGGCGGGCAGCGCGCGCTGGATGACGGTGCCCACGCCCTCGCGGGTGGTGGCGGCCACGGCGGTGGCGAAGCCGTCCACGTCGCTGGCATCCAGGCCGTAGAAGGCCAGCTCCGAAAGCTTGTCGGCCACCTGGCCGCCCGTCTCGAGCCGGGGCGGGAACTGGCCCAGCACGTAGGACTTGGCGGACGCCAGCATGGCGTCATCCATGCCGGACTTGCGGTAGCGGGTGAAGACATCCAGGGCCATGTCGATGGCCTTGTCTGTCTTGTCCGTCTGGGTGAAGGAGCTGATGACGAACGGGCCGGGGTGGGCGCTCGGGGAGAAGCCGGCGCGGGCGCCATAGGTCAGGCCGGACTTCACGCGCAGCTCGGTGTTGAGCAGCGAGGTGAAGCGTCCGCCGAGCACCGTGCCCGCCAGGTTCGCGGTGACGCGGTCCGGGTCGTTCCGGGCGATGCCGGTGTTGCCGATGGAGAAGTACGTCTGGGTGGCGTCGGGCTTGTCCACCAGCAGGACGCGGCGGCCCTTGGAGACGGTGGTGGTGGCGACCTCCGGGGCGGGGCTGGCGGCGCGGGCCCAGCCGCCGAGCGCGGCCTCCAGCTTCGCGGCGAGCGCCTTGCTGTCGAAGTCACCGACGACGGAGAGGATGAGCCTGTCGCCGCCGAGCTGGCTCTTGGCGTAGGCGAGCACGTCGTCGCGGGAGAGGCCCGGCAGGGACGCCTCGGTGCCGTCCACGGGGGTGCCGTAGGGGTGACCGGTGAACTGGAAGGCCTCGAAGTAGGTGTTGATGAGGCCGCGCGGGTCACCATCCTTGGCGGCGGTGATTTCGGAGGCCATGCGCGCGCGCGTCTTCTCCAGCTCGTCCTGGGCGAAGCGCGGGCGGGTGAGCAGGTCCGCGAGCAGCTCCACCATCAGCGCGCTGTCGCGGGACATGAACTGGCCGCTGACGACCAGGTTCTCCAGCTCCGCGCGCGTCTCCAGCACACCGCCGACGCCGTCCACGGCCTCGGCGAACTGGCGGGCGTCACGGGCGCCCGCGCCCTTCTGGAGCAGCTCCGCGGTGAGGGCGGAGAGGCCCTCCTTGCCAGTGGGGTCCGCGAGCGCGCCGCCGCGCAGCCACGCGCTGAAGGCGACGAGCGGCAGGTCCTTGCGCTCCACCAGCAGCACGCGCGCGCCGTTCTTCAGCGTGACGGTGGTGGGCTTGGGGAGGGTGACGCCCTGGGGGGCCGCGGTGGTCGCGGCGGCGGGCTTCGGAGGAGTGGCGCCCTGGGCGGCGGCCGGGCCCGAGGAGAGCAGGACGGCGGCGAGGACGGTCTTCCAGGAGAGGGGGGCAATCATCGCGCGGCCTCCTTG
>NZ_VIFM01000469.1 GCF_006636215.1 Myxococcus llanfairpwllgwyngyllgogerychwyrndrobwllllantysiliogogogochensis | reverse complement strand
GGGGGGGGCATGGCGGGGCCGGTGTGCAAATCGAAAGCGGCTCTGGAGTTACACGTTATATAGGGCGCGCTCATGTCCCTCGACCTCAAGCGCGCCAACTCCGAGCCGATCACCTCTGTCGACCTGCTGGTGTCGGGTTTTCGGTCCGCCGAGAAGCCCCAGGGCCACCTTCGTCTGGGCCTGGAACACGAGAAGCTGCTGTTCCCCGTGGGTTCAGACGCTCCTGTCCCTTACGAGGGTCCGTCCGGAGTGGGGGCCCTGCTGAACCGGCTGGCCCCCGAGGGCTATGTCCCCTTCCGGGAGACGCCCGAGTCCCCGGTCATCGCCCTCCAGCGGGAGCGCGGCGAGGCGACCATCTCCCTGGAGCCGGGTGGACAGTTCGAGCTGTCCGGCAGCCCCTTCCACACGGCGCGCGAGGCGCACGCGGAGAACCTGGCCCACCTGAAGCAGGTGAAGGCGGCGGCGGGGGAGCTGGGGCTGCGGCTGGTGACGATGGGGTACCGCCCCACGGGCACGACGGCGACGATGCCGTGGATGCCCAAGTCGCGCTACCTGGTGATGCGGCGCACCCTGCCGGAGCGGGGTCAGCTGGCGCTGAACATGATGTTGATGACGGCCACCGGACAGGTGTCGCTCGACTGGAAGGACGAGGCGGACTGTGTCCGGAAGACGGTGGTGGTGGCGCGGCTCTCCCCGGTGATGAACGCGCTGTACGCCAACAGCCCGCTGGTGGACGGCAAGCCCTCCGGCTACGTGTCCTACCGCAACCGTGTCTGGGACGAGGTGGACCCGACGCGCTGTGGCTATCTGCCCGCGTTCTTCGACGGCTCCTTCTCGTACCGGGCCTATGTCGAATGGGCGATGGACGCGCCGCTGCTCTTCCTGCGCCGCGAGGGCCAGTACCTGCACCCGAAGCTCACCTTCCGACAGTTGCTGGAGCAGGGCTTCGAGGGACAGCCCCCGGACCTGGCGGACTGGACCGACCATCTCTCCACGCTCTTCCCCGAGGTGCGCCTGAAGAAGGTCGTCGAGGTGCGCGGCGCGGACTGTGGAAACGCGGCGATGACAGGCGCGCTGGGCGCGTTGTGGCGCGGAATCCTCTACGACGCCACGGCGCTGGACGAGGCGGAGCGGCTGTTGCCGAAGCTCACGTACACCGAGCACCTGGCCTTCCACGACACCGCGCGCCGCGAGGGGCTGGCCGGGAAGCTGGGCACGCACGAGTTGTACCGGCTCGCGGAGGAGATGGTGGGCATTGCCCGGCGGGGCCTGCTGCGCCTGGACGCGGCGGACGCGCCCCTGCTGGACCCGCTGGCGGAAGTGGCCGCGTCGAAGCGCTCCCCCGCGGCGGTGCTGCTCGAGGCGTGGGCGAAGGACCCACGCCCCGAGACAGTGCTCTCGCTGGCGAGCGTGTGAAGCGAGGCCGCTAGAAGCGGCCGCCCAGCGTGAGGTTCGCGTTGAAGAGGCTGCCCTTCGCCGCGCTGTTGGTGCCTGGGCGGTCGACGACGTCCTCGCCGCCCAGCAGGCGATAGGTGGCCCGGGCCCCCGCGAACAGGACGCTGCCGAAGCGATAGTCCACGCCGGCGGCGAGCGGAATCTCGGTCATCCAGTCGTTCTGGTAGACGTCGTCCGCGCCGTCGGAGGGGTCCAGGTAGCTCAGGCCGAAGCCCGCGCCGACGAAGGGCCGCCACTTCTGGTCGATGAGCGGCCCGGCCTTGGCCAGCACGCCGAAGTTGTTGCGCCACAGGCCCGCATCCTCGTCGTCGATTCGACGCGAATCGATGGGCAGGCGTTGCAGCTCATAGCCCACCTCGATTCCCACGTACTTCCACGCCTGGGCGTCGGCGTTGATGCCGAACGTCGCGCCCACGCCGACGTCCTCGCCCAGGTCTCCCGTGAAGCTGCCGAGACCCAGTCGCACGTCCATGCCGACCTCCGGCTCCTTCTTCATGTCCAAGGCCCCGGCCACTCGCTGGGCCTCGATCGCGAAAGCCGGGCTCGCCAGAGCCATGGCAGCCACGGCGACTCCTCCCACCATCGAACGTCGCATCGCATACCTCCCCGAAGTTTCGGTCAGCGACAAGGTGGGCATCCGTTGAGTCGGCTACAGAGAGGGCCCGCTGGGTTGGCGGTGGACCGCCGGGCCCGCGAGGAGCCGGACGGGAAGGCGCTCAGCGGCGGCCGAACAGCTTCTTCAACCCGGACAGCAGGCCGCCCGGACGCGCCTCGGGCTCGCCAATCAGCGGCGAGCGGGCAACGAGCGCCTCGCGCCCCGCGTCGTCCAGGTCCTCCAGGGAGAGGGAGACGGGCTGGCGGCGGACTCCGGGCAGCGTGGCTTCCAGCGAGAGGGCTCCGTCGGCGGAGAGCGAGAAGTGCAGCTCCACCTCGCCCGCGCGCTCCACGTTGAGGGAGAGCCGACCCAGGTACTCGTTCTCCGCCGCGAGCGGCGAGGGGCCCTGGAAGAGGGCGAGCTCCAGGGGGCCCGGAGCGATGGGGATGACGAGCGTCTTGCCGGCGGGCAGTCGCGTCGTGCGCTCGAGCACTCGGCGCAGGGTGCCTCCTCGCTCGGCGACGCCGATGGGCGCGGAGAGCACCTCGGAGACGGAGGCGGCGGGCTTGCCGCCTTCAGCCAGCACGATTCCGCGGCCGAGCAGCGCGGCGCCCAGGGCCACGCCGCCTCGGGCGTCGACGTCGTCGCGCACGGGGACGCCCAGGCTTTCCTCCAGCCGGCGGCGGACCAGGGGCGTGCGTCCCTGGCCGCCCACGAGCAGCACGGCGTCGAGGCCCTGGGGCGAGAGGGCGTTCGAGTCGAGCACTTCGCGCACGACGGACGTCACGCGCTGGGCGAGGTCCGCGGTGAGGGCCTCCATTCGCTCGCGGGTCAGCGGGGGCACGGTGCCCGAGGGCAGGGTGACGTCCACCTGTTCGCGCTCGGAGAGGGCCACCTTGGCGGCCTCGGCGGCGGTGCGCAGGGGGCCCCAATCGAGCGCGTGTTCAGGGCGGGGGATGCCCTGGTCCGCGAGATCGCTGGCGAGGGCTTCCGCGATGCGGGCGTCGAAGTCCAGGCCACCCACCGTGGGGTCGCCGCCGGTGGTGATGACCTCCAAATCATCGCCGGTGACTTGCACCACGGCGACGCCGAGTCCTCCGCCGCCCAGGTCGATGACGAGCACGCGCTTGCGAGCCAGGCCGCGTCCGTGTCCGTGGGCCAGGGCGGCCGCTGCGGGGGCGGTGAGGATGCGCTGTGCGTCGAGCCCCGCGAGGGTGGCCGCGTCACGCAGGGCCGCGCGCTGGCGGTCCGTGAAGTGGGTGGGGGCGCAGATGACGGCGCGGGTGGCCTTGCGTCCGACGAAGGTCGTGGCGGCGTGCTTGAGCTCGCGCAGGAGCAGGGCCGTGAAGAGGGTAGGGGCGACGAGCCGGCCACCGAGCTCCACGCAGGCATCGCCGCTCGGGTCGGCGGCGACGGGGAAGGGGAGTTGTGGGGCCAGGGCGCGGAGTCGAGGGGAGCGCGCGCGCAGGCCGAGCAGACGCATGAGGCCGGGCGCGGCACGGCGGGGAGCGCGCATGGCTTCGACTTGAGCCGCCGGGCCGACGAGCAGTTCGTCATTGCCGTCCACCGCGACGAGCGCGGGAAGTTCGTGGCCGTCCGTGCCCGGGAGGGGAACGAGTTGAGCGACGCCATCGTGGAAGACAGCGACTCGGGCGTGTGAGGTGCCCAGGTCGATGCCGAGCACCACCTCTGGAACGGCGGGGGAGGTGGAGGGCGCGGAGACAGGGACCTCCAGGAGCGCACGGCGGCGATTGCGCGCGGTATCGGCGTCCTGAGGGGCGGGTGGTTCGGTGGGCTCGGTACGTGCCT
>NZ_VIFM01000468.1 GCF_006636215.1 Myxococcus llanfairpwllgwyngyllgogerychwyrndrobwllllantysiliogogogochensis | reverse complement strand
CTGGCGCGACGCGGGCATCCCGAGCCGGACTCGTTTCTTCAAGCGCGCGGTCCACCGAGAACTCACGGCCATGGGCGCCACCGAAGCCGCCGCGCGCTTCGCCCCAAAAGAGGAGGAGTGAGGCCCGCACCCACTCTCCCCAGCAGGACAACGAATAGGCCGAGAGGCCCCCAACCCGGTCGCGCTCCGCCCCGCCGTCCACACGCGAGGCGGGCGCCAACATCGCCGTGAAGTGGAACACCGACCGAGGCCTTCGACCGCCCCCTCTTTCAACGCAGTCCCCACGGGAACAACATGAAGACACGCAGCGAATTGGAAGCGATGACCGTCAAGAAACTGCGCCGCTACGTCATCGACAGCGGAAACAGCTTCCCCTACCTGGGGGAAACCAAGAAGGCCGACATCATCGAAAAGCTCATGAAGATTCGAGCCGAGCGGGAGGGCATGAAGCCCGCCCCTACCTCCAAGGGGGCGCCCTAGCCGCAGCCCCTCGCCATTCGAGGGCTTTGCCGGGCTGCGACAGCCACGTCCGGCAAGCCACGCGAGCAGGCCGAAATAGGGCCCGAGCGCGCACGCCCTGCCTCACCGCCAGCCACGCGCTCCATCAGGAACAGCGTCCCGACCCGAACGCCAACGCCCCGGACAGCACATACACCCCAAAGACAGGAGAGAGGGCTTGATACGCCCGCCAACCAGAGCGTGTATGCATTTCGCGACGGGCATCCCAGCACCGCGCCAACCCACAGGAGTATCGACCATGAGCGCCACGGCCATCCCTTTCCACATCGTCCCGGTCAAGGTGATTGATTTCAGTGGCGCCAGGATGAGTCTGGCCCTCGCCAAGAATCGGTACGGCACGGCCCAGCCTCAACTGGACATCCTCCTTCCGTCCGGCGCCACCCACCGGCAGTTGAGCGCGTTGCTTCACGCTCTCTCAGCCAGCCTCGAGCTGAACACCCCAGCCAACGAGCGGTGGCTCATTCAGAACGACTGCTGCGTGGGGCCGAACCATGGCCGCATCTACCTGGAGCTGGCCGAGGGCGATGAGGCGGAGGCCCTGCGCGGGATGATGCTCCTCGACACCCTGCGAGGCTGAGCGGAGCGGACAGAAGGAATCCGCGTCGGAGCACTTCGCGGAGTCCCCCGCCCCTCCCCGCCGAGGCAATCACACACACTGTAATTTCCCCTACCCACCGCAGCCCGGGCGCCTCGAACACGCCTCACCCGCCGAGGGCGGGCGTGAAACCCCGCGTATTCTCGCGAGTATTTCAGACACCCAAATCCGCCCTTCCGGCCGCCAAAGTGAACTTGCCTCATTCGCACACAAGAGCGTGTATGTGTTTCGCGACGGGCGCCACAGCCCCGCGCGAATGCGAGAGGCAAACTCCATGAAGACGCTCCGGTTTGGAATTGAGATTGAGACGGTTGGCGCCAGCCGCCAGAAGCTGGCCCACGCGATTCAAGGCGCGGTGGGCGGGCACGTTTCCGGCGACTACCGGGGCTGGCAGGTGACGGACCCCCAGGGCCGCGCCTGGAAGGTGGTGCCGGACGGCTCGCTGAGCGGGGGCGAGTACAGCGGCGAAATCGTCTCCCCCATCCTCACCTACCAGGACCTGGAAGCCTTACAGCAGGTGGTGCGCGCTGCACGCGAGGCCGGCGCCCGCGCCGACGCTTCCACCGGCATCCACATCCACGTCGATGGCAGCCGCTTCGACGCCAAGGGCGTCACCAACCTCGTGAAGATGGTGCATAAGCAGGAGCGCCTCCTGGAGACAGCCCTCGGGGTGAGCGCCGCGCGGCTGAACCGCTTCTGCAAGCCCATCGACGGGGCCTTCCTCCAGCGGCTGGAGGCCCGGCGCCCGCGCACCCTCCAGGACGTGAATGAGGCTTGGTACGGGCGCCGCAACCTCGCTCCGCAGCGCTACGACTCCAGCCGCTACCACGGCCTCAACCTCAACAGCCTCTTCTTCCGGGGCACGATTGAATTCCGCTACTTCAACGGCTCGGTGCACGCGGGCGAAGTGAAGGCCTACGTCCAACTGGTGTTGGCCCTCGCGGCCCGAGCCCTGGCTTCAAAGGCAGCCTCCAGCAAGCGCCGCGACTTCAACCCCGCCACCGCCAAGTACGACTTCCGGGTGTTCCTCCTCCACCTGGGCCTCATCGGTGAGGAGTTCAAGACGGCCCGCACCCACCTCCTCAAGAAGCTGGAGGGCAGCGCCGCCTGGAAGGGCCAGCGCCGCGACAGGCGCGGCTCGGGCGGGGAAGGCACCCCCGGCAGCGAGGGCGCACAGGGCGGCAGCGAGGGCGCGCAGGGCAACGCGAGCGAGGCGCTGGCCGCCTGAAGCGGCCTTCACGCCAGGGCTCTTCGGGGCCCTGGCCGACACGGACAACGGCGGGCCGCGCGCCCGCCCACAATGCGAGAAACTCCATGCTCTACTTCGCCTACGGCTCCAACCTCGACAGTGCCCAGATGCGCGCGCGCTGCCCCGGCGCCACCGTCGAAGCCCGCGCCACCCTTCCCGGCCACACCCTGGTGTTTGGCGGCTACAGCCGCCGCTGGGGCGGCGCCGTCGCCAGCCTCCAGCGCGCGCGCGGCGCCCACGTCGAAGGGCTGTTGTATCGCCTCACTCCCGAGGACTTGCGCGCCCTCGACGCCTTCGAGGGGCATCCCTTCGCGTACCGGCGCGCCGCCCGACTGGTGACGGACAAGGCCGGCCACCGCCGCCGCGCACTGGTGTACCTCCAGCCCGAGACTGGCTTCGAGGCCTGGCCGCCCGCTGGCCGCTACTTCCGCATCCTCTGGCACGCCTACGGGCGCCTGGGCTTCAACCGCGCCGCGCTCGCGGGCGCCCTGGGAGGTGCGGCGTGAAGCGCGCTTCAACCTCAACCACACGCGTCTTCGTCTACGGGACGCTGCTGTCCTGCGAGCCCAATCACCACCTCCTGCGCGGCGCACGCCTCATCGGCCCAGCGCGGACGCAGCCCCGCTTCACCCTCTACGACTACGGGCCCTTCCCTGCCCTCGCCTCCAGGGGCAAGCACGCCGTCGAGGGCGAGGTGTACGAAGTCGACGCTCTCATGCTGGCGGCGCTCGACAGGCTCGAGGGCCACCCTCGCTTCTACGAGCGCACGTCCATTGCCCTCGACGGCGCCGGCCGCGTCGAGGCATACCTGTTTCCCAAGGGGCGGTTGGCTGGCTGCCCCATCATCGAGTCCGGTTGCTGGCGTCGACACCTGAAGGAAAGGAAACCATGGTAATCGAAATGCGCGACGGGCGTGTCCTCCAGGGCACTGCTGTCCAAATCGTGAAGGGAATGCAGGACATCGCATTCGGCGTGGAGCGCTTGTCCTTGGGCGAGTACGTTGACTGGGTGGTAGCCAATGCCCTGCGATTCGAGTCCGTCGCACTGCGCGTGCAGGGTGCAACGGACGAGGAGAAGGCCGCGTCCCTCGTGGACGAGATGCTCCGCACGGGCCTGGCGACGCGGAAGTGAGCCGGGCTGGCATGGCATGCCTTTCACGGCATGCACATGCAGCCCGGGCCCATCCGCCTGCCGAAGCATTCTGTTTCACCTGATGTTTCACGCACAGCAGGGAGGTGCGCCCCTCATGCGTGGCGCTCGCCACTGCGGAGGGGCAACTCTCTCTCGACGCGAGCAACCCACGCCCGCAGTGCTTCCTGGTCCGGGGTGTGGGCGCACGGCGAGTCTGTCGCCTCCACAAGCTCCAGGGCGTCCTCGGCGCCCAGCGCATGCAGCGCCGCAGCCTCTGCTCGTCGGTACTCTTCCTTCGCCCTGGCGAGCCGGGTCCGCGATTCGACACTCCCGTCCATCGTCGCGTACGCCCGCTGCAACGCCACTTCTACTCGCCCCAGCTCTACTGCGAGGGCGTGCCGCTCGTTCATCGTCATCC
>NZ_VIFM01000467.1 GCF_006636215.1 Myxococcus llanfairpwllgwyngyllgogerychwyrndrobwllllantysiliogogogochensis | reverse complement strand
GTCCTGCTCTCGCTGCTGCTCTCCGCCACGCCCTCCGCCCTCGCCCAGTGGGAGCCGGAGACCTCCGAGCCCACCACCGAGGCCGAGGCCGCGCCCCCGCCGCCCGCGTCGGGACAAGAGGAGCTGCCGCTCGATGAAGAGTCGGACGTGCACAGCCAGGTGGCCTCGTTCGCGATAACGAAGCTGCGCGACTCGCCCGCCGTGGTGACCTCCATGACGGCGGAGGAGATTCGCAACTCGGGTGCGCGCGACCTGATGGACGTGCTGCTCCAGGTGCCGGGCTTCTTCTTCGGCGTGGACACCCAGGGCGCCGTCGGGCCGGGGTTTCGAGGGCTGTGGGGCTACGAGGGCAAGGTGCTGCTCGTCGTCGACGGCAAGGAGCTCAACGAGCAGCTCTACTCGACGATGCAGCTGGGCAACGAGCTGCCCGTGGAGCTGATTGAGCGCATCGAGGTCGTGCGCGGTCCCGGCTCGGTCATCTACGGCGGCAACGCGGAGCTGGCCGTCATCAACGTCATCACCCGGGGCGTGCAGGGCAGCACGGACCTGATGGTGTCTGGCACCTACGGACAACTGGCGAAGGTCAACGGCCGGCGGAGCCTGACGCTGTCGGGGCGCAAGGTCTTCGAGTCCGCGCCGGGACTGAGTGTCTTCGCCTCCGCGTCGCTCGGCCAGGGCCAGCGCAGCGACGCCCAGTTCCAGGACTTCTTCGGCAACAGCGCGGACATGGGCGGCAACACGAAGCTGAACCCGACGACGGTGCAGGCGGGCGTGGGCTACCGGGACCTCCAGCTGAGCGTGCTGTACCAGCGCTTCGCGACGTCGGCCATCGTCGCCTTCGACGAGGTGCTGGACGCGCCCTCCTCCTCCGACTTCGAGTCCTTCCACGCGGAGCTGAGCAACCGCTTCCGTCCCAGCGAGCGGGTGGAAATCATCCCCCGCTTCAACCTGACGCTCTCCGAGCCGTTCCGCGACGCGGACCAAGCCTCCGAGTTCTATTACGAGAAGCGGGTGATGCGGCTGCGCGGCCGGACGATGGCGCGCTGGGCGGCGCTGGACTTCCTGCAGCTCACCGGCGGCGTGGACGTGGCATCGGACCAGGGCAAGCTCAGGGGCCCCGCGGACGTGGGTCTCCAGACGGCCTTCGGCGAGGACGGCGCCACCAGCGTCTCGTACCTCAACGTCGCGGGCTTCGTGGAGGCGTTCTCGGAGAACCCCATCGTCACGGTGGTGGCGGGCGCGCGGTATGAGAACCACAGCGACTTCGGCAGCTCGTTCGTTCCCCGGCTGGTGCTCTTGCGCGGCTTCGGCCCGTTCAGCGCCAAGGCGCTCTTCAGCCGCGCGTTTCGCGCGCCGGGCATCGAGAACATCAGCCTGGGCGCGGACGTGAAGCCCGAGCGCACCACCGTGTACGAGCTGGAGGGCACGCTGCGCTTCGGCGACGGACACGCCCTGAGCGCCAACGCCTTCGACGTGGGCGTGTCGGACCCCATCATCTACTCGTACGACGCGGTGGCGAACGAGGAGGCGTACCGGAACCTGGGACGGCTCGGCAGCCGGGGCATCGAGCTGGACTACCACGTCAAGGGGAGCTGGGGCCGCGCGGCGCTCAGCTACTCGTTCTACGCGCCGTCGGGCCGCAACGACGTGGCGGACTACCAGGTGCCCGGGCACTCCAACGCCTTCACCGGGATGCCCACGCACAAGGCCTCGCTGTCGGGCAGCCTCAAGGTGCAGCCGTGGCTGTCCGTGAATCCCACCGCGGTGCTCGTGGGCCGGCGCTTCGCGGTGGACGTGCCGGACGACGACGGCGACTCGGCCGTGGAGGAGCTGCCCACGCAGTTGTTACTCAACCTCTACGTGCGCGCGGAGGACGTGGGCACGAAGGGGCTGGAGATTGGCGCGGGCGTCTACAACCTGCTCGGCACGAACTTCCGCATCGCCCAGCCGTACAACGGCGGCCACGCGCCCATGCCCGTGTTCTCCCGCGAGTTCCTCGTCAAGCTCAGCTACCTGTTCGACCCGGGCCTGAGCGAGCTGTAGTCACGCCCCCGCCGAGCCGGGTCCCACGCGGGCCCGGAAGCAGCCCGCGCGAGGCCGTCCGGCATGTCGCTCCCCAGACTCCGAGCCGCTGGCCCGTTGAACGGTGGGCGTCAGCGTCTCGGGACCACACAAAGCACACAGGCAGGAGCACCTCGCGACAGGGGCCGGACTCGCGAGGGCGCCCGCCCCATCGCGACGCCTGTTCATCATCATTGATCCGGTCTCGACGTGCCCTTTCTCGGGAACTTGGAGGGGCGCCTCGCGACGGGAGCGGACTCCCTCTCCTGCTCGTCTTGACTCGCGTCGTCTTCGACAGGAGCCGCGTCGTCTTCGACAGGAGCCACGTCGTCTTCGACAGGCGCCGTGTTGACTTCGACAGGGGCCGTGCCGTCTTCGACAGGGGCTTCGTCGTTGTTCATGTCGCGCCTGCGCTTGGTGCGCGCGCGCCCCCGGGCCACGCCCTCTCCAGCGGTGGTGGAAGAGGACAGGGAATTCGAGGAGCTGGCGACTTGCACCTCCTTGCAGCGCTGGCACAGCCCCTCGAGCCTCCCGCGCAGATAGGCCAACGTCTTCGGCGCGTACACGTCCAGTTGGCCCAGCTCTGTTCCCAGGAGTATCTCGCCGTCGCTGTTCCGCGGGAGCACGAGCCTGCGGAACTGGCGACTCTCCACGCGGTCAATCAGCGCCCGCAGGTCCTCGTCGAGAATCGCCGTGTTCTGCGCATAGGTGGCATCGGACCAGCGCCCCATCGCCGGTGACGTCCCGCCCGAGATGCGCAGCGTCCGCAGGGGGACGACATTGGGAACACCCACGACGCTCGTGCTGGAGTCCTCACGGACGGACGGAGCCCGCTGCATCGCCTCCGAGACCTCCTGCACGTAGAGGTCCTCCTGTTTGCGCGTCACCACCGACGGCACGAGCAGGGTCAACCGGGGGACGACCCGCACCGTCCCCAGTTGGGCGTTCGCCCAGTCGATGAGCTCCTGGACCTTCTTCTGCAAATGAGCCCACGTCCTGGGCGCGCCCTTCGGCAGGTTGGCGACCCCCGTGCCGATATCCAGCGTGTTGGACGCGAGGTTCCACGGCACGACAAGCGTCGTGTACAGGCCCTGCGTCAGGAGCCGGAGTGCCTCTGCGCAGTCGTCGTCGATGGCCTGCTGGTTCCTGGCGAAGTCCGTGTCGACCATGCCCACGCCAGGCACCCAGCACGTGCGCACCCCGAGCGCGTTCGGGTTCATGCGGATGATGGCCTGCGTACTGCTCTGGAAGTGTTTGTTCTTCTTCGACGCGTCGTTCTCACCGAAGAGAAAGAGCCCCCGTGGATGTCGGGGCGGCGTGTCGTGCTTGAAGTGGTTCGTGTTCGGCCAGAGGCACACGGGACCGGTCATCGCCGGGTCCGTCGAGGAGGCCCCCGCGCTCGAAGCCGTGCTGGACGAAGACGTGGCCGCTGACTGCGCCAGGGCCCTCAGCGCCCCTTCTCCACCTCGGCGGCGCCGCACTGCGAGGGCGGCGTACCGCTCGGGCGACCCCGCCACCGCGGGCCCCAACCCCTCCTCCGGGCATACCGCCTCGTAGTGCGCGTTCCTCAGGTTGGCGAGCCGCAACAGGGGCGCCGCCTCATGCCCCTCCTCACGGGGCACGAAGTCCACCTCGTCGCTCCAATATGCGCGGGCGCTCGTCCTGGCGAAGGTCTGGAAACGCACGCGGAACAGGTTGGAGACCGCCGCCAGCACCACATGGTCTCCCCACACACCGTCCCGGCTCATCGCCCGCAGGTACTGACTCCAGGCATCCACCCCGTTGACGCGCCGGTACGCCAGCTCGTTCGGCCAGCCCGCCCGATGCCAGTCGAGCAGCAAACCCATGTCCCGCCGGAACGTCTCCACCGACACGGGCCCCACCCGTGCTCCAC
>NZ_VIFM01000466.1 GCF_006636215.1 Myxococcus llanfairpwllgwyngyllgogerychwyrndrobwllllantysiliogogogochensis | reverse complement strand
CCCTTCTCCCGCGAGGTGGACCCGCAGCGGCTCGGGCATCAGCCCCGCGTTTCGCAGGTACGCCCGCGAGAACTCCGTCCCCCAGAAGGACTCCCCCGGCTGACAGGCCAACACTCCATCCACACGCCGCCCGCCCATCACCCCGTCGCCCCGCACGCTCTGGAGCACCTCCGTCAGCCCTTCCGCCAGACTGGGCGCCGTCCGCGCAAAGGGCCGAGGCTCGACCCCCAGCGCGGTCCCCAGCACGACTCCTGTCTCTTCCAACCCGAGTGACTTCGCCGCCCCTGGCCGAGTGAGCACGACGAAGCCCGCGGCCTCGCCAGGAATCCGTCCGTCCGGGTTCTGCCGCCCCAGATGGAGCCGCGCCTTCGACAGCCCCTCCAGCGATGCCGCATCCCCCAACGAGTCCACCGCCCCCACCAGGGCGACTGCCCCGGCTCGACCGGACTGCAGGTCTCTCGTGGCCGTGGCCAGCGCCTCGAAGAAGGCCGCTCTTCCTCCTTCGTGAACCTTCACCAGCTCCAGTCGCCCATCAGCTTCCGCCAGCAACGCGGACACCAGTGCCGCCCGCTTCACCTCCGCCCCCAACCCAGCCTCCGGGAGCCCGAGATACACAGGCACGTGTCCCCTCGGTGGCAATCGCTCCAGCACGGGCCGCACCCCGACCAGGGCCTGTCGCGCCAACGCGGACATGCGCTCCGTCCGTGTCATCGCCGCGTCCAGGAGACTCAACCGAGATGCCCTCACCGGTTCACCCAGGTCGTCCTCGACTTGCGTCTCCGCGAAGCGCACGAGGCCCGCTCGCAGTGACGCGAGCGTCAGGTGTGTCGTCGTCCCGATGGGCGTGCACAACCCCAGCCCCACCACCCTTGCTCCGCTCATGACACGTCCTCCCACGGCTCCAGCAGGCGCACCGTGCTCACCTCATGTGTCGCCAACCTCCGATGTGCCGGAAACGTCGCCCGCCAGGTGAGCACCACCCGGCGCTCCTCGGGCTCCAACCGCACCTCGTCCAAGGTCATGCGTCGCTTCTCTCGCTGCCCCGCGAACATGCAGCGCGCCAGCAACCTGTACTCGGGCAGATGGAACGCCAGCGGTCCGTCCGGCGACACTCCCTCCAGCACCACGGGCTCTCCTCCTCGCAAGTGAGATGAGGCTCGCATCGTCTCGGGCGCCACCTGGAAGAAGCGCTCGTCGAAGTCTGCGGGCCACAGAGGGGCTCGCTTCTCCACCCATGAGGAGTCGTACGTCCCTGCCCAACCCACTCGTGGCTGCCAGTGCCGAGCCACCGGTCCAAAGCCACACGGAGGAGGTCTGTCCGACCACCCGCGTACCGGTGCCTCCGGCATCTCGATGGATGGCAACGGCTGCTCCAGCGCCTCCTTCGCACTCGTGTAGAAGCCGCGTCCCACCGGATTGCGCGGCTCGTACCCAGACGCTCGTGTGCCTCCGAAGCTGTACTCGTACCGCAGCGGCAGGGACTCGAACGGCAGTGGGTCCGAGGCGCTCAGCCCGACCAACCCCCGATACCAGACGCGCGTGCCCCAGACCTGTGCCCGCTTCTCCACGGGCCCCACGCGTAATCGCACTTGAGTCCCCGTCACCTTGCGGCCGCGCGGTGCCCACGCGCGCCCGTCCAACAACACGTCCGTCGCACGCCGCGCATAGGACGATGGTGCTTCATGACGGAGGCTCGACGTCTCCGGTGGTCCCCAGTACGCGTCCGTCCTCGGTGGCGCGGATTGGATGCCGCTCAACGCCAGCGGGGCCACCGAGGCTCGTCCAGGCGCGGGGAGGGTGAAGCTGCCAGCCACGATGAGGATGAGGCCGTCCTCTCCTTCCTTTGTCTGCGTCAGGAAATCAGTGGCTGCGAACGGAGTGAGGTTCTCGAGCGCGGGCATGGTGTGAGTCCTCGGCGCGCTCAGCGAAGCGTGGAAACGAGGGGCCCGCTTCCCAGCACCAGTCTCGCCCCTCGGGCCCGCGCGAGGGCTTCGCGCTGGCGATGGGTGAAGGCTCGGGTGGGAATGACGTGCTGCCCGCGCGTGCGGATGGCCAGCTCGCGTACCAGCACGTGCCGACGTCGCATCGAGCTCGACTCCAGGGCCTCCATCAGCACCACCCCGCTGAAGGGCTGCCCCAGCAGATAGCGCTGTCCCTCCACGAAGCGACTGCGTGACTCCGCCCACCAACCCCGGACCGCCGACACGTTCGGCCACGGCAAATCATCTTCGGGGCGCACCGTGAGGTCCGCTTCGGGGTCCTCGGACTCGTCGGGCTCCTCTTCCTCGAGCAGGGCGTACGGCCCCTCCAACTGGAGTCCCGTCATGGCCGAGAACGCCTCCCCCGCGAGCCGGGCCACTCCGCGCACGTTGAGCAACTCCGCACAGAAGTCCATCGCCGCGAGCCGCCCGCTGAACCCCAGCGCCCACACGACTTCGGGACGAAACTCGTCGTCCTTCGCCAGTCCCACCAGGAAGTCCGTGTCCTCTTCACCGCCCCCTATCGCGAGCAGCACCATGGCTTCCGGTGTGAGCCCCCGTGCCTCCCTTCCACATGCCTCCCACGCCAGACGCAGCCCCGCGGTCAGCCCCGCCTCCACGGCCGCCAGCCGGATGTCGGGATGCGCGGAGGCGAGCAGTGCGGGCAACATCCGCCGCGCAAGCTCCTCGGGCAGTGGCCTTGCGCCATGGAGTGCGGCGATTCGCGCCCTCGGTTCGTCATGCGGGAAGTACCGCGCGAGCACCTCGGGCGACGTGCCTTGTCTGCCGGCCAGCGTCTCCAACACGCGAGCCTGAAGGTCCACGTCGCCCAGCTTCAACAGTGACTCGAGCGCCGTGCTCAACCCCGCGACCTCGCTGACTTCCAGGGCGCGGCACATGGCGACACGGGGTTCGACCTCCGACCCACGCAGTCGCGACAACACTTCGTCCACGGCGCCCTGACTCAACAGCACATGGGTGGCGACGGAGACGCGAGCCGCTTCCTCCGAGTCGAACGCCGGCCGCACCACCGCCTCGAGTGCTTCCTGCTCCGCCAGTCCCTCCAGATGACCCAGCAGGCGTTCCTCCCGCTCCGCTGTCGCCAATAGCGTCGCATCAGGAGCCACGAGGGCCTGCTCCCATTGCTCCCACCGGAAAGAGGCCTCATCGAGGTGCTCTTCCCAGACATCCACCAACATCATTGATGCCTCCCCCCAGCCAAGCACCCAAATCCTGGCGTTGCGCTCTGACATCGAGTGCGGACCTGGATGCGTCCACACGGGTCGCCAGGACACGGTTGTGCCCTTGCAGGTTGTTTGAAGTGAGGGTGACTTGTGAAGTAGTCAGGACTTGAGGTCGCGTGGTCCACGTGTCCGGAAGGGTGCTTCTGTCCACTCGTGAGCGAATGCGGGCTCACGGTCGACGCGAGCCCCGGAGGCTCCGGTTTCAATTCGCTGGCCAATCACGAGGGGACACGGTCGACGTGTCTTCCCCTCTGTCACCCACGCCGCGAGCCAGGGACACACACGTCGCCCGTTACACGCCTTGTCCGCGAGACAGGACGGTCGGCCCGTGACGCGGACCGGTGGGCCCGGCGAACACAGTGGATGCCGGGGCCTACACCGTGTCGATGAAGTGGTAGGCGGAGCCGCGTCCAGGCAGCTCACGCACCACGAAGCCACGGCGTTCGAGCACGCGGCGCAGCTTGAGGTTGGGTCTGGCGCAATGCACCGCGTGGACAATCCACTCGACCTGAGTCAACCCGCGCGCGCTTGCCAGCTGACGCGCCAGTCGCCACAGGGCGAGCAGAATCCCCTCGCCACCACGGTCGACCTGGGCGAGCTCCACCTCGAGTCGGTCCGGAAGGCGCCGGAAGCGGCCCAGCAACTCGCCGCTGCCCACCCGGAGGATCAACGCTTCGCCGGTGAACGCGAAGGCCTCGAGCTCCTCCGCGGGCATCCGCAGCAACTCGTCGGCGGAGTAGCCCTCGATGAGAAGAGTGGGGACGTTGGTCGCCATCGCCCGCCCTGCGTAGCACAGCCC
>NZ_VIFM01000465.1 GCF_006636215.1 Myxococcus llanfairpwllgwyngyllgogerychwyrndrobwllllantysiliogogogochensis | reverse complement strand
TCAGTGCCAGGTGTGGGGTCGGGGTCTCCGGTGCCAGGCGTGGGGTCAGGGGTGCCGTCGCCGGGTACGGAGGGGCTGGTGTCCGGAGAGGGGTCATCCGGAGGGGTTTCCTTTTCCGTTCCTTTACTGCCGCAGCCTGCCGACAGCAGCAGTGAGAAAGTCGTGACAGCGAATGCCAGTCGAAGTTTCCGCAAACGGTGTTGCCTCCAGCAGGCCCAGCGAGAGGCACACCGCCACGCTCGGGAGCAGGCTCCCAGGCGTGGCAGGAGCCACCCTGTTCGGCGGACCCTGCGTCTGTTTGAGTGGAAGGCCCCAACCCTCGCGCCGGCGGGCGAGGACGAGCCTTGCGACAGTCCCCAACGCGCTCAAACGTTCTGAATTCCAACCCCGCACTGTTGACCAACGGGGCGAGTGGACAAGCCTTCCAGAGCCTGCTCGGGGGGCGGCTTCCTGGCGGGGGCTCAGGTGCCCAGTCGCCGGTACCACGCCTCGGTCCGGGGGATGGCGCCGCCCCCAAGCCGCATCGCCATGGACTGGTCCGCCGCGATGGCGATCCACGGCGCGAGCAGCCGATAGACCTCACGGTACAGCGGCAACATCTCCGCGTGGTCGACGTCGCCTGTCATGGGGGCTGGCCCTGCCTTGACCAGGGCGCCGTGCCGGGCTTCGAGCAGCTCGACTTCGGCGGGAAGCTGACTCCGCAGGGCCTTGAGCCCACCGAGCTGCTCCATCGTCCCTGTGAGGTAGTTCTTGCGAGGCGCATCGGGGGCCAGCCAGGTGCCGAGCAGTCCGAGGACCCGCTTCGTGACCGGCTTGTGGGCCTTCATCGTCTCCGTGGCGTGGAAGGTCAGCCGCTCGGGTGGGCACCGGGTCTGGAACAGGTCCCAGGCCGACAGCAGCCCGACGGAGCCGTCGTAGAACGAGCGGCTGGTATACAGGTTGATGCCGAAGACCCACGAGGTCAGCCGGATGCCGTCCTGGATGAGCTCGAGTTCGGAGGGTGGGGGTGCATGCATGGAGTCGGGGCCCTTGACCTGCTTCGCCTCGAAGTCCGCGGCGACGGGACTCGCACATACTCGAAAACAAGGCTCGAGGAGTGGCCGGTGCGCCGCTTCTACGCGCAAGTCGTGCAACGTCTGGCGCCACGCACTTGACGGCGCCTCAGCAGGAGCGCGAGCAGCGTGAGACCCCCCGGGAAGGCGCCCCCCGTGGTGGAGCACCCGCCCTCATCTGGGGGCGCGGGGGGCGGTTCCGGCCGATACGCCGGGACCAGGACGACGGGGATGGTCGCGGACAGCCCTTCGTCATCGGTCACGGTGACGCTGAAGCCGAGCTGCTTCTCCCCCCGAGCCCACGACTCCGAGGCCGTCCAGGAGAGCCGTCCAGTGTCGCTCAGCTGGACCCACCTGGGGGCGTTCGCGCTCAGGGTGAACCGGAGCGTGTCACCCGCCACGTCATGGGCGGGGACCTGGTACTCCATTCGCTGCCGGGTCGTCACGACCTGCTCGGGGATGGGAAGGACAAGAGGGGCTGTGTTCTCGACGGGAACCTCGAAGGTCCGGTCGAAGTGGGTTGTCGCCGTCTCCGCGCGCACGATGCCCCGCTGCGAGGACTGGCCGGTGACGTTGTCCGCATACACATGACGGATGAAGGGGCTCTCGCTCTCCGCATCGAAGCTCCCGTCCGCGTCGAAGTCCCAGCGGTAGCGAAGGATGGGCTCGCAGGCCTGAACGGCGCGGGCGGTCAGCCTCGCGTCGACGGGCTCCACGCGCCCCGCGCTCTCCCACTCCACCTCCTGGATGAAGGGAGGGCCGCAGACCGCGACAGCGCCCCACGTCTGGATGGGAGAGGTCTTCCCTTTCGCGTCCATGACTCGCACGGCGAAGCGGTGGGGCCCCCCATGGGATGCGGAGAACACCCGCGTGAGTCGCCCGATGGCCTTGGGCCACTCCCCTCCCGCGGTGCTCAGGACGAGGTCCGCCGCGTATGGAGTGAAGCGCTCTCCGTCATGGAACAAGTCCCATTGCACGACCCAGGGACCGATGGTGCCGTTCGCCCGGAACCAGACGGTCAGCTCGAACGGATGAGAAGTCTCGGGCACCAGGATGTTCGCGTCGACCCGCACGTCGGAGGGATAGGGCTTCTGGTAGTCCGTCAAGAACTGCAGGGTGGGCGAGACGACCCCAAGGGAGTCGATGAGCTTCACGGCCGCAACCGCCGCCTCGGGGGCCTGTGGAACGAGCCGGACGGCCGAGTTCGTCTCCTCGCCGGGGTGGGAGGTCCCTGGCGCCGCCGTCGAGATATCGACGTCGAAGCGGCCTTTGTAGTCGACATCCCACTGGACCTCCCAGGGCCCTGGGGAGCCACGTCCGCTGAAGTCGATGGAGAACAAGGCCACCTCTCCCAGGGCGGGATTCCAGGATGCGCGCCCCTTGTGGATGGAGGGGAGGGCAGGGAACCTGGGATGAACCGTCACCGCATCCTCTCCCGGGAAGGTGAAGGTGACGGCGCCCGTCTCCGGGGGGGACCAGTGCGCGGTGGCGATGCCATCACCGGCCACCAGGTCGGCGCCCAGGCCGTCGTCGAGGAGGTCGATGCTGCCAGGGGGGCTGCTCATGAGCACCGTTACGCGACCCGCGGCCTCGCCACAGCGGATGTTCAGCGCGGAGAGGGTGACGCGATCACCAGGCTCTCCCCAACTCGTGCCGCTGATGAACACCTCGCCCTGGGGCGCCAGTCGCCTTGCCACCGTCTGGTTCTCACAGCTCATCGAGCCCACTCCATCCGTACCGATGGCGCGGATGCGGCGGCCCGTCACGCTGACGTCCCGCAGGGCGGGCACCTGCTGCCCTCCGCTGAGCACCAGGTTGCGCAAGGTCCGCCAGTCGCGCGCGGGCACCTGCGCGGACAGGAGCGCCACGAGGCCGGCGACGTGGGGAGCCGCCATGGAGGTCCCGCTGTAGACGGCATACCCGCCTCCCGGCACCGTGCTCAGGATGGCTTCTCCGGGAGCGAAGACGTCCACGCGCTGGGGACCGAAGTTGGAGAACCAGGCACGCCGGTCCGACGCGTCCGAGGCACCAACCCGGATGAGGTGCGGCAGCGAGTACTCCGCTGGATATTGGGAGCCCCAGTTCTCGTCGAGGCTCATGGCTGTATTGCCCACGGCGGTCACGAAGAGGATTCCCGCGGGCAGGTTGCGCGCGATGGCTCGTTCGAGCTCTTGCGAGGGGAGGCGCCCTCCCCAGGAGCTGTTCGTGGCGACCACGTTCACCGGGTGCCGTGCTCGCGTCTTCAGCTCCGCGACGTAGTCGAGGCAGCGGATGGCGGCCGCGCCCGACAGGTTTCCATTCGCGTCCGTAATCCTGCAGGCGATGAGCTTCGTGCGGGGGCTCACACCCGTGACGCCGCGTCCGTTGCCACCGCGCGCGGCGATGATTCCAGCCACGTGTGTGCCATGGCCATCGTCGTCCCTGGGCGGCCTGGCCCCCGCCGCGTCCGTCGCGTCGATGCCGTGGATGTCGTCGATGTAGCCGTTGTTGTCGTCGTCGATGCCGTTGCCGGCGGTCTCCCCGGGGTTGACCCACAGGTTGTCGACCAGGTCCGGGTGCGTGAGGTCCACGCCCGTGTCGATGACGGCGACGACACCCGACTCACGCCCTTCGATGAGTTCCCACGCCTCCGGCGCATTGATATCCGCGTCCACGACGCCGAGCGTCTGCCCGACGTTGTGCAACCCCCACTGTTCGCGGAACCGTGTGTCGTCCGGCTGCGCGTTTTTCTCGAGGCGGTAGTTGGGCTCGGCGAACTCGACGCGAGGGTCCGCGCGATACTGTTCCAGGGCGCGCTCGACGCTCAATCCTACCGGAAGCCGGACGTGCTGAAGCCCGGGAGCCCCGCGGTACGCGTGGAGGACGCTCGCGCCCTTCACCACGGCAGCGCCGCTCGTGGCAAGTGCCTGCACGCCGCCACGGAACCGGACGAGGAGCTCTCCGTCGAAGTAGGGGCTCTCCTCCGTCGTGGGGCGGGAC
>NZ_VIFM01000464.1 GCF_006636215.1 Myxococcus llanfairpwllgwyngyllgogerychwyrndrobwllllantysiliogogogochensis | reverse complement strand
CCCCCCGCCCCTGCGCCCGACGTGCCCGGCTACCAGTTGGGCGCCGCCCTGGGCCGGGGAGGCTTTGGCCGGGTCCACGCCGCGCGCCGCGACACGGACGGCAGGCAGGTGGCCCTCAAGGTGCTGGAGCCGCTCGCGTCGGAGCGACTGACTCGCGAGTTGGAGGCCCTGCGCCGCATCGGCCCGCCTGTCACCCCGGAGCTGCTGGGGGAAACGCGCACCTCCGCTGGTGAGCACGTCGTCGCGATGGAGATCATCGAAGGGGTCACCCTGGCCCGCCGCCTCGCGGAGCTTCCCGGTCAAGGCGCCCTGCCGTGGGACGAGGCGCGAGGGGTGATGGTGGCGCTGGCCCGGGCCCTCTCGGGCGTGCATGCCACGTCGGTGGTGCACCGGGACCTGAAGCCCGAGAACGTGATGCTCGCCGGCGAACGGCTGGTGCTCGTCGACTTCGGACTCGCCCGCGTGGGCGCCACCCGGGATGAGGCGCCTGCTCCCAGCGTGACGAGGACGGGCCAGCGGCTGGGCACCCACGAATACATGTCGCCCGAGCAGTGTCACGACGCTCGCATCATCGACGCGCGCGCCGACCTCTACAGCCTGGGTGTCGTGTACTTCGAAATGCTGTGCGGCCGGCCGCCCTTCGTTGGAGAGACGGCCTCCGTGCTCCAGGCCCACGTCTCTCGCCGTCCCCCATCGCTCGCACGGCTTTCGCCATCGCCCGTGCCGGACGCGGTGGAAGCGCTCGTGTCGCGCCTGTTGGCGAAGGCTCCCGAGGAGCGGTGGTCCACGGCCTCGGAGGTCGTCGAGGCACTCGAACGTCTGCCGAGGGGAGCACGGCCCTCCCCTTCCGACGCGGCGCCTCCGCTCCATGATGGCAGTCCCGAGGACAGCACGACGTCCGCGCCACGGTCCGTGGCCAGCGTGGGCCCACGGGACATCGCTCTACTGGGCGTCAGGACGTCATTGGATGTTCCCTCGCTGCGCGCGCAACTCTCCGGCGTCGGCGCGGAGCTGGCTCGCGTGGATGTCGGGCTCGCGCTCTTCGCGTTTCCGCATGCCAGTGGCGTGGACGTGGGCTTGCGCACCGCGCACAAGGCCGCGGAGGCGCTCGCGAGTGTGCTGCCCGCCGGCTCGACGCGCGCGGTGCATCGGGCGTCCCTGCGCGTGCGAGAGCGTGGTGGGCGGTGGGTGCTGGGAGGCGCGGCGCTCGAACACGTGGAGCGGTGGTGGCCGCCGTCGGTTGCTTCATCCGACGCCCTGCTGCTGACTCCGGAGGCGAGGGAGTGGCTCCGGGAGCCCGAGTCCGGACGCACGCCACCACCCGAGCTGCCCCCTCCGCGTGCCGTCACCCTGCGGGGTCGAGAAGGTGACCTGGGCTGGCTGCGAGAAGGCGTGGCGCGAGTCCGCGAGCACCGCGCGCCCCTGCTCTTGACGCTGCTGGGCGAAGAGGGGCTCGGCAAGACGCGACTGCTGGCGGAGTTCCACCGGGAGCTGCTGGGCACTGGCGCGGTTTCCAGCGTGCTGGTGGAAGCGCACCGTGACGAGGCCAGCGCCACCGAGAGCGGACTGGGCAACCTGCTCACCACCATCCTGGGACTTCCCCCCAACACGCCCTCCGAAGAGGCCGTGAAGCTCCTGCTCCAAGACGCGGGCCTCACGTTGGAATTCGCCACCCTGCACCCGGCTGCGCGGCGGCAGCACATCGCCCGAGCCCTCGCGTCGCGACTGCGGCGGCTCTCCGAGGCACGGCCCCTCGTGCTGCTCGTGGACGACGCGGAGACGTTGGACCCCACCGCGCTCGATGCGCTGGAGCTGGCCACACTCACGGGAGTCCAGGCGTCACTGTGCATCGTCCTCGCGGGGCGCCATCGCCTGCTGGAGATGCGGCCCTACCTGGGCGAGCGCTCCGCCGACACCGCGAGCAGGGAGCTGGAGCCGCTGGAGGACGATGCGGCGCTGGAGGTGCTGCGCGAGCTGCTTCATCTGGTGGATGTGCCCGCGGAGGCGACTTTGCGGGAGCTGGCGGAGCGGTGTGGCGGCTCGCCGCTGCGACTGGTGGAGCTGGTTCGAACGCTGAGGGCCGCGGGTGCCATCCGGGCACGCGTCGGGGGTGGCGGCTATCTGGCGGCGGAGGCCCTGGACGCGCGAGCCCTGGACAGTCCGAGTCCGGATGAACGGATGGCGGTGCGTGGTCTCGCGGCGCTTCCGTCGGGACTGCGCTCGCTGCTTCAAGTGGCGGCGGTGCTGGGCGACGACGTGCGCTGGGATGAGCTGTCCGCCACGCTCGCGCGGCTGGAGCACGACGCGGCGCTGGACCTCTCACTGGACCCGGGCGTGGGCCTGGAGCGGCTGGCGCGCATGGGGATGCTGGAGTCACGAGGGCCCCGGCGTTGGCGTTTCGAGCACACCACGCTGCGCGAGGCCTTCGCCGCGCAACTCCCGGGAGCGTTGCGGCGCCGCATCTGCGGTTCCGCGTTGAGCGCCCTTCCCGAAGCTCCCATGCCACGCAGGGCCCGCTGGGCGGAGGCCGCCGGGGAGACGCTCCTGGCGTTGGAGCTCCACCATGCGATGGCGGAGTCCAGTCGCCGAGGCTACCGGCTGCTGGAAGCCGAGCGTCACTACTCGGCCGCGCTGGCGCTGCTGCCTCGCGAGTACGACGTGCTCAGGCTGGAGCTGCTCTCGGGCCGAGGCCGCGTGCGCTATCGACTCCAGCGCATCGACGACGCACTGGAAGACCTGCGCGAGGCGCGACGTGTGGCCGTCGCCCGTGGGTCCGTGGTGCGAGAGGCGGACCTGCTCCTGGAGGAAGCCACCGCGCTGGACTGGCGGGACGAGACGGAGGACGCCATCGCATTGCAGGAGCAGGCCTTGCGGTTGCTGGGCGAGCCCGTGCCCTCGGACCTGGCGGCACGTCACGCCCTGGCGCGCGCGCGGGTCTTCGTGAGGCGTGAGGACATCGCGGGAGCCATCACTCCGTTGGAGGAAGCGGTGGCCATGGCCCGTTCCACGCGCGACGAGGAGACGGAGGCCATCGCGCTGGCGATGCTCGGCGCGATGCTGGGGTGGACCGGCCAGCTCGAGGACTCCGCGCGACGCTTCGACGAGGCCATCGCCCTGTGCGAGTCCACGGGAGACACGCTGCACCTGGGCGTCGCGCTCAACAATCGGATGGTGCTGCACGTCCAGCGGCGCGACGTGGCGGGCGCGCGAGGAGACCTGGAGCGCGCGGTGAGCCTGGGGCGCGAGCTGGGCAACGTGCAGATTGAGCGGACCTCCGCGTTCAACCTCGCGTTGCTCCTGGCGTACCAGGGGCGCGCGGCGGAAGCACTGCCACTGGCGCGACGCGCGGGCGTGCTCAGTCAGCGGTTCTTTCCGCGCTCCATGGCCCAGGATGCGCTGCTCGTGGCGCGCCTCTGCTGCGAGCTGAGTGACCTGGCGGAGGCGGCTCGACAGCTGACGTGGCTGGAGGAGTCGACTTCGCTCGCGAGCATGTCACCGGCGGACCAGCTCATGAGCTCCGTGGTGCGACGTGTGGTGGATGAGTCGTCGGGTGAACGGCCCTATACCCGCGCCTTCTGGGAGGAGCGGGTGGACTCCGCCAGGACGCGGATGACACCGGACGAACGGATGGAAGTCCTCATCTGGGCGGCACGCGCGGCCCGGGCGGCAGGCGATGACGAGGCACTGCGCGCGCGCGTCACGGAGGTCGAGGACATCGCGCACGAGGCGCCGCTCTGGACGGAGCGCGTCCGGGGACTCGTGACGGATGGGCTCGGCGGCCGGGAGAAGCCTGGCGCGTGACGAATGACGTCCGGAGACAGGCGGAGCGGGCCCGTGTTCGCAGCGAACGCGCGGGCCACTGGCCGGATGGCTCTCGGCCGGTCGCTCGTGACAAGCAGGGACAGGAGGCGGGAGCAGCCCGGCCCGTGCTAGTACCTCGGCACAGAGGTTCTGACCGATTGGTTTTGAGCGACTCAGCGTAGGACGGGCAGAAGTTCCGGGGCCAGCAGCAGTTCAATGCTGCGGGCCTGTCCGGCGCTGCGCCGGATGAGCCCCCGGCGTTCAAGCTCCAGCACCATGCGGTGGACGGTGGGAGGAGTGGTGCCGAAATATCGCTGCATGTCGGCTTCGGCGGGAGGGCGCC
>NZ_VIFM01000463.1 GCF_006636215.1 Myxococcus llanfairpwllgwyngyllgogerychwyrndrobwllllantysiliogogogochensis | reverse complement strand
ACTGACCCCAGGGCCCCACCCACACCTCCCCGTCGGGCGACCCGTGGCCGCACGAAAAATCGCGCGCCACCGGACACCGAGTGTCCTTTGCTGATACACTGAGTCCCACGGGGGTACTCAGCATGCCGCTCAATCGCGGTGAACGCCGGTGGACACTGCCGGCACGGAACGCAGACTGGCTCGTCGTCTCGTCCGTCGACACCGACGCGAAAGAGCGCCGCCCGCGAGTGCCGGACGTGTTCGTCACGTCATCCCTGGACCGGTGGCTGTCCACCCCGTCGGCGCGCACGCTGTATGGCATCTACGAAGCCCTCGGCGGCAGCAGCCCCTTCGGCCTGACGGGCCTGGAGCGCTCCCGCTACGAGCAACGCCTCAAGCAGCGCCTCTCGGACGCCTTCACGCGCGGAGAGCTCGTCGCGCTCGAGGTGGCCCGCCCGAAGAGCGTGCCAGCGCCCTGGACGGCCAGACCCGAGGCCAAGGCCGACGAGGCCGTGGTGGAGGAGATGACCTGGCTGGCCATCGAGCTCAAGGACGAGGCGGGAAAGCCCGTCCCCAACGCGCGCTACGTCGTGAGCCTGCCTGACGGCAGCACGCGCGAAGGCACCCTCAACTCCAATGGCTACGCCCGCGTGGAGGGCGTCAATCCCGGCGAGTGCCAGGTCACCTTTCCAGAACTGGATGGCCAGAGCTGGAGCTGAACACCACCGCGAAGCTCAGGGACGACGCGGCCCAGGAGCAGACGAGGACATCCCCAGCGGTCTCTGGGGCAACAGCTTGAAGAGGAAGGCCAGGAGCGCCTCGAAATGGTCACCCTTGCGGAAGACGGCATCCACCGGCATGTCGATGGCGCTGTCGGCGCCGGTGACGAAGACCACCTTCGCGCCCGGCATGTGGTGACGCACCAACGGAATCAACCCCGTGCCGAAGCCGTCACCCAGGCTCTGGTCCAGCAACACCGCGTCGATGGGCCGCGGGTGGTTGAGCCACTTCTCCGCTTCCGCGTAGGAACCCGCTGTCACCACCGCGAACCCCGCTTCCTCCAGCAGCGCCGCGAGCGTCATCCGGTTGGACGGGTCATCTTCCACCAGCAGCAGGCAGCGCCCGAAGGTCCAGCTCGTCTCCATCACTTGCTCCCCCGTATCTCGTCATGGCCCGCGAGCCGCATCCTGGCCCCCGCCTCCGGGCGGTGCAGGAAGAGGACCTCGACGTGCGTGCCCCCCGAGGGGCCTCCGTCCAGTGCCACCTTCCCCCCATTGCGCAGCACCAATCGCTGCACGATGTTCAATCCCAATCCCGCGTGGCCGGGACGTGTCGAATAGAAGGGCTCGAAGGCGCGTGAATACGCCTCCGCCGCCAGCCCCTCTCCCGCGTCCTCCACGCGGATGCCCACGCCGCCCTCACCTTCTTCAACGTCCCAGGTCCGCACGGTGAGCATTCCTCCGCGCGGCATCGCTTCCACGGCGTTGTCCACCAGACAGCGCACCAGCAGCGCCAGGTCCTCCAAATCCAGCGGCACCGTGCCCCGGGCCTTGAAGTCGCGCTCCACGCGCACCTGCTCCGGCACCCTCGCCTCGCGCAGCCCCTGCTCCATCGCCTCGCTCGCGTGGCACAGGGGCTTGTCGCTGCTGGCCACCGGGGCGCGTCGCGTCAGCACCTCCTCGGCCGCCGCCAGCTCCCGGTCGATGAGCTGGAAGAAGGCTTCCACCCGGGCATCCGTGCTCCAGACGTCCGTCTTCTGCATCTTCCGCATCAGGTAGAACGAAGCATTGCGGACACTGGCCAGCTTGTTGCGGAGGTCATGCCGCAGCGTGGAGGCGACGACGTCCGCCACCGCGGCCCGTTCCCGCGCTTGGAGATCTGCGCGCGCGCCCATCCGTCAATTCCTCGCACCCTGGGGCCCCGAGGGCCCCTGCGCCCGGGGTTGGCCTCTCACCCGGGCAATCGCTTGCACCAATTCCCGCAGCGGCACCGGCTTGGTCATACACACCACCGCGCCCTGCGCCGCCACCTTGCGTAACAATTCTGGCACCACGTGCCCGGACATCGCGATGACGGCCACGGACAAATCCGCCGCCTTCACCTTCGCCACCAGCTCCGGCCCGCTCATCTCCGGCATCACCAAATCCAGCACGCACACGTCGAAGTCGCCCGAGCGCAGGTACGTCAGCGCTTCCTCGCCGCTGTACACCGCGCGCGCACGCAGCCCCACGGTGCTCAGCGCGCGCACCATGGCGCGCGCCACCGGCTCCGTGTCGTCCACCACCAGGACCTGGGGAGCCCGCGCCGCGCGCAGAATCGTGTCCAGCGCGTGCGCCACGTCGAAGGGCTTGGGCAACACGGTGAAGGCGCCCTCCGCGAGCGCGTCCTCCACCAGTTCTTCCGCCGTGAAGGCGGTCATCAGCACCACGGGCATGTCCGGACGCGCCTGCTTGATGCGGCGCAGCAGATCAACCCCGTGCAGCCCGGGCATGCGCATGTCGCTGAGCACCACGTCCACCGGGTGCTCGCCCAGCAGGCGCAGCGCTTCCTCGCCGTTGGCGGCCTCCAGAACGGTATGGCCCTCCAACTCCAGGTTCGCCGCGAGCGTGATGCGCAGCCCCTCCTCGTCGTCGACCAAAAGGATGCGAGCGGGGCCCAAAGCCACGTCCTCCATCATGCGGCCTGCGCCGCCGCGGTTGCCGGGAGATGAATATGGAATTCACTACCCCGGCCGGCTTCGCTTCGCACAGAGATTGTGCCGCCGTGACGTTGCACCATGTTGGCCACAATGGCCAGCCCCAAGCCGGTGCCACGCGTCTTGGTTGTGAAGAGCGGTTCGAAAATCTTGGGCAGCACGTCCGGAGGGATGCCCGTCCCGTCATCTACCACGCGAATGGCCCACGGCCCGGTGTCGCCGCCTTCCGCCAGCACTGAAACCTGACCGGTTCTTCCCTGGGGCATGGCCTCCACCGCGTTCTGCACCAGATTCACCAGCACCTGACGGAACTGTTCCTTGTCCAGGCTCGGCACCGGGAGCGACTCGGGCACTTCGTTGAGGATGCGGACACCCTCGCGCGAGGGGACCACGCCAATGGCCTCGTCCACCAGAGGTCGCAACGGACACGGCTGCAGCGCCGGTGGCCGCTCGCGCGCGAAGTCGAGCAGGTCGGAGATGATTTTCGCGCACGCACCCAATTCGCGCTCCATCACCCCGAGGAACTGGGGGACCCGTGGGTCATCCGCGGCCCCGATGGCATCCCGACTCAGTCGTCGGGAGAGGTAGGCATGCGCGTTGCGCACGGCGGCCAGCGGGTTGCGCAATTCATGACCCACGCTGGCGGCGAGCTGACCCACCGCGGCCAGCTTCTCCACGCGGATGAGGTGCTCCTGGAAGCCGCTCAGCTCGCGCAGGGCGCGGTCCAGTTCGGCGGACTTGTCCTCCTCGCGCTCGCGCGCCAGCTCCAGCTCCGCGCGGCGCACCGCCACTTCGCGCATCTCCCGCCGCATCACCCGGCCCGCGTGCAGGAGCACCAGGTTCAGGAAGCCCACCCAGAGCGCATGCTCCAGGAAGCGCCACCACTCCGCGTTGGGCAGGCCGTACACGGACTCCGGCCAGAGGACGCCTCGGATGACGTGGTCCGCGACGGTGGCGCACGTGGCCGTCAGGAGCACCCACGGGTCCCGGTACAGGGAGAGGAACGCGAGCGAGACGAAGATGTGGAAGTGCGTCTCGATGCGCCCACCCGTCAGGTGGATGAGCAGCGAGGACCACAACATCTGCGCCAGGGCCACCCCGTGCCGTGTGGAGACGGCCCCGGGACGCCAGCGCGCCAGCGCGAGGGGGAACACGGTGAGCGCGGCGCCGAGGAACAGCGCCGCGTACACGTGGGCGTGGAGGGCGCGGTCCTTGCCCTCCCAGCCGTAGGGCGAGACGAAGAGGGCCACGAGGATGCCGAAGGCCCATTGGGCCAGCATCAGTCCCGCGAAGAGGCGGTCCGTGCGGCGTCGCACCGTGGTCAGGTGCTCGTGGAACAGCAGAACGGCGCGTTCCTTCAGTGCCACCGTCGGGCCGCTGGCATCCTCCGTGGGCTTCATGGGGTGTTCGTGGCCCGGGCCTCGGGCGGTTCCTCCAGTGCGCAACCGTAGACCTGTCTCTTATACACCTCTGACTCTTCCTACTAGCTCATAA
>NZ_VIFM01000462.1 GCF_006636215.1 Myxococcus llanfairpwllgwyngyllgogerychwyrndrobwllllantysiliogogogochensis | reverse complement strand
GGCCCAAGGGCGTCATGGTGCCTCACCGCACCGCCGCCAACTTCTTCGCGGCCATGGATGACCGCCTGGGCACCTCTCCCGGCACGTGGCTCGCCGTCACCTCCATCTCCTTCGACATCTCCGTCCTGGAGTTGCTCTGGACGCTCTGCCGAGGCTTCCACGTCGTCCTCCATGACGAGCGCGCCGCCTCTCGCCTCGGCACCGCGCTGACGCTGCCCGAGGTCCTCCGCCGCCACCCCGTCTCCCATCTCCAGTGCACTCCGTCCTTCGCTCGCGCCAGGGTGCTCGCCGCGGACTCCGTCGCCGCGCTCTCCTCCCTCCGCTACCTCCTCGTCGGCGGTGAGGCGCTACCCGGCCCTCTCGCCTCCCAGCTTCGCGCCGCGCTCCCCCACTCCTCCCTCCTCAACATGTATGGCCCGACGGAAACCACCGTCTGGTCTTCCGCTCACCCCGCTTCCCCCGCCGACGAAGGCGCAGCCACCCTTCCCATCGGCACGCCCCTCACCAACAACCGTCTCTTCGTCCTCGACGCCTCCGGCCAGCCCTGCCCCATCGGCTCGCCCGGCGAGCTCTTCATCGCGGGCGAAGGTGTCGTGCGCGGCTACTTCGGCCGCCCCGATCTCACCGCCGAGCGCTTCCTCCCCGACGCCTTCTCCGGCATCCCTGGCGCGCGCCTCTACCGCACCGGTGACCTCGCTCGCTGGCGCCCTGACGGCTCGCTCGACTTCCTCGGCCGCGCCGACTTCCAGGTGAAGCTGCGCGGCTTCCGCATCGAACTGGGCGAAGTCGAAGCCGTCCTCTCACGCCACACCTCCGTCCTCCAGGCCGTCGCGGGCGTCCACCTCGACGCCTCGGGTGACGGTCGTCTCGTCGCCTGGCTCGTCCCTCAGCCCGGCCTCGCGCTCGACTCCTCCGCGCTCCGAGACTTCGCCCAACGGCACCTGCCAGAACACATGGTGCCCTCGCTGTTCGTCTCCCTTCCCGCGCTTCCCCTCACTCCCAATGGCAAGGTCGACCGCAAGGCCCTCCCCTCGCCGCTGAGCAAGAGCCAGCAATCCGCCGTCCCCGACGACTCCGAGCCGCGGACACCTCAGGAGAAGGTCCTCGCCGCCATCTGGTCCGAGGCCCTGCGCGCGCCGCGTGTCACGCGCCATGACAACTTCTTCGCGCTGGGTGGCGACTCCATCCTCTCCATCCAGATTGTCTCCCGCGCACGCAACGCGGGCCTCCAGCTCACCACCCAGCAGCTCTTCCAGCACCCGACGCTGGAGGCCCTCGCTCGGGTCGTGAAGTTCGAGGGCAACGCATGGGCCGAGCAGTCGGACTCCGCGCTCACGCCGCGCACGTCGACGGACTCGAAGTGGCACGAGTCCACGGACGTCGTCCTGAGCCGGTTGAAGCAGGCCATCGCGGACGGGCTGGTCCCCGCGGGCACGCCGGTGGAGGACCTCTATCCGTTGTCGCCCTTGCAGCAGGGCATGCTCTTCCACACCCTCGCCGCGCCGGGCTCCGGCGTCTACGTCACCCAGTTGACGTGGACCTTCAGTGGCGCGGTGGACCTGGGGGCGTTCCGGCGCACCTGGGAGACCGTCATCCAGCGCCAGCCCCTGCTGCGCACGTCCTTCCACTCGGGCGACTCGCGGGAGCCCCTCCAGCTCGTCCACCCCGGTGCTGCCCTACCCTGGGAGGAACTCGACTGGCGCGGAGTGGAGGAAGCAGAGCAGCAGTCCCGCTTCCAGGTCCTCCTCTCCGAGGACCGCGCTCGCGGATTCGACCTGCGCACGCCACCGCTGCTGCGCTTGACGGTCATCCGCACCGGTGAGCAGTCCTGGCGAGCCCTCGGGACCACGCATCATGTGTTGATGGACGGCTGGAGCATGGGCCTGCTCTTCCAGGACCTCTTCACCACCTACGAGCAGATTCGCACGGGACTGGTGTGGGCCCGGAGCGAGGCAACGACCTTCCGCGACTACGTCACCTGGCTCCAGCGCCAGCCGATGGAGCCCGCGGAGCTCTACTGGCGCAAGACGCTGCATGGCTTCACCGCGCCCACGCCCCTGCCTGGTGCCCTTCCCCGAAGCCCGGACTCGGTGCTCCAGCGTCAGCGCCTCCAGCTCCACCTGCCCGCGCAGACGACAGCAACCCTCCAGGCCTTCGTCCGTCAGCACCGCCTCACCCTCAATGCGCTGGTCCAGGCCGCGTGGACGCTGGTGCTCTCACGTCACACCGGTGAGCAGGACATCGTCTTCGGTGCCACCACCTCCGGTCGCTCCGCCGACCTCTCCGGCATCGACCGCGCCATCGGGCTCTTCATCAACACCGTGCCCGTCCGTGTCTTCGTCGACGACGGCACCACCGCGCTCTCCTGGCTTCAGCAGCTCCACACCCAGCAGCTTGAGCTGCGCCAGTTCGAGCACACGTCCCTCGTGCGGCTGCACGGGTGGAGCGACGTGCCGCGTGGCACGCCCCTCTTCGAATCCCTCTTCATCGTCGAGAACTTCCCCATCGACGCCGCGGTGAATTCCGCCGGGGATGCGTTGGGCATCCGCGACTTCACCATCGTGGACCAGACGGACACGCCGCTGGAGGCGTACGTCATCCCTGGGGACTCGCTGGAGCTGCGCCTGCTCTTCGACGCCGCGCGCTTCGAGCCTTCCATCCCCGAGCGTCTCCTTCATCACTGGGGCGTCGCGCTCCAGGCGCTGATGGCTGCCCCGGATGCGCGCCTCGCCTCCATCTCCCTGCTGACGAGAGATGAGCGTGAGCAGGTCCTTCGCTCGTTCAACGGCAGGGCCCGCCCCGCGCCGGCTCAGAAAGACTCCGGCTCGCGATACACCGCTCCGCGCTCACGGACCGAGGAACAGCTCACGCTGGTGTTCGCCCAGGTGTTGGGCGTGGAGCATGTGGGCGCGACGGACAGCTTCTTCGCGCTCGGCGGACACTCCCTGCTCGCCACCCAGGTCGTCTCGCGTATCCACTCCGTGCTGGGAGTGGAGCTCCCACTGCGCGACCTCTTCGAGGCCCCCACCGTCGAACAGCTCTCCCGGCGGATTGAGTCGAGAAGCAGCGAGGGCACGAGGACCAGGCGCCTCCTGCTGCGCCCGGGCGCGCGCGACGGCGCCATTCCTCTTTCGTTCGCCCAGCAGCGCCTCTGGTTCCTCGATCAGCTCCAGCCCGGGGGCTCCGCATACAACATCCCGTGGGCGCTCAAGCTCACCGGAACCCTGGATTCAAACGCGCTGCGCCAGTCCCTCCGCGCGCTGATGCTGCGCCATGAGGTGCTGCGCACGCACTTCGCCATTCATGAGGGTCAGCCCGTTCAGCGCATCCAGCAGGATGTCGTGCTGGAGATGTCTCTCATCGACCTCCGCGCACTGCCGGAGCAGGAGCGGGACGCGGAAGCCCAGCGCCTGATGCGCCAAGAGGCACTGCATTCATTCGACCTGTCTCGGGGTCCGCTGGTACACGCGACCCTGGTGCGATTGAGCGACGACGAGCACATCCTGCTCGTCACCGCACACCACATCGTCTCCGACGGATGGTCTGTCGCCATCATCGTCCGCGAGCTCGCCGCCTTCTACCGTCAGTTCGCCGGAGGAGAACCCGCCCAGCTCGCCTCCCTGCCCATCCAGTACGCCGACTTCGCCATCTGGCAGCGCGAGTGGCTCCAGGGCGACGTCCTTTCCGCCGAGATTGACTGGTGGCGCCAGGAGCTCGCCGGCGTCTCGACTTCGCTCGAGCTTCCCACTGACAGACCGCGTCCCGCTGTTCAGACGTACCGGGGAGACATCGTCCCCGTGGTCCTGTCCAGACAGTCGAGCGACTGGGTCAAGGCGCTCGCCCAGCGCGAGGGTGCCACGCCCTTCATGGTGCTGCTGGCTTCCTTCCAGTTCCTGCTCTCCCGCTACTCGGGCCAGGACGACGTTTCCGTGGGCTCGCCCCTCGCCAACCGGAATCGCTCCGAGACCGAGGGCCTCATCGGCTTCTTCGTCAACACCCTCGTCTTCCACTCCCGACTCGACTCGAAGCAGTCCTTCCGTCAGTTGCTCTCCCGGGTGCGCACGTCCACTCTGGCCGCCTACGAGCACCAGGACGTCCCCTTCGAGAAGCTTGTCGAAGAACTCCAGCCTCAGCGTGACCTGAGCCGCTCACCGCTCTTCCAGGTCACCCTCACCCTTCAG
>NZ_VIFM01000461.1 GCF_006636215.1 Myxococcus llanfairpwllgwyngyllgogerychwyrndrobwllllantysiliogogogochensis | reverse complement strand
GGTGGTGGGGGCGGCGGGCGGTGGCCGAAAGACGCTCACGCTGGAGGACGCACGGCTCGCCGATGCCCGCGTGAAGGTGTTCCAGACGCCGCACTACCGCCCTGGCTTCATGGGCTTCGTGCGCCTGCCTCTCGCGGGATGACCGCCTCTTCTTCGGGGGTGTTGTCCTCTCGCAGTTTTAGGAGTCGCACCCCATGAAGAAGCACTTCGCAGCCCTCGCCGTCCTCATGATGGCCGTCCTCGCCGCGCCGCCCGCGCTCGCCGCCGAGGGCACCAGCCCCCCGGACTCCATCCTGTCGTCGCTCCTCACGCCGGGCGTCATCGGCACGGGGCTCTCCATCATCCTCGGGGCCGTGGGCCTCTTCTTCGGAGGCAAGGAATGGCTGACGGCGCGCCGCAAGCGCATCGTCGCCACGGGCGCGTACCACGCCTTCCACATCGTCGAGGACTGGGCCGCGCTCGATGAGTCGGAGAACGCCGTCGACAAGGCGGCCAAGGGGCTCCACGTGCTCGACGAGTGGATGCGCACCAACGGCTGGCGCCCGCTCAAGCCCGGCGAAGAGGAGCTGGCGAAGATGGCGTTCAAGACGCTGCACGGCGAGCAGAAGGTCGCCGAGAAGGTGCAGACGGCGGCTCGCGCGGCATCGCTCGGTGCCATCGGCAGCACGGCCGCGCTGGCTCCGGTGGTGGGCGCGGTCCCTTAGACGCCCCGCGTGCGGCAGTCGCCGCGGGGCTTTCTCGTGTCCTCACTGATGTCCCGGTGAGGACCGGTTACCTGGAGGCACAGGCCGGTGCCTCCTCCCTCTCCGGTGCGTACGCGCGGCTGGAAGCGGGCGCCAGGTTGATGCCGGACCTGGGACTCTTCGCCTTCGCCGAGGCGAACCAGCGCGAACGGATGGCTGGCGCCGGCATCCGATGGACTTTCGGCTGGTAGGGCATGCGGCCCGCTCCTGAGCACCGGGGCGGGCCGCGAGCGCGGCCACCTCGAACCGCTCCATGAAATCACGGTGCGGCGTGCTGCTCAGGCTTCCCCAGGTACCTTTCCAGCGGCCCCTGAATGGCTGCGGTCGCCTTCAGCTTCGCCGCCTCCCTCATGGTTTCGAGGTGGCTCACGGCCCCGCCGGACGGGACAAAACTCTGCAGCTCCCGAAGGAGAATGAGTGAGGCCAGGAGTTCTTCGGTATTCGTAGTGCCCATGTGTGACTCCATTGTTGAGGACTGCGAGGCATTGGATAGCGCGCCGATAATGGGGACGCAAGAAAACCTAGCAATTTCCGATGTTTACGAAGAGACAACACTAGTTCTCTGGACGCGGAGAAAGGCTTGTTCCAGGCGGATTCATGAGTGGTTTCAATGGCTTTCGTCGGTACGCCACAGCCCCATTCGATGTCCAATGCATCTCGGCGACTGGCTCGGATGGGGGGTCGTGCGTTGGGCACAGCGAGTGCAGTACCCGCCGCGCCGCGCCTGAAAGGGAACTTGAAGCCGTACTACACGAACCACGCCGTCAGTCTGTACAACGCGGACTGCCGCGACCTGTTGCTGGACCTCCCGTCTCAGTCCGTGGACGCATTGGTGACCGACCCACCGTACGGGATGGCATGGGAGTCCAAGGTGAAGGGAGCCAAGTCCATCCGCGCCGACGGCACGCGCCAGGGTATGCGGGTGCTGCGTGAGGCGCTCACCTCCGCGAGTCGCGCGCTCTCGCCGGACGCGCACGCCTACGTTTTCTGCCACTGGCAGAGCTGGCCCGACTTCTACGACGCCTGCAGCAGCCACCTGCGGGTCCGGTCCGCGCGCATCTGGCGGAAGGCCCAGGGCGGCACTGGGGACCTGCGTCAGTCCTACGCGCCCGACTACGAGGTGGTGCTCTTCGCCGCGCAGTCGAACCGGCGTGCCCTGGCCGGGAAGCGCGAGGGGGCCGTCATCGCTGGATACCCGCCCGTGCCCCCGCGCCAGCGCACGCACCCCACCGAGAAGCCCGTCGCGCTGCTGGCGCACCTGCTGGCGAAGTCGTGCCCGACGGGCGGCTTGGTGCTGGACCCGTTCGCCGGCACCGGGTCAACGCTGGTGGCCGCGCAGCAGCTCGGCCTGCGCGCGGTGGGCGTAGAGCTCAATGAGAGCCACTGCGAGGCCGCCGCCCGGCGCCTCGATGCTGCTCTCCGCGAGGGGTTGCCGCGCGCGAGCTGAGCCGCGCCGCGACGCGGTGGCCTATCTCGTACTTCGGGGCAGGCCACTGCGCGCACCAGCGGGCATCGCGAGGTTGCATTGCCACATCGGGGACAGGACTACCCATCAGGGAGTGGCTTGGCTTCAGGCTCTTTCCGGGTGTTCAAATTTGACGCGACTGGGAGTGTGCTTGCCCTATGTCCGTCGTCATCCGAGGTCGGAGAGTCCGCTTTGAGCAGGCCGGTCCGAACGACGGGCCCAAGCCACCGCAGCGCCCACCGTGCAGCTACTGCGGCAAGCCCGAGCACAAGTTCGCGGCGAAGCCCGGGTGGAACGTGGGTTCCTCTCCGGTGCTGCGGGACAACATGATTCCCGACCCCGAGTTCAAGACGCATCCCTGGTACACGGGCCGGTACAGCCTGGCCGCGCATCACCTCATCTGCACGGAGGCGATGGACGACGATGACTGGCCGCTCTACTGCCTCCGGTTCGGCTACGACATCAACAGCCCGCCGAACGGCGTCATCCTCCCGTCCGTCCCAGCGGTCGCGTGCGAGCTACATGTTCCCGTGCATGTCGGGCCGCACTCCGCAGGCTGGGCCTACGACGTCAACCTGGCCTATCCCGATGCCGTGAAGGGCCTCTTGGACTCGGTGGCCGGCATCCTGGAGTCCGGGGGCTACTGCGCGAACCCCGAGGGGCTGGTCCGCGAGCTGGACAGAGTGAGCGCCACCATCCTTCGCAAGCTCTCGGGCGGGCTGTGGACCATCACCACGGACGGCCTGGACTACCTGCCCGGCGGCGATGGCTGCTCGGGCGTGCGGAGCATCCAGGACAAGCCGCGCCGGGCGTGCCCCAAGGCTCGCCGCCACGGCCACCAGCACGGCCAGACGGGTGCGCCACTGCCTCGCAGAGCGCTTCAGGTGGGGGTGTAGCGTGCAACGCGACTACTACGTGCTCCAGCGCGCTCTCTCCCAGGCGCATCCGTTGTTGGCCTGGGACCAGTCGGCCTCTGCGTTCCGCAAGGGGCGTCCGGTGGAGGTGGGCGAGCCGGTGAAGCTGCGGCTCGGAGACCCGGTGCCACCGCGCCCCGTCATGGCCGACCACCACAGCTTGCCGGCTCCGGTGGTGTCCGAGCGCCTGAGGGGCGTGCTCGACGCGGCGGAACTCCGCGGCGTCCAGCTCGTGCCGGCGGACGTCCAGGTTGGAGACTCGACGCTGAGGTACTGGCTGGTCCACATGTGGCGGACGCTGCGGTGCGTGGACCGCGAGCGCAGCGTCTACGAGGACTCGGACTCAGGGCTCTTCATGGTGAGCCTTGACCGGCTCGTGCTCGACGAGAGCGTGCTCCAGGACGTTCCCCTCGAGGAGCGACGTGCCTTCCGCCTCGCGGAGTCGACGGTGCACCTCTTCCACCGCGACGTCGTCGCCCGCGTGCAGGCCATGGTGCCCCCGCCCGAGGGGCTCCGATTTGTCCCCGTCGAGGAGTGGGGCGACGCATCGCGGTTCCGGTGAGCGCTCCGCGGGTGAGTCCTGCTGTTGCCGGGCTCCCTGTCTCGCCAGCACGTCCAGGAGGCGGTCCAGGAGCCGCCGGAGGGACACTGCGTCCCGCCCGGCCAGCTCCGCAGGCTCCCACCAGGGCGACCAGTCCCCGTGCGCGTCGTAGACCTCCAGGCGCGGCGCGCGGCCGGGCTCCTGGACGACGCGCATGTCCTCGGCCTGCCATCGCACGTCGGCCATGGGCTCCTCGATGCGCGGCGAAGAACAACCCCGCCCAGCACGATGCCGGGCGGGAGTGGCGGTACAACAGGCCGAGCTGCCGCGCCGTGGCCTGACCCGCCACGAAAGCTCAGTCGTCGTGGCGGCCCAAGCCGCAGATGCGCCGGCCGCCCACGAACAGCCACGGCCCGCCGCAGTAGCACCGCTCGGATTGCGGGAGGACTGGCGCGGCGGGTGCCTGGGCCTCGGGCTCGCCACGGAGCTGCCGCAGGCCGCGCGCGAAGTCCTCGCGGATAGTGCGGCGGTGGAGTTGCTCAGGAG
>NZ_VIFM01000460.1 GCF_006636215.1 Myxococcus llanfairpwllgwyngyllgogerychwyrndrobwllllantysiliogogogochensis | reverse complement strand
GCTCTACGCCGGGGGAAGGGTGGGGGCGCTGCAGCTTCCTCCAGAGGTCCAGCAGGGCGGCCCGGCCAGCGACTCCCAGACGCTCCAGTCTCGCGTGGGACGGCTGGAGCGCGACGCCATCGCCGAGGCTCTGCGAGAAGCCGGCGGCAAGAAGGTCCGGGCCGCCGCGTTGCTGGGCATCAGCCGCCCCACGCTGGACAAGAAGATCGAGGAGTACGGCCTCGCGGTGGAGCGGGGACGACGGGGGGAAGACGGGCGCTAGCCGCTCACCCGTGTCACTTCCCGCGACTGAGCACCACGCCGCCGATGATGAGCGCCGCGCCCAATCCCTGCAGCAGCGTGGGCCTCTCTCCACGAACGCCCCACGCGGTGAGCGCGGCCACGATGGGCACTCCCGTGTTGTAGAGCGACGCGCGTGCGCTGCCCACCTGCTGCACCGTGCGCCCCCAGATGAAGTAGCTGAGCACCAGCGGAATCAGCGCCGAATACACCACGCCCGCCCGAGCACTGAAGCCGATGCTCCCCACGTCCAGGGCGAGCACCGCCGGCGCTCCCGCCAGCACCACTCCCGGAGCCCCCGCCAGCATGGTGAGGGCGGTGATGCGCAGCGCCGACACCTCGTTGCCCAGCGAGCGGATGCCCACGGTGTAGATGGCCCAGCAGACGCAGGCCACCAGGATGAGCCCGTCTCCCAGCCGGGTGTCCGTGCCCAGTGACGGGCCACGTGCCGCCACCACCAGCAGCATTCCCATCACCGCCAGCGACATGCCCATCACCAGCGGACGGTTGAGCCGCTCGACTCCCAGCGCCGCGCCCAGGGCCGCCACCAGCACGGGCGTCACCGCCACCAGCATCCCGCTGTTGGCCGCCGTCGTGTTCGCCAGCCCCAGGATGAAGCTCAGCTGGTACGCCGTGTTGCCCACCAGTCCGAGCATCCCGAGCTTGAAGAGCACCCGCCACGGCAGCGGCTTCCACCCCTCCACCGCGAGCAGCAACACCGCCATGGCCACCGAGGCCACCGCGAAACGCACCGACATGAAGGCCAGGGGAGGAATCACCCCCAGGGCCTCCTTCACCACCGTGTAGTTGGTGCCCCAGACAACGACGACACCAAGGATGGCCAGGTCGGAGGCCGAGAAGGCGCGGGGCGGCGCAGCAGGGACACTGGCGGCGGATGTGGACACGTCGCGCGAGGGAATAAGACCCAGCGTCCTTTCGTGCAAGCCGACGTTTCCCCGCCGCTCGGCTTGTCCCCATGCCGCGCCGTGGCTTAATCGCGCGCCATGGACCTACGCTTTTCGGACGAGGTGCGTCGCGCCCTCGACTCGCGGCAGCCCGTCGTCGCCCTGGAGACGAGTGTGGTGGCCCAGGGACTTCCCTATCCGGACAACCTCGCCGCCGCCCGAGCCTGCGAGGAAGCCATTCGTCGCGCCGGTGCCGTGCCCGCCGCCACCGCCGTGGTGGACGGCGTGGTGTGCATCGGCCTGGAGGACGCGGCCCTGCGCCGACTCGCGGAGGGCAAGGAGCCCCTGCTGAAGCTCGGCTCGCGCGACCTGGCCATCGCCGTGGCCACCCGCGCCTCCGGTGGCACCACCGTCAGCGCCACGTGTGAGCTGGCCGCCGCGGCCGGCATCCGTGTCTTCTCCACGGGGGGCATCGGCGGCGTCCACCGGGGCGCCTCGGAGCACTGGGACATCTCCCAGGACATCGCCGCGCTGGCCCGCTTCCCCGTGGCAGTGGTGTGCGCGGGCGCGAAGTCCGTGCTCGACCTTCCCAAGACGATGGAACTCCTGGAGACAGCGGGAGTGCCCGTCATCGGCGTGGGCACCCGAGAGCTGCCGTCCTTCCACAGCCGTGACTCCGGCATCACGCTGGAGCACAGCGTGAATGACGTGGCCACCGCCGCACGCATCGCTCGCGCCCGCTTCGAGACGCTAGGGCAGGGTGGGGTGCTTTACACCGTGCCGCCGCCGGAGGAGACCGCGCTGCCTCGCCATGAGGTCGAGCTGCAGATCGCCTCCGCGCTCGCCGAAGCCGAGCGCCAGGGCATCCGGGGCAAGGACGTGACGCCCTTCCTGCTGCGCGAGCTGGGCCAGCGCACGGGCGGCAAGACGCTCAAGGCCAACCTCGCGCTCCTCGTGAACAACGCCCGCTTCGCCGGTCAGCTCGCCGTGGCCTACGCACGCGGCGACTGAACCTGCTCCCTGGGGCGCGGGCGCTGTCTTCCCGCCGCGCCCTCGGGGGCCTTCGATGGATGCGCGGCGCGGCTACTGCTGGAACCAGCGCATCATCGTCTCGAGCTGCTGGCGGTCCACCTCGTCGAAGGTGGACTTGCTCGCGGAGTCGATGTCCAGCACCGCGAGCAGCTCGCGATTCTTCCCGTACACCGGCACCACGATTTCCGACGCGGAGCGCGCGTCGCAGGCGATGTGCCCCGGGAAGGCGTGCACGTCCGCCACCACCTGCGTCTCGCCCTTTGCCGCGGCGGCGCCGCAGACGCCCTGGCCGAACTTGATTTCGAGGCACCCCAGCGTGCCCTGGTAGGGGCCCACCCGGAGCAGCTTCCCCGGCGTCACCACCCGGTAGAAGCCCGTCCATAGGTGGCCAAAGGCGTGGTGAATCAGGCAGCTCATCGTCGCCATGCCCGCGATGGGGTCGTCGATGCCGGCGAGCGCTGCTTGAACGTGCTGCTGCAGTTCCTCGTAGGCCTGCGCCTTGGGAGCCGCGCGCAGGTCCAGGGTGATTTCCGCCATGATGGGGTCCTCGAGCCAGGTCTCCGCACCCGCCCGTCAGGGCCCGGCGCGGTCATCGTCGTCCCACGCTTCATATCCTGAATCCCACGCCGCACAGGAGGCACCGTGGAAACGCTCCTTCTCGATTCGAATACCTGGCTGCTCGTCCTCACTGGCGCGGGCGTCTCCGCCGAGAGCGGAGTCCCGACCTTCCGAGGAATGAACGGGCTCTGGGAGGACCAGCCCGTGGAGCAGGTGGCCTCGCCCGAGGGCTTCGCGAAGGATCCGCTGCGGGTGTGGCGCTTCTACTCCCAGCGGCGAGCAGGGGCCGCGGGCGTCTCGCCCAACCCCGGCCATGACGCGCTGGTTTCCTGGGAGCGTCACCTGGGCGACCGCTTCCTCCTGGCCACGCAGAACGTAGATGGGCTGCACTCACGTGCGGGCAGCCAGCGCGTGGTGGAGATGCACGGCAACCTCTTCAAGACGCGCTGTAGCAACGACGAGTGCCAGCGCGCACCCTTCGAGGACACCACCGTGTACGCGGCGGGCACGGTGCCCGGGTGCAAGGACTGCGGCAGCCTGCTGCGGCCCCACATCGTCTGGTTCGGCGAGTACCTGGACCCCGCGGACCTGGAGCGCATCCAGAACTTCTCGCTGCGCGCCGCCAGCTCCGGCGGGCGCTTCGTCTTCCTGGCCGCGGGCACCTCCGGCGCCGTCTACCCCGCCGCGGGCATGGTAGATCAGGTGCGCGGTGCGGGCGGGGAGACGTGGCTCGTCAACCTGGACCCCGCGGAGAACTCCCGTCGCTTCGAGCACTCCGTCCAGGGCAAGAGCGGTGAGGTGCTCCCGAAGCTGGGGCGACTCGTCTGAGTCCGCCGCATGGCGGGCCGTGCGCTCCCGGGCAGCACGCCCGTGCCTGGGACGCGAGCCCCGCCGCATGACGGCTCCCGGTGCGCACGGGAGCCGGCGGGCGCTACTCGAAGACGTTGATATCCTGCCCGGTGTTGGCGGGCCGAGGCGGCTTCGGCTTGGGCGGCGTCGCGGCGCGGATGGGCTCCAGCGTCACGTCCACCGTCTGGCTGTCTCCGGCGACGCGGCTGAAGTTGAGCGAGCGCTCCTCGGACTTGTGGTTCGCGAGGCGGAAGCTCAGTTGGTGGGACTTTTCTCGCGGCAGCATGAGCTCGATGGGCGTGGTGCCGATCTGCTCCTCGCCCTCGTAGATGGCGGCCCCGGACGGCGTCGAGTTGAACTTCACCCGAAGCGCCTGCGGTGTGGCATCGACCGGAGTCGTGGCCCCCGAGGGACTCGTCGGCCTGTCCCGAGGGACCTCGACGACCTGGGTCGCCGGCTGCTTGGCGCCACCCTGGCCTCCTCCCAGCACCACCGCCGCGCCGATGCCGAGCAGCACCAACGGCACCGCGACGAACGCGACCTTCTTGCCCGTGGACATGCCCTCCGGCTCGGGTGGGGGAGGCGGCGGGGT
>NZ_VIFM01000045.1 GCF_006636215.1 Myxococcus llanfairpwllgwyngyllgogerychwyrndrobwllllantysiliogogogochensis | reverse complement strand
CTTCCGACGCGATTGCCCCCATCACTCCACCCCCCGCCCTGGGTGGGATGAGCCGGCGCAGCCTGCTGACGAACGCGGGGCGCGCGGTGCCGTTGCTCGCGGCGGGGACGAGCACGGTGGGCCTGGCGGGCGGCGCCACGGGCTTCACGCTGAAGTCGGTGGAGGTGCGCCTGCCCGGCCTGCCCGCCGCGCTGGACGGGTTTCGCATCGGGCAAATCACCGACGTCCACGTCGGCACCTTCATCGACACCCACTACCTGCGCGAGACGGTGGCCGCGATGAACGAGGCCCAGGTCGACCTCCAGGTGATGACGGGTGACCTCATTGATGACCTGGACCAGCTCGACGGCACCATGGCCGCGCTGGAGTCCTGCCGCGCCCGCCACGGCATGCTGGCGGTACTCGGCAATCACGAGCACTGGCGCGGCCTGGACGAGGTCCTCGGCGCGTACGCCCAATCCCAGGAGCGCGGCGGCCCGGTGCGGCTGCTGGTGGACTCGTCCCACGTCATCGAGCACGGCGGCCAGCGCGTGCGCATCGTCGGCGTGGACTACCCCATGTCCGGCCGCAGCCACCGCGTGAAGGCCGAGCGCATGCGCCAATCCGCGGAGAAGGCCTTCCAGGACACCGCCTCGGACGAAGTCGTCCTCTGCCTGTCCCACCATCCCGACTTCTTCAACCACGCCGCCGAGCGCGGCGCCCGGCTCACGCTCGCCGGCCACACCCACGGCGGCCAGGTGGCGTTCTTCGGCGTGCCCGCCTTCTGGTTCGCCTTCCAGTACATGCTCGGCCGCTATCGGCGCGGGGACCACCAGCTCTACGTGTCCGGCGGCACCGGCCACTGGCTGCCCTTTCGTCTGGGTGTCCCTCCCGAGGTGACGGTGCTCACGCTGCGCGCGGCGTAGGCGCGCCTTCAGCGACCTCCGGGCGGCGACTGCTGCCCGTACGTCTTGAACTTCTCCAGCACGCGCGCCATCTCCTCATCGTCGAGGAGCACCGGCTCGCCCACCTGGAGCGCCCGCCAGTACATGGCCGCGAGCGTCTCCACCTCCACCGCCAGCTTGAAGGCCTGGGCCAGGCCCGCGCCCAGCGCGAGCATGCCGTGGTTCGCCATCAGGCACGCCTTGCGTCCCTCCAGCGCCTCCAACACGCGGCGCGCCAGCTCCTCGGTGCCGAACGTCGCATAGGCCGCGCACCGCACGTCCACGCCGCCCGCCGCGGACACCATGTAGTGGAAGGCGGGGATGCCCCGGCGCAGACAGGCCAGCGTGGTGCAGAACATGGAGTGCGCATGCAGCACCGCGCCCACCTCCGGGCGCGCCACCAGGAGGTCCCGGTGCAACTGCCACTCCGACGACGGAAGACGGCGCCCCTCATGGCTCCCATCCAGGCGCATGAGGACGATGTCCTCCGGCTCCAGCACGTCGTAGTCCATGCCGGTGGGCGTCAGCAGGAAGCCCTCCGCCACGCGCAGGCTCAGGTTGCCGGACGTCCCCTGGTTGAGCCCGGCCGCGTTCATCTTCCGGCAGGTGGTAATCATCGCCTCGCGCGAGGCGCGGTCATCCCGACTGCTCACGAAGCCCTCCCCGCCCGCTCCGGGAAGAGCGAGCGCAGTCCCTCCTCGGTGGCGGGGCACACGCCTCGCTCGGTGATGAGCGCCGTCACCAGCCGCGCCGGTGTCACGTCGAAGGCGTAGTTGGCGGAAGCACTGCCCTCCGGCGTCACCCGCACCGTGGCCACCTCACCCGAGGCCAGTCGCCCGGTGACATCGCTCAGTTCGGTGCCGTCGCGCTGTTCAATCGGAATCTCCCGCACCCCGTCCCGCAGGCTCCAGTCGATGGTGGGCGAAGGCAGCGCCACGTAGAAGGGCACGCCGTTGTCCTTCGCCGCGAGCGCCTTCAGGTAGGTGCCAATCTTGTTCGCCACGTCTCCGTGCGCCGTGGTGCGGTCCGTGCCCACCAGACACAGGTCCACCTGCCCATGCTGCATCAGGTGGCCTCCCACGTTGTCGGCGATGACGGTGTGCGGGACACCGTGCTGTCCCAGCTCCCAGGCCGTCAGCCCCGCGCCCTGGTTTCGCGGACGCGTCTCATCCACCCAGACATGCACGGGCAGGCCCGCGTCGTGCGCCAGGTAGATGGGTGACAGCGCCGTGCCCCAGTCCACCGTCGCCAGCCACCCCGCGTTGCAGTGGGTGAGCACCTCCAGCCGCCCCTGGCGTCCCTTCCGCTCCCAGGCGGCCTCCAGCAACTTCAGACCGTGCCCACCCATGGCGCGGTTGATGGCCACGTCCTCGTCGCACAACTCGGCCGCGCGCTGCTTCGCGGCGGACGGACGCTCCGAGACGGGCAGCGGCTCCAGCAACTGGCGCATCTGCTCCAGCGCCCAGTGCAGATTGACGGCGGTGGGACGCGTCGCGCCCAGGACCTCGCGGGCCCGCGCCAGCGCCGCATCCGAAGCGTCCTCGCGCAGCGCGAGCCAGACGCCATACGCGGCGGTGGCGCCGATGAGCGGAGCGCCTCGCACACGCATCGCACGGATGGCGTGCGCGGCCTCCTCCAGCGTGCCCAGCCGCGCGGTGACGAAGGCGTGGGGAAGGCGAGTCTGGTCGATGATGCCCACCGCCTGCCCGTCGGGCTCCAGCCAGATGGTGCGCATGGGCCTGCCCTGGACCTTCATCGGTTCAACACCCGGCCGGCCACGGCGGACAGCTTTTGCGCGAGCGCGGCATCCCGAGCCTCAGGCGCGGTGATGACCGCGTGGTCCAGGGCGCGCTGACAACCCTGGCGACAGGGCCCCTCGTGTCCACCGAGCAGCGGCGTCACCTGCTTCACCAGTCCGCGCGCCTTGCCCGCGTTGCCCAGGAGCACGGAGACGACCTGATCCACGGTGACGGCGTCATGGTCCGGATGCCAGCAGTCGAAGTCCGTCACCATGGCCACGGTCGCGTAACAAAGCTCCGCCTCCCGGGCGAGCTTCGCCTCCGGCATGTTCGTCATGCCGATGACGTCACAGCCCCACGTCCGGTACAGGCGGCTCTCCGCGAGCGAGGAGAACTGCGGCCCCTCCATGGCCAGATAGGTGCCGCCCCGCCGCGCGGCCACGCCCAGGTTCTCGCAGGCGGCCATCACCGCGTCCCCCAGCCGCGAACACACCGGCTTCGCCATGGACACGTGCGCGACGAGCCCCGTGCCGAAGAAGCTCTTCTCCCGCGCGAAGGTCCGGTCGATGAACTGGTCCACCACCACGAAGACGCCCGGCGGCAGGTCCTCGCGAAGGCTGCCCACCGCGGACAGCGAGAGCAGGTCCGTCACCCCGCTGCGCTTGAGCGCGTCCACGTTCGCCCGGAAGTTGATGTTGCTCGGGGCGATGCGGTGGCCCCGGCCATGGCGCGGCAGGAAGACCACGCGCTGTCCCTCCAGGGTGCCGAAGCACAACTCGTCGGAGGGCTCGCCAAAGGCAGAGGACACCTTCTTCCAGGCGACGTCCTTCAAACCGTCAATCTGGTACAGGCCGCTGCCACCGATGATGCCGATGACGGGCGGGGAGGCATCGGACATGAGGTCTTCTCCCGGAAACGAAAGGCGCGGGCGAGCGTACCAGCCTCCCCGGCCCACGGCGGCACGGGCTTCGTCGGTTGACAGTCCCACGCACGGACCTATATTCAACCTCATGGTTGAACAACGTCTCGCCCAGCTCGACAACACCTTCCACGCGCTGTCGGACCCGACGCGCCGGGCGATGCTGCGCAACCTGTCCGTACATGAGCGCAGCGTCGGAGAGCTGGCGGCGCCCTTCCGGATGTCCCTGGCCGCGGCGTCCAAACACATCAAGGTGCTGGAGCGCGCGGGGCTGGTGCGCCGCGAGGTGAAGGGCCGCACGCACGTCTGCCGACTGGACGCGAAGCCGCTCTCGGAGGTGAAGGACTGGCTCCAGTACTACGAGCGTTTCTGGAGCGAGCGCCTCGACGTCCTGGAGGCCCTCCTCCGAGAGGACGCGCCCACGCCCCCTTCCTCCCCCCGCAAGAAAGGACGCTCCCGGTGAGTCCCCACGCCCCCATCCAGGTCCAGCTCGTGCGCCACTTCGACGTACCCGTCGAGCGCGTCTTCGACGCCTGGGTCGACGCGAAGCTCCTGGGCCAGTGGATGTTCGGCCCGCGCGTGCGTGACGAACAGGTCGTCCACCTCCACCTCGATGCCCGCGTGGGCGGCACGTTCTCCTTCCTCGTGCGCCGCCGGGACATGGACATCGACCACATCGGCACATACCTGGAGGTCGACCGCCCCCACCGCCTCGTCTTCACCTGGGCCATCCGGGAGGACAACCTGGCGGAGGAGGACATCAGCCGGGTGAGCCTGGAGTTTCGTCCCCAGGGCACCGGCTGCGAGCTGACGCTGACCCACGTCATGTCGTCCAAGTGGGCCGAGTACGCCGACCGGACCCAGGCGGGCTGGGCCACCATGCTCACCGCCCTGACGCGCGCGCTCGCCGCGCCCGATGCGCTGGAGCCCCGCCATGGCTGAGTACGGAATCGTCACGGAGCCCCAGACGGTGCGCATCGAGCGCGTGCTGCCCGGACCCATCGAGCGCGTCTGGGCGTTCCTCACCGACTCGGAGAAGCGCGGCAAGTGGCTGGCCGCCGGAGAGTTGGAGCCGCGCGTGGGAGGCCGCGTCGAGCTGCACTTCCTCCACTCCACGCTCTCCCACGAGCCCCTGCCGAAACGCTACGAGGTCATGCGCGACGGCCATCGGCACCTCGGCCACGTCACCCGCTACGAGCCACCCCACGCGCTGAGCTACACCTGGGCCGAGCAGACGGGCGCACCCTCCGAGGTGTCGTTCGAGCTGAGCGAGCGCGGCACCGAGGTGCTGCTCGTCCTGACACACCGACGGCTCACCACGCGCGCGGACAGGGTCAGCGTCGCCAGCGGTTGGGACACCCACCTGGGCATCCTCGACGACCAGCTCTCCGGCCATGCGCCCCGAGGCTTCTGGTCCACGCACGCCCGCCTGGAAGCAGAATACGAGCAGCGGCTTCCGCGCGACTGAGGGACAAGGGGTCCGGGGCCCTTCATCGGCTCGGACCCTTGCCCCACCGCTGTCCGGTCCTCGAACCGCGCCCCCGCATCCCGGGCCGACCGAACGGCGAACACCCGGGTCTCACGCTGTCGCCTTCCAAGGAGAGGCCCACCTTGAGGCGGAGAGACACTCGCCCCGGGAGGCCCCATGAACGTCGAAGAAGTCATGTCCGAGAACCCCGTCACCTGCCTGCCCGACACCGGCATCGAGCAGGCCGCGCGGTGGATGGTGGAGTGTGACTGCGGAGCCCTGCCGGTCATCGACGTGGACAACAAGCCCATCGGCGTCATCACCGACCGCGACATCACCTGTCGCATCATCGCGAAGGGGAAGGACCCCTACATGCTCAACGTGAGCGATGCGATGAGCATGCCCGCGGCGACGGTGTATCGAGACACCAGCCTGGAGGACTGCCTGGAGTTGATGGAGCAGAACCAGGTCCGCCGCATGGTGGTGCTCGACGACGACGGCACCGTCTGCGGCATGGTGGCGCAGGCGGACCTGGTGAAGCAGCTCAAGGCGGAGGAGACCGCGGAGCTGATGCGCGAAGTGTCCGTCGACACCGAGTCCCCTTCACAGGTCCACTGACGAAACACCTCGGGGCGCGGTGGACTCACGCGCCTCGGGGCGTTGCTCAGGTTCCGCCCAGGGCGAACACGGCCATGCGCCGCACGAGGTCGGGGCCTGACTTCTCCAACACGTCGTTGTGGCCCGCCCCGGGCACCGTCTCCACGGTGGCGCTGGGAAAGCGCGCGCCCAGCCTGCGCCCCATCTCCACCGGGATGAGCGTGTCCTGCTCTCCGTGGATGATGAGCACCGGCAAGGTGATGTCCGGCGCCTTCGACGTGGAGTCGAAGCGGTCCCTCACCAGCAGGGACGCGGGGAGGAAGGGAAAGAGCTGCGCCGCCATCTCCGTGAGTGACGTGTAGGGCGACACCAGCATGATGCGCGAGCCGTGTCCCCGACGCGCCATCTCCACGGCCACGCCCGTGCCGAGGCTGCGGCCACTGAGCACGGTGTGCTCCGGCGTCACGCCCCGCGCTCGCAGCATCGCCAGCGCCGCCTCCGCCGCCGCGTAGATGCCCTGCTCCGTGGGCTGTCCGGGCGACGCGCCATATCCCGGGTACTCGACGGCCAGGAAGCCCAGCCCGTTCTGGTTCAGCACCGTGCCCAGGTCGAGCTGACCCAACAACTGCTCTCCATTGCCATGGAAGTGCACCACCGTCGGGGCGCCGGGCGGCGCGGGGAGATGGAGCACGTCCACGAACGTGTCTCCTGGCAGTGGCAGGTGCCGGAAGCCGAGCTCGGCCGGCAGCGGGATGGGGGCCTTGGGCGCCGGGTATATCAACGGGCGCTGGAGCACGAAGGCCGCCAGGCACAGGGCGAGGTAGGCGACCGCGAAGATGGAGACGAGGATGACGAGCACGCGACGAGGCCGGACCATGGGCCCCTCCAGTCTGCACGAACTCGAGCCGCGCTACGCGAAGAGTCCCAGCGGCGCGCCGGGCGTGAAGCCGGGGAACACCCGGGTCAGGTCCACGCCAGGGCGGCAGGCGCGCAGCACCTCGGCCAGCGGCGCGCGCACGTCCGTCCACGCGGGCACGTCCCGCCCGTCCTGGAGCCGGTCCGGGGTGAGCGACTCGAAGCGCCCGTGGACCTGGCCACCCTTCACGCCGCCGCCGAGCACCAGCATCGCGCTGCCCACGCCATGGTCCGTCCCCCGGCTGCCGTTCTCCCGCACCGTGCGGCCGAACTCCGTCAGCACGACTACTGTCACCCGCTCCAGCAGCGGCCCCACGTCCCGCGCGAAGGCGGACAGCGCGCCCGCCAGCTCCGCGCACCGGTTGGCGAAGGTGCCCGTGGCCGCGCCCTGCGCCGCGTGCGTGTCCCAGCCGCCCATCTCCGTCGCGGCGACCTCCAGGCCCACGTCGCCTCGGATGAGCCGCGCGATGTCCCCCAGTCGCTGGCCCAGCGGGCCGCGCGGATACTCCACGCCCGACGTCGGCGGCAGTCGCGACAGGTGCTCCGCGTCCAGTTGGGAGAGCGCGTCGAAGGCGCCCTGGCCCGTGGTGCGCAGCGCTTCATCCACCGCGCCCGCGTAGAGCGCCGCGAAGCCGCGCGTCGCCTCGGCGCCTCGCCTGCCCACGCGGAGGCGGAACTCCTCCAGCCGTCCCATCGCCAGCGCGCCCGCGTCACCGAACAACGCGCGGGGCAACGTGGCTTGCAGGGCCACGGCTCGCAGCGGCGCGGCGGACTCCTCGACACCGAGGGCGCGGTTGAGCCAACCATCGGGCGTCGACTTGCGGCCCGGCGTCCCCGACTCGACGAAGTCCTGCGCGTCGAAGTGCGAGCGCACCGGCGTGGGCAGTCCCACCCCATGCAGCACCGCCAGGCGGCCCTCGTTCCATAGGGGCAACAAGGGCTCCAGCCGGGGATGCAGTCCGAAGGGGCCCGACAGCGCCAGCGCGGCACCCTCTCCCGTCCTGCGCAGCGCCAGCGTGGGACGCGCGCGGTGATAGGCCGCGTCATCCACGGGAGGCACCAGGGAGAGGCCATCCACGCCGCCTCGCAGGAACACCGTCACCAGGGTGCGCCGCGAGGACGGGGCGGCCAGCGCGCGGCTCGACAGCGTTGGAGCGAATGCCAGCCCCACGCCCGAGAGCCCCAGGGCGCGCAGCAGGAGGCGACGAGACAGCAGCGGACTCATGGGCTTGCGCGGCTCCGGCGAGTGAAAGGAGGCCCTGGCCATTCCGCGGGGCCGTTCAAGGGACACAACACCGGACCCGGGCGGACGTTACGAGCATCCGTGCCAAATCCCCGGCCGCGAGTCAGGGTCCCCACTTCCCTTCCTCCAGACACACCCGGAGGACCCAGTGCGACGGGGGCTTCAGAGAATCGCCCGGACGAAGAGCGACGCCACCCACGCGGCCCACACCAGCGAGACGGCGAGCAACACGGCGGCGACCGGGCGCACCCACGTCGGGGACTTGTCGCGCCAGGGCAGGAGCATCAAGTAGCCCCCCGCCAGCGAGGGAATGGGGAGCAGGTTGAGGGCCGCCATCCGGGCGCTCATGATGCCCCACGCGCGCACCAGTTCGCCCTCTCGCAGCAACCCGACGAAGCGCTCCACGCGGCCCGGCAGCGCGGCGACGTTGAACACGGCGGGGAAGCCCTCGGTGAACTGATGGAAGCCCTCCGCGGGTCCCAGGCACGCCATGGCGACGCCAATCTGCACGTACCAGGGGACGGCCAGGGCCAGCGCATGCAGCGGAGGAGGCAGCTTGAGCAGCCGGCTCTTGAGCGGCGGCTCGGGCGAAGCGTCGTCTTGCTCCGGCACGAATGACGCGGAGCTGCCCAGGGTGATGGGATGCAGGCTCCAGCCGATACCGGCCATGCGCCACGCCACCAACTGGGGCCCATAACCAATCCGCACCGCGAGCGGTCGAGCCCCGAAGGCACTCGCCACCACCGCCTGCGCCAGCGCCCACATCACGTTGACCGCGAGGAACAGCACCCACAGCCAGAAGAAGAGGGCGACTCTGTCCATGGCTGGAAGTCTATCCTCTTTCACGAGGAACTCGCGCCCTGGGTCCGTCCAGACGAGCGCCACGCATCCAGGTCCCAGCCACCTCGGGTCAGGTGGCTGGGCGGGAGGCGCGCTGATTCACGCATCCATCAACGCAAGGACGAGAGAATCGGGGTGAGGTGGTGGTTGCCCTCCGTTCCGTTGCCGGCCTGTCCGTTCGTGTTGTCGCCCCAGGCGAAGACAACACCATCGGCACGCATGGCCAGGGAATGGTCGAAGCCCGCCTTCACCGCCACCCCTCGCTCGAATCCGCCCACCAGCACCGGGGAGAGCCGCGTGAGGACCGTGCCATCCCCCAACTGCCCCTTGTCGTTCAACCCCCAGGCCCAGACCGTGCCATCCGCCTTGAGCGCGAGCGAATGGCGCGTTCCCGCTGACATGGCGACGACGTCGACGAGGCCTGGAACCACGGCGGGTGTATTCCGGGAGGTCGTCGTGCCATCACCGAGTTCACCGTGGCTGTTGTTTCCCCAGGCCCAGAGCGTGCCGTCGGACTTGAGTGCGAACGAGTGAGCCTCCCCAGCTGAAATGGAGATGACACCGCTCAACCCAGGCTTCTGCACGGGGAGATTGCTCTGCGGCGTCGTGCCATCGATTCCCCAGGTCCAGACGGTGCCGTCGGACCTCAAGGCCATGCTGTACCTGCCTCCCGCCGACACCGAAATGAGCCCCGTGGGGACCGTCGCCTGGACAGGGACGATGAAGGAGTCCTCCGTTCCAGTCCCAAGCTTCCCGTAGTAACCCGCCCCCCAGGCCCAGACGGTTCCATCCCAGCGCAGCGCAAGGGAATGAAAGGGACCGGCCGAGACCGCTCGGACATTGGTGAGGTTCTGCACCTGCGTGGGAGTGTAGTGGGCAGAGGATTGGGTTCCGATGCCCAGTTGGCCAAAGAAGTTGTTGCCCCATCCCCAGACCGTGCCGTCGGAGCGCAGCCCCTGCACGCTCAGATACGAGGACGACACCGTCTTCATGCAACTCAACACCGACACTCGCAGCGGATTCTGCGCGGAGTGGTCCTCAGGGTAGTCGTCCCCCAGGCTGCCATGTCCACTGTAGCCCGCGCCCCAGACACTGGCGTCGGTTCGCACCACCAGCGAAGTACCATCCCCCGCGGCCAGCAAGGACTGGGGAGAGAAGACATCTGCTTGCGTCTGGGGGAAGACGGCGCCCAGGCCTCCACAGTCGGTCATGAGCCGGAACGTGGATGAGAATCCGGCGTATTGCTCGAAGTCCACACCACTGACCTGGAAGGTGTGTGAGACCTCGTATCGATTGACGACCAGACCCGTGAGGGTATCCGTGTAGCTGTTGAGAAAAGTGACGCTCAGCGGAGCCGTCGTGTACGCACTGTTCGTCCCGCATCCCGGGGCCTGGGTGAGCCGGGTCCGCGCATATGAGCCACTCGCACCCGGCAGCAGCGCGATGTCGGCCGGGACAACGTGCCACCACGCCACGCGGACGTTGCGAACGCCGCCGCTCCCCGTGACGGTGTAGCCACGGTAGGTCAGCCTGGAGGCATCGGCGTAGTCGAAATCACAGCCCGGATAGTCGACCTGCGCCCTCACGGTGCCACGGGTGGCGACATCGGCACTCAGGGAGTGTTCGACGCCATGTGCATCCACATAGCCACTGGCCACCGGAAGGTCTCTCGGGTGTCGCTCCAGCAGGACCTCGGTGGAGGTTGCCTCCTCGAGGCTCGCGACCTCTTCGTCGCTCCCTCCGACCTGACAACCCATCAGCCCCACCACGATGGACATCACCGCGACACGCAAGGTACCGCGTGAATCCAGGCACCCTGCAGGCGACTCGATGGATGTACTTCCGGCGCACCGTCTCGGATGAAACATCTTCACAAGGAAGCTCCTGACTCGATTGGGACCGAGCGGTCCGTGAGACACCCAAGCCAAGGCCGAAAATTACGGCAATACAGGCAAATCTGGCAAGCCAGTGCCAGATGCCTGACGAGCGCAACGCTATTGCCGTTGAAACTCAGGTGAGCCGAGCAGCAACCCCGCGATGAGCTGCACGTCGACGGGGCCTGGTTCTCCTTCAGCGCTGGCGGCCTCGGTGCGACGAGACAGCGCCGCGAGCACCGTGGCCCGTGTCTCCGCCGAGGGCGCTGTCCCCAACAGCGTGTGCCCTAATGTGTCCACCCAGGCCTCCGCCGTGGGTGTCGCTGGCGTGGCGAGTGACGAAAGTGTCACACGCGCCCCGGGAAGCCGCCCCGACACCAGGTCCAGACTGAAGTTGAGCCGAGCCACCAGCGCGCCACTGTTCACCCACGGCGCCGCCCCTTCCGGAAAGCCCGTGGGCGCGGGCGCGCGGTAGAGCGGCTCACCCATCCTCGCCAGCGCCTGCACCAGCCGGGGACGCACCTCCACTTGCGCCCTCGTCGCCCGCAGCGCGGACACCACGAACTCGAACGGCGTCTTCACCTTCGCCCCTCGTGCCTCGGGAGCCCAGAACTCCGGCGAGTCGATGAGCGCGCGATACACCGTGGGCAAGTCCCCGTCCGAGTCGAGGAACACCTTCGCCAACCGGTCCACCAACGCGGGCGGCGGCGTGTCCGAGACGAAACGCCGCGCCAGCTTCGTCGCCAGGTGCCGCGCGGTCGCCGGGTGACGCGCGAGCAGGTCCAGCACCTTCTCTCCATCCGCCTCGCCACCGCGCGCGGGGATGACCTGGCCGAGGACCTGCTTGGCCTCCGTGTCATGCGCGCGTCGTCGGAAGAAGAACTCCGGCTCTCGACGAGGACGGCGGATGCTCCAGCCCGTGAAGCTGCGCGCCACCTCCCGCACGTCCTGCTGCGAATAGCCTCCGTCCACGCCGAGCGTGTGCAGCTCCAGCAGCTCCCGCGCGTAGTTCTCATTGAGGCCCGGCCTCGGCTCGGACGCAGCGGGGTCCTCGTCGTCGCCGTCCTCCTCCATCGTCGGCGCCACGTCGCGCTTCGCCATTCGCCGTGCGGGCCTCGGCATCCCGTCGCGCGTGCTCCTCCAGTTGTCGAGATAGAAGAGCATCGCCGGGTGGCGCGCCGTCGCCCCCAGCATGTCCCTGAAGCGCCCGAGGACATGCGGGCGAATGGCGTCACGCTCGTATGACGTCACCATCCACCGCACCGCTCCTTTGTCCGCGGACACGTTGAAGTGGTTGAACCAGAAGTCCACCAGCACCTCCTCCAGTGGATTCGGTCCCTCCACCGCGCGGAGCACTTTGGCGGCGGACAGCTCCAGGCCAATACGCGCGGGTGGCAGCAGCTCCCGGCCATCCAGCAGCGCCTGCTCCCGCTCCTTCTTGCCAGGGTAGTCACTGGCGAGCTGGGTCATCGACATCGTCAGGGTGGGCAGCTCCTGGAGCTTCGCTTCCAGCACCGGTGACACCGGCGCGTCCCGCCGCGCGAGTCGCGCCTCCACCCAGCCCCGCACGCCCAGCGCGCGGACCTCGGCCAGGTCACGCTCCGACGGACCGAAGGCCCACCGCTGAAGCAGGTGCACCTCCGCGCCCGGGCCGAAGTCTGGCGGCGCCTCACTCCGGACAGGGTGTGGGCTGCTCGCACATGAGAGCAGCAGGGCCACCAGGGAGCAGAGGGACACAAGGCGCATGGCGGGAACTGAACCCACGAAGGCGCCCGAAGTTACAGCGCGTTCGGCCTCGCTCGCCTGCCCTCCCCCGGGGTCGCCTCGACGGAAGCGGACGCGATGTCAACCATCACTTGCCTCGCGAAGGTCGCCCCGGGACGCACCCGATGTTGCTTGAACCCGAGGCCAAGATGCTTTTCGTATGCATACCAACGATGGGTGGGTGCCCCCCGGCACCGGACCGGTCATCCATCGACCCGGACCTTCATGAGCCTACCTCCCGAACAGCGCGTCACCTCCTGCGTGCCCCTGGGCGTGCTGCTCTCGCTGGTGCTGTTCAGCGGGTGCTCCGCCTTCGACTCGGGCAACGACACGAGCCAGAACTCGGACCGGCTCACCGCGCCCTTCGAGCCGAATGTGAATCTGCTCGCGGATGTGAACCGCGATGGCGTGGTGGACGCGGAGGACGAGGCGGGCGAGGACGCGTGGACCGCCGACCGGGGCGCCATCTTCCTGGCCAACATCGACGATGACCAAGAGCTCTGCGCCTTCAGCATGTCCTCCTCCATCCTGAGTGATGACGCGCTGGCGGCCTGCAACGACGCGCGGGACTCGGAGGTGAATGGGGACGAGGACCTGTTGGACCTGGCGCGGCTGCGCGTCGAGCGCTGGGCGGACGCGCCGGGCTACGCGGTGGGGAGCATCTCCGTGACGGGGCCCGCGAGCGACAAGGTGCGCCTGTTCAAGCAAATCGAAGGTGAGTTCGTCTCGTTCCGCATCGCCAACGTCCTGCCCCTGTCAGCGAAGAACCTGCGCGAGGGCGTGAACATCGCCATCGAGGCCAACGACATCGCGAGGGACCCAGCGGAGTGGGACGGGTACGCGGACGTGGTGCTGTCCATCTACCACGTGGATCGGCCGCAGGAGCGGTTCCAGGACACGGTGCGCCTGCGCGTCGCGCCGGTGGTGATGTTCCATCACCTGACGCCGGTGCGGAACGTCTACGTGTCGCGGTTGGATATCGAGGACTCGTCGCGCTTCCGTGGCGATTTGGGCAGGGCCCTCGCCGAGTCCGGGGAGCCGACGGCCTTCTCCGAGTTCGCGGTGGAGGACCTGTGGGCGCAGGACTACTTCGAGCCCGCATACATGTCGATGCCCCGGCTCGAGGGTGGCGGCGCCCAGCACGTCATCCAGGTCAACTACCGTTCGGCCAACGTGAACTGGGGCGCGACCAAGGCCCCGCTCCGAGAGGCGGGCCGCATCGTCTACTGGCTCCGGGGCAGGAATCAGGCGGCGGTGCAGCAATACCAGACGGGCATGTCCTCCGAATCCCAGACGCTCAACTCCCTGGGCAACACGGAGGTCATCCCGCCCTACGAGAAGGACGGCGTGAAGTATCCCCTGGGGCGGCTCTTGCGCGGCCGGGGTCCCGACTCGGAGCCCGACTTCCAGCCGGACCCCAGCTTCACGAAGATGCTGGAGGCCCAGGCCGTGCAGCCGCCGGTGTACCTGGACACGTCCTGGCTCGCCGTGGCCCACGTGGACGAGACGCTCAGCTTCCTCCCCGCCGACACGCCTCGCGGCTGGATTGCGCTGGTGGCGGACCCGGCCCAGGCGCGGCGCATGTTGCAGAACGCCCAGGCCCAGGGACATGGCGAAGCGAAGCTCTTCACAGGCATGCGCTGGCCGTATGACCGGCCCGCGGAAGCGACGGTGTCGGAGCTGTTGAACCATGCCGGGGTGATGGACGCCAACGCGCGGGCGGCGCTCGAAATCGACGAGCAGTTGCTCATCCTGCGTGAAGCGACGGGCCTCACCGACGATGAGATTGTCCGCGTGCCCTTCCTCTTCCAGAACGCGCCGAACGGCGCGACGGCGCTGCAACCCGGGACGGTGAATCTCCTGTCGGTGTCCCGCTCGCTCGTCATCGCGCCGGACCCGCACGGGCTCGTCATCGACGGGAAGGACATCTTCAAGGTGCAGCTCGAAGAGGCGCTGGCTCCTCACGGCATCCGGGTGCACTGGACGGACACCTGGGACCTCTACCACCTGGGAGGTGGCGAGGTTCATTGCGCGACGAACAGCGCGCGCGAAGTGCCTTCAACGAAGTGGTGGGAGAGCGGCCGATGAGTCACGCACTGTCCGCCGGCCTGGGCGCCGCGCTGTTGATGCTGTGGTTCACCTCGCCCGCAACCGCCCAGACGTCCCCTGTGGATGGACTGGGCGAGCTGCGAGAAGAAGTGGCCCGCGCGCGGCAGCAGACGCCCGAGGCCTTCGCGCGCCTGGAAGCGGTCATCCCCCAGGTGGAGGTGCTGGACTCACGCAAGCGGGGCACCCTCGCCGCCACCGCGCCGCTGTTCCGACAACTGGGTGCGCAGGCGCTGTGGCCCATGGTGGAGCGACTGGTCTTCGACGCGGGCCTGGCGACTCAACCCGCGCGCGACTCGGCGAAGCTGGCCCTCCAGGTGGGCATGGTGGAGGCCACCGGGGACCTGCGGGACGCGCGACTCCTGCCGCTGTGGAAGACCCTGCTGGAAGGCGCGGAGACGCGGCGTCCCGCGCGCCGCGCGGCGGCGGTGGCCCTGGCGAAGCTGGAGTCCCTGGAGGCCGCGGCGCTGCTCATCACGCTGTCCCCCCAGGAGGGCTTCCGCGGAGAGACGGTGCGCGAGGCCATGGGCCAGTGTCGCAGGCTGGTGGTCGCCCAGGCGCTGGCGGAGGCCCTCGCGCGCACCCCGGCGCCCTCGGAGGCCCGGCGGCTCGCCGTGGCGCTGGGCGACATCGGCTCCTTCTGGGCGTGGAAGACGTCCCAGCCGAAGGCCGCTCCCGAGGAAGGGGACGTGCGCCGCGTGGCCGCAGAGGCCCTGGTCAACGCCTGGCTGAACTACACCGGAGACGTCCAGCAGGCCCTCACCCAGGCGCTCATGCGCGTGGATGCGCCGGAGACGGGAGCTCTCATCCAGTCGATGCGGGCTCGCACGCGGGAGTCCAACCACCCCGCGCTGGAAGGCCTGTCGCGGCGGATGGCGAACAACCCGCTGCGCTGAGCATCAGGGCGCCTCGATTTCCATGCGGTAGCCCACGCCGCGCACCGTCTGGATGGCGAAGCGCGAGGCGCTGTTCCACCCCAGCTTCTTCTTCAGGCTGGAGACGAAGTTGTCCACGGTGTGCGGGTCCACGACGATGTCACGGCCCCACACCGCGTCGAGGATGTCATCGCGGCGCAACACGCGCTCACGCTCCCGCACCAGGAAGGCCAGCAGGTCGAACTCCGTGCGCGTCAGCTCCACGTTCGCGCCCTCGGGCGTCTCCAGCTTGCGGCGGTCCAGGTCCATCCGATAGCCGCCGAAGCGCACCTGCTTCGCCGGAGCACCGCCACCCGCGCGGCGCACCAGCGCGCCCACCCGGGCCAGCAGCTCGCGCAGGCGGTAGGGCTTGCCCAGGTAGTCCTGCGCGCCCGCCTCGAAGCCGCGCACGACGTCATCCTCCAGCGTGCGAGCGGTGAGCATCAGCACCGGCGACGTGACACCTTCCTCGCGCAGCGACCGGCACAGCGTGTAGCCGTCGCCATCCGGCAACATGACGTCCAGGAGGATGAGCTGGAAGGCGCCGCGGGCCAGGTGCTCGCGGGCCTCGCGCACGGAGGCCGCCTCTTCCACGGCGTAGCCTCCCTGGTGCTCCAGGCTGTCGCGCAGCGCGAGCCGCAGGTTCGGGTCATCCTCCACGAGCAGGATGGTGGGCTGGGTGGGGTTCATAGCGTCGCGTTGGGGGAAAAGGAGAGCTCGAAGGTGGTGCCCTCGGAACTGGAGGCCACCACGCGAAGGGTACCGGAGTGCAAGCGCATGATGCGGCGACACAGCGCGAGCCCCAGGCCACTGCCGGGAACTTCGCGCCCCTGCCCGGGCAGGCGGACGAACTCGCCGAAGACGCGCTCCCAGTCTCCCGGAGCAATGCCCACGCCGTTGTCGGAGAAGCGCACGCGTCCACCCGGCAGCGCCTCCACGCGCAGGCGCACGGGGACGCGGGTGTTGTAGGCGCAGGCGTTGCGCGCGAGGTTGGAGAGCAACAGGCGCAGCAGTTGGGCGTCGGCGCGCAGCTCCAGCTCGCCCACCTCCGCCTCCAACTCCACGGGGATTTTCGACCAGGCTTCCAGGTCCCTGCGCAGCAGCGACACCAGCTCGTCCAGGCGCACCGGCTCCAGCCTCGGCACCCAGCGGCCCTTGTCGATGCGGTTGAAGGACAGGAGGTTCTCCACCAGGAAGCCCAGCCCGTCCGCCTCGCGAACGATGCGCGCCGGATAGTCCCGGGCGTCCGTGCCTTCGGCGAGCCGCCACTCGAGGGTCTCCGCGAGCAGACGGATGGAGGCCAGCGGCGTGCGCAGCTCGTGCGACACCGTGGCCACGAAGTCGCTCTTCAGCTCCAGGAAGCGGTACTTGCGGTGCTGCGCGAGGAAGGCCAGCGCGGCGATGCCCAGGGCCAGCCCCGCGCACAGCACCACCATGCCCGTCTTCAAGCGGTAGCGGCTCTCCAGCGCGGCCTGGGCCCGGGCCCACTCGGGCGTGGCCACCGACAACGGCAGCGCGTCCAGCGACAGCACCGCCGCGTCCCCGAGCAGCCGCACCTTGCCCTCGGTGTCCAGCAATCCGCGCTCGCGCATCTCGCGCGTGAGCGACTCCAGCAGCTCCGACGCATCCACCGCCACGCCTCGCACCTGGTTGCCGCCGCGCGGCTCCAGGTACCAGCCGGCGCGCACCAGGGCCGGGCCCGGGAGGAACGCCGGCAGGGGCAGCGGACGGGCCGTCAGCTCGCGAGCGCGCGACTCGAAGTCGTCCACCGGCGCGCCCACCTTCGTGGAGAGCGCGGCCACCCGCTCGAGCAGGAACTGGAAGTCCACCGGAGTGAAGCGCGAGCGGCGGGACAACAGCAGCCGCTGGAGGCCATCCAGCCGGCCACCCTTGCCGTCCGCCAGGCCGTCCCGCACCAGCGCCTGCATGAGCTGCGGCACCGGGTCGCCGCGCTCCGCCAGCGACTCCAGCACCACCAGCAGGCCCGGCACGTCTCGCGTGGAGGCGAGCACGTATTGCGAGCGGTGCTGCAAGAGCGCCATCAGCGCCACCGTGGAGGCGCGACGGTCTCCCCGCGCGAGCGCCAGCTCCACCGCCCGCGTCCTCACGAGCCGCTCCGCCCACGGGTCTTCCGGGTCCTCCGACACCTCCGTGCCGGCGCGCAGCCGCGCATACCGCTCGCGGGCCGGCGAGACGTCACCGGTGTCATGAAGCGCGAGGCGGGGCAGCACCTGGGTGCCGCGCTCGCGCAGATAGAGGCCGGTGTCGGGAGCCAGCGGGTCCGCCACCGCGGCCTCGAGGGCGGGCTTCGCGGCCTCCAGTTTGTCGTGCAGGGACTGCGTCAGCGACGCGCGCGCATACTGCTCCAGCGCCTCGCGCCGCGAGTCGAGCGAGAGCCGGGCGTCCTCCCGCTCATTGGCGAAGATGCGATGGAGGTAGCCCAGTCCCCAGCCGAGCCCGACGAGGCCCAGCAGCAGCGCGACGAGCATGGGCAGCAGCCTGCGGAGCATGCTCGCGGCTACCTTCCGGGACCCGGGCCCGTGTCGGGGTCCATGGTGGACAGGGAGCCTGGGGGGCCGAAGCGGTCCTTGCGCTGGTCCAACGCGCCCGCCTTCTTGATGAGCGCGCCCAACTCCACCACGTCCTGACGGCTCACCAGCGGCTCCCCGATGTCCTGCCAGAGCGCGTGCAGCCGCGGCCAGTCGAGCGTGCGCGTCCAGTAGGAGCCGCGCAGCTTCTCCGCGAAGGCGGCGGCCACGTACACAAGCCGCGTGGAGGCGGCGACGCGCGCGGAGGACGAGCGCAGGACGCTGGAGGGCAGCAGCTTCTGCACGCGGCGCCACATGGTGTTCTCGCCCTCTTCATAGAGGACGCGCAGGGTGCCGAAGGCGATGGCGGGCCCTATCAGCTTCACCTCGTAGATGGCGGTGACGGACGTGCCCGCCGCCAGCGGCACGGACTCTGGCTCCGCGTCATCGTCGAACGGCTCCGGCGTGGCGGACTGGTTCTCGTACCCCACCAGGCGGTAGCGGGCCACGGCCTTCCGGTCGAACTCCAGTTGCACGCCCACGTCGGTGAAGGACTCGCGTGCGCGCACGCTCACTCGCACCACGTGGTAGCCCTTGCGACTTGGCGACGGGAAGCCTTCCACGTGGATGACGAACGGGCCCACCACGTCGCCGTCCTCGCCCACTTCGAAGCTGTTGACGAAGTCCTCCACCCGCACGGCCTCCTCCGCCGGCAGGGAGTCGCGCTCCAGATAGCCTCGCGTCAGCGCGTACGAAGCCGTGCTCACCTGGAACGTATACGTGGAGATGCGCTCCTCCTCCGTGTCGATGGTCGGATTGACGCCGTGGCCCCGCGTGTCCGAGTCACGCAGGGGCTTGCTGCCGGGAGCGAAGAGGCTCTGGTTCGTACCGTCGGGCCCGAGCACCGAGAGCTGGGGCAGCGCCCACGGTGGAGCCCGGTCGCGAATGTCCCCGGCCCGGGGGACGACCATCCACGCGACACCGTCCGACTCCAGTCGCAGCGGGGGAGCGAACGGAGCCAGCGGAGCGAAAGCGTGGGACGCGGTGCCATTCGTCGCGGCGGCGGGCGGGGACGACGTCACGGGCGCAAGCTCCACCTGCACGGTGAGCGTCTGGCCCGACTCCACCTTCACGTCCGCGCGCGTGACGGCCTGGAAGGACTCCTTCTCGAAGCGCAGCGCGTAGAGACCCGCCGGGAGCTGGGCGAGCTGGTAGTGGCCCTTCGCGTCCGTCAGCACGGTGCGCGGCGCCGGGAGCACGGGGGACGTCGCGGAGACCTTCACCCCCGCGAGAGGCTGCTGGCTCCGCGCCTGGAGGACCGAGCCCGCCACCGTGCCCGCCTGTGCCCACGCCGACGTGGCGAGACACAAGAGGACACCGCACAGGGAGCGCAAGAGAGCGGTCTTCATCGTGGGACCAACGCGGACACCGGGCGGAGCCTTCCCTTCGGATTCAGCCCAGCGTGCCGCAGGTGGCGCCCGGCTGCATCACGGTTCCATCATGGAGCCGGGGCCTTGGACTCTCGCGCTACTTCACCGGAGCGAAGGGCACGTCCAGCACCGGCCGGGACTTCGCATCCGGCAGGTCATAGTGCCACCACTCCATGCGGTTGGGCGCGAAGCCCGCGCCTTCCATCGCCTCTCGCAACACCTCGCGGTGCTTGCGCGACGCCTCGCTGCCACCGGCATAACCGTGGTGCGCCTCCGGCGTGAAGGTGTCGAAGGCGGTGGGCATCTCCACCTCCTTGCCCTCCAGCGTCACCATCGTCAGGTCCACCGCCCCACCCCGGTTGTGGTTGGAGCCCTTGCGAGGGTCCGCCACGTAGCCGGGCACGGGCATGATCTTCCACATCTCCCACTGCACGGCCCGGGGCCGGTAGCAGTCGTAGACCTTGAGCCGGTAACCCTTGGGCCGCAGCACGTCCGCCGCCGCCTTCAGCTTGCGCGCCGACTCCGGCAGCAGCAGGCAGCGCGCCGTGTCCGGATACACCTGCTTCTTCAGGAAGTTGTCCGCCGTCGCGTAGCGGAGGTCCAGCGCCAGGTCCTCCACCACCGTCGTCGCGTCCACGAGCGGCGCAATGCCACCCGCCTTCGCGCCCTTGGTCTTCGTGGGCTTCGCCGCGCCACTGTCCTGGGCCAGCGCCGTGCCGCTCACACACAGCCCCAGCACCACCACCCACCCCAGCCGCGTCGTCATGCTCATGCCCCCACCGTGTAGCGTGTCGGGTCCGGGACTCCCGCTTCCTCGAAGCCCTTCTTGCGCAACAGACAGCTGTCGCAGCGTCCGCAGGCGAGCCCCTGTGCGTCCGGGTCGTAGCAGGAATGCGTCATCCCGTAGTCCACGCCCAGCCGCGTGCCCTCGCGGATGATGTCCGCCTTCGTGAGTCCGGACAGCGGCGCGTGGACCGTGAAGCTCGCGCCCTCGACGCCCGCCTTCGTCGCCAGGTTCGCCATCGCCTCGAACGAGCGGATGAACTCCGGGCGGCAGTCCGGATAGCCGCTGTAGTCCACCGCGTTGACGCCGATGTAGATGTCCGTGGAGCCCACCACCTCCGCGAGCCCCAGCGCCAACGAGAGGAACAGCGCGTTGCGCGCGGGCACGTACGTCACGGGGATGCCGTGGCTCATCTCATCGGCCGGCCGGTCCTTCGGCACGTCGATGTCCGCGGTGAGCGCCGAGCCGCCAATCTGCCGCAGGTCGATGCTCACCACGCGGAAGTCCTTCACGCCCATGGCGCTCGCGACGTCCCGCGCCCGCTCCAGCTCCACCACGTGTCGCTGTCCGTACGCCACGGCGAGACACACCGGCTCGAAGCCCTTCGCCTTCGCCATGGCCACGCACGTCGTGGAGTCCAGGCCACCCGAAATCAACACCACCGCTCGCTTCGCCATCAGTCCCTCCGCACTCCCTGCACCTTGTACGCCGTCTTGCACGTCGCGGGAGTACACGTACAGGAGCCCGGCAGGAAGACATCTGTCAGCGAACCACACGCCAGCGACACGTCGTAGCCGTTCTCCGTGGGAGCAGGCGGGCTGCCGTCGGGGACTCCTCCGTCGAACGCGTTGCAGTCCCGGTTGAGCACGCGCGCCTGGCTGTCACTGAAGATGGTCACCTTCAGCGACTCCTCGATTTGAGAGTCCTTGCAGCCGGTGCCGCACGAAGCGCGCGGCGCCGTGGCACGGAGCGCGGAGTCGACAAGCTGCCCCTCGTACTTCGCTTCGCGGTCGAAGCCCTGCACGGTGAACCAGCCGGCGCCACCGTCGTCGTTCTTGGAGAACGTGCCCTCGAAGCGGAACACGCCGCCGTCGTCGAGCTGCGCGAACTCCGGCATCGCCGCGTCGCAGGTGGTGTTCGCCGGGTCCAGCCGTGCCTCGAACTGGAAGGTGCCCAGGAGCTGATTGCCCGGGTACACGGGGTCCGAATAACAGGCCATGGCCGTCACGACGGCGGCGGCGGGGAGGACGGAGAGGGCAATGTGCTTCAGGCGCATACGGCGCGGAGGCTACACGGCTACCCGACGTCGAGCACGCAAAGGGCCACGGCACGGAAGGCGCCTCCACGTCCGAGCACCGCGCCCACATCCACCCGCGCTGGGTCACTCCCGCGCACCTCCGCATCCAGACGCGCCAGGACGCGCCCCGCGGCGAGCGAGGCGGGCACCGCTCGGAAGGCCGCAACCGCCGCGGCCTCGAAGCCGGGCACCTCTCCAGGACGAGACAGCTTCACGCCGTCCTCGCCCAGCACGAGGGCCAGCGCGGACAGGTAGCCCAGCTCCACCGAGCCGAAGCACGACAGCGCGCCCGCGCCCAGCACCAGCGCCTCCGAGCTGACCAGGTACCCCTCAACACCACCCGAGGGGTCCACGTACACCCGCAGGCCGCTGGCCCCCAGCGACGACAGCAGGGGACGCAGCGCGGCGAAGAGTCGGGGGAAGCGCTCGGCCGTCACCGGCAGCGAATCCGCGGGCAGCGCATGCTCGAAGCCCGTGGGCACCGGCAGCGCGGACACTGCCGCCGCGGGCACCGTCGCCGTGCTGGAGGACAAGGCCGCGCCGACACCGTCCGCGCGCTCGGCGGCGTCCTGACGCTCCAGGAGCCGCAGGGCCTCCGCGAAGAGCGTCCAACCATCCACGTCCAGCGGCGCCGCGCGCAGCAGCTCCGGCCAGACGCGCACGGCGAACGGCGCGCCTTCAATCACCGGAGAGAGCCGCTCGCATGCGAGGCGGAGGACCTCTGGAGACAGGACCCCCGCGTCGAAGAGGCGTTCGGCGAGCCGGGCCGCGGGAGACACGAGCTGCGCGTCCAGATAGCCGCGGAGGATGGACTCCAGCACGCCGGGCTCGTCGGTGAGCCTCTCGCGCAGCCCCAGGGCCTCGCCCGTGAGACCGCGCTGCTCCGCCAGCCTCGCGCGGCGAGCGAGCCGCTCCTCCGTCTCCGGCAGCGCCTCCAACTGCGCGACGGCGTCCGCCACCTGGCCCAGGACCTCGTAGGCATCCGCCAGTCGCTCGCGATGGGGCGTGGCCGCGTCGGGCCCCTCCTCCACCGTCAGCCGCTCCGCGAGCGACACGAAGACGGCGGGCTCCTTCGACTCGTCCACCAGCGCCAGCAGGTTGCGCAGCGCGGGCAGGCTGGTGCCATCGGTGTCCAGCGCGCGCTCGAAGGCCGCGCGGGCCGCGTCGGGCTGGTCCAGCGGGCTCAGCAACAGCTCGCCGTGCTCCAGGTGCAGCGCGGCCAGGACGCGGGCGTCCTCCTCCACTTCGATGAGCCGCGCCAGCGAGCGCGCGGCGGCGTCGAAGCGGCCCAGCCCGTACTCCAGCGTGTGACGCTCGCGCAGCAGCGGCTTGCGGCGCGACGTCCATCCCTCCGCCGCCATGGCCAGCGCTTCCACGCGCGCGGCATCAGACAGGGCGCGCACACGGCCGAGCACCGCTTCCGAGAGCGCCTCCGGGTGCTTCTCCAGCCCCGGCAACAACAGGGTGAGCCGGGTGCCGAAGTTCGCATCGGACGACAGCTCGTCCAGGGCCCGCAGGCGCTGGAGCGCCGGGGCATCCGCCGCGCGAAGCACTTCGTCACGCAGGGCGACGGCGAAGGGCTCGTCACGCGTGACGGAGAGGGCCGCCAGCTCCAGCAGTCCTTCCGCGTCGCGCTCGGCGCGCAGGCCGTCCGCGAGGGCGGAGGCATGGGCCGCATCCGCGTCCGGCTGAGCCACCAGGGCCCACAGCGCCTCGCGCGTGCGCGCCGTGTCGCCGGCCTGCGCGGCCATGGCCAGCGCATCCGTCAGCTCTCCGGCGGCCATGGCGGGCGCGAAGCCCACCTGGAGCGCGCGAGTGAAGGCACCCAGCCGGCCGAAGCGTTCCGCCAGCTCCGCGGGCGCGAGGATGTCCGGTGCTTCGGTGGCGATGCGCTCGATGACCTCCAGCGCTTCACCGTGCTCGCCCGCCTTCTCCCAGAGGTCCGCGGCCTCCAGCAGCAGCGGCGGACGCTCCTCCGGCGAGGCGAGCCGCGCCGCCTGGAGCAGCGCCTTGGCGGCCCGGGGCGCCTCACCCAGGGCGCGATGCAGGTGGGCGACGCGCATCGCCGCGTCCACGTCCGGCTCGGTCGCCACGGCGGCCTTCGCCGCCTTCAGCGCGTCCCGCAGGCGCCCCGCGCTCTCGAAGGCCCGAGCGGAGGACAAGAGGAGCACCAGCCGCTCGCGACCGGAGACCAGCTCCGCGCGAGCCACCTGCACCTCGGCCCGGCGCGCGGGCTCATCACGCAGCAGCTTCTCCAGCTCCTCCAGCGCGACGGCATAGCCCGCGCCCGAGGCGCCACGCTCGACGACGGCTTCGAGCGACTCGCGGGCCCGCGACACCTGGTCCGAGTCGCGGAGCAGCGTGGCCAGCTCCAGGCGCAGGACGGACGCCTCGTCGGCATCCTCCAGGTGGGGCACCAGTCGCTCCAGCGCCTCCAGCAGCCGCGTCGTCTCCTCCCGCTCGCGCAGCCCCGTCACGAGGGCGCGCAGCGCGGTGACATCCTCGGGGGCGGCCTCGGCCGCGCGCTGGGTGAGTTCCCAGGCCGCGTCCACATCCGCGAGCGACTCGGCGGCCACGGTGGCGGCGGCCAGCAACAACTCGGCGGCGCGCACGCCACCGGCGGCCTCGGCGCCGGACTCGTACACCGCCAGCAGGTCCCCGTGGCGCCCCAGCGCGCGCAGGCCCGCCACCGCGCGGTCGATGACGGAGGCATCCGCCGGACGCAGTCGCGCCAGCGGCAGCAGCGCGTCGATGGCGTCCTTCGGGTCGTCGAAGAGGTCCGCCGCGCGGCGGTACAACACCTCCGCCGTCGCCGTGTCCTCCGCCCGCCCGGCCAGTTGCAACGAGGCCCGGTACAGCCCCGGTGCGTTGCCCGTGCGCGAGTGGACTTCCGCCAGCAGCGACAGCGCCTCGCGGCCGCGCTCGCCTTCCGGCTCCAGCGACACCACCGACTCGAAGGCATCCGCCGCGTCGTGGTACGCGTTCGCGCCCAGCGAGGCATGGCCCAGCCGCAGCCACGTCCGCGCGCGCACCGTCACGGGCAGCGTCTCGCCACCGGCCGACAGCAGGCGTCGGTCATACGGTCGCGCGGCGGCGGGGCCTCCGCTCTGGGCCGCGAGCTCCGCGCGCGCGGAGAGCGCCTCCACGTCGTCGCCCGAGGAGCCCAGGTACACGTCGAACGCTTCGGCGGCCAGCAGCGCCTCGCCCGCGTCCAGCAAGCGGGTGGCGCGCTCACGCAAGAGCGGCAACGCTTCCTCGGGAGGCAGGGCCGCGGCGCGCACGGCCAGCAACTCCGACAGCCGGCGCACGTCTCCGGCCGCGCGCTCGCGCACGCGCTCGAAGGCCTCCACGCTCGCGGGGCTCAGCTCGAAGGCCCGGTCCTCGCACAGCAGCGCGCGCTCGCGGGCACCCGCCGCGCGGAAGGCCCGGGCGGCGGCGAGGTAGCTGTCCGCGGCGTCGGCATCCGACTGGCGCTGGGCCCGGCGCAGCATCAACTCCGCGAGCGACTGCGGGTCCTCGTTCTCCTCCAGGAAGGCGCGGTGCCGCGAGAAGACAGGCTCGCGGAAGGGGTCGGCCTCCAGCAGCACGGCGTCGAACTCGGCCGCGTCCGCGTGACGCTTTACCTCGTGCAGCAGCTCCGCCGCCTGCGCGGTGAGGTCCAGGTCATCCGGGCGAGCGGACCGTGCGGCGATGAAGGCCGCCGCCGCCGCGTCCGGGCGCCCCGCCCTGTCGCGGTACAGCACGGCCGCGCGCTGGAGCAGTGCCGCGCGGCGCTCCGTGTCCGGCTCACCCTCGGCGCACTCCTCGTACCAGGCCGCCAGCTCCGCCAGCCGCCCGTCCCGCTCCAGGAGGCGGGCCAGCAGCGTCTCGGCTTCATCCAGCGAACGGTCCTGCCGCAGCGCTCCGCGCAGGAAGCGCTCCGCCTCTTCCGTATCCGCGAGCACGCCCAGGTGCAACTTCGCCAGCCGCAGTCGCAGCGCCGCCGCTTCCTTCGCGTCGTCCAGCAGGGGCAGCGCGCGCTCCAGCCAGAGGGCCTCCGCGTCGGCATCGTCCCGGCGCTCCGCCAGCGCCGCGCCCAGCCGCGCCGTGCCCAGGTCCTCCGCCAGCGAGAAGGCGCGGTCCAGCGCGCTCTCCGCCGCAGCCAGGTCCAGCTTCACATCGCGCAGCAATTCCGCGCGCCGACGCTCGCACGCGGCGGCCTCGGGGGCGCGCCCGCGCGACTCCAGCAAATCTCGCGCGTCCGCCAGTGCCCGGAGCGCGTCGTCCGCGCGGCCCGTGGCCTCCGCGAGACTCGCCTCTTCTTCATGGGCCGCGAGCGTCGCGGCCACGTCGCCCACCTGGAGGCTGAGCGCGGCCACATGGCGCAGCTCCGCGAGCAGCTCCAGCGAGCGACCCGTCTCGCGGTAGAGCGAGGCGAGCTGGAGGCGCAGCGGCAACGGCATCGTCGCCATCTCCGCCGCGCGCGACAGCAGCGACGCCGCCACACCCGCGTCGGCGAGCGCGGCACGCGCCTTCTCCGCGAGCACCACGAGCCGCCGCACCGTGTCCTCGGAAGGCGCCAGGGCGCGCGCGTGGGTGACGAGCACCTCGAACGCGCCGCGCGGGTCGTCCTTCTCCAGCAGCGCGGAGAGCCGCTGCACCGCGGGCTCGCACAGCGGCCGCTCGACGAGCAGCTTCCGGTACGCCCCCACCGCGCGCTTCGTCTCGCCCGCGCTCTCCGCCAGCTCCGCCAGCCGCAGCCAGGTGGCCTCGGCCGCGTCGGCGCTCGCGGTGAAGTCCGCCGTCGAGGCCAGCGTCTCTTGGAGCGGCAGGGCCTCCAGCACCGCGCCGCGCAGGTAGAGCAGCTCCGCCAGCGACGCCAGCTCCGCGCCGCGCGCCGGCACCAGGGAGTGCGCCTTGCGTGCCAGCTTCAGCGCGCGGTCCAGGTCCTGGGCATCCCGCGCGTACGCGGCGCCCTCGCGCAGGAGCGTGGCCGCCTCGGACGTCGTGGCGCTCTCGGCGGCGGTCTCCAGCAGGGCCGCGGCCTCGCGCAGCTCTCCGCGCCCGGCCACCAGCGACACCAACCGGCGTCGCACGTCCGAGTCGCCGGGAGCGAACCGCAGCGACTGTCGCAGCGCCGCCTCCGCGGGGGCCGGCTGCTCCAGGCGCTCCAGGTAGAGCGACGCCAGCTCCGCGTACATCGCCGCGGACTCGGACGGCGGAGCATGAGGCGCCTCGGCCGCGAGCAGCTCCGCCAGCGCCGCCCAGTCCTCCAGGGCCCGCAGCGCGCGCTGCAAGGAGACGGTGGCCCGCGCGTGACGCGGGGCCAGCGCCAGCGCGGCCTGAAGGCTCCCGCGTGCCTCCGCCAGCTCTCCTCGCGTCTCCAGCAGCGTGGCGCGAGCGAGCAGGGCCTCGACGCGGCGGGGCGTGGGGCCCTGGCGAGCGGCCTCGGCGAGCGCGGCGGCTTCCTCGTCCGGGCGCTCGTCGCGGTGGGCCAGGTCGGCCAGGGTGAAGAAGGCGTCACAGCGCTCGGCGTCCGACGGGGACAGCGCCACCGCGGAGACCAGCGCCTCGCGCGCGAGCCCCCGCTCATCCTTCTCCGCCAACACGGTGGCCAGGGCGAGCAGCCGCTCCCGAGCGCGCGTGCCCAACTGGGCATCGGCGACCACGGCGCGACGCCACACTTCCAGCTCCCCGGCCTCGTCTCCGGACTCACGCGCCAACTCCGCCAGCGCGAGCAGCAGGGCCGCGGGACGGCGGGCCAGCGTCGCGGCCTCGGAGAAGTCCTCGCGCGCGGCGGAAATCCGGCCCGTGGCGCGATGGAGCACGGCGCGACGCGCGAGCAGCTCCGAGCGGTCCTCGCCCGTCGCGGACGCCACCAGCGCGCCCAGCAACTCCAGGCGCTCGGCTTCCTCGTCCGAGGAGCCCGTGCCCGGAGGCGGCAGCAAGTCCAGCAGCGCCTGCGCCGCCCAGGTGTCCTGCGGCTCCTCCAGTCGCAGGCTGCGCAGCGAGTCCACCGCCGCGCCGGCACGACCGAGCACGAGGGACAGCTCCGCCAGCTCGCGACGGGCCGCGCGCCGGGGCTCGCCGGACAGGCGCGGCCACAGCTCCACCAGCAGGTCCGCCAGCGCCTCGCGAGCGCCGGCCTTGCGGTGCAGGTTGACCAGCTCCACGCGGGCGTCGAGGTCCTCGGGAGCCCGGATGCAGTACTCGGACAGCAGGCGACGCGCGGAGTCCGTCCGGCCCGCGCGCACGGCGGCGCTGGCGGCCTTGCGCGTGAGCGCCACCCGCTCCGCTTCCCGGGGCGCGTCCGCGTCCACCGGAGGCAGCGCCAGCACCGCCTCGAAGTCCTCCAGCGCAGAGCGCGCGTCGGTGGGCAGCTTCAGCTCACCGCGTCGCTGGCGCGCGGGCGCGAAGGACGCGTCGCGCTCCAGGGCCTCGGCCAGGAACGCCTCTTCGCGACTGGTGCCCGCCGCCAGCAGCGAGGCGCGGTAGAGCAGCTTCGCGCCGGAGCGGTCCTCCGGCACCAGCGCGGCGCGGCGCGCATACAGCCGGGCGGCTTCCAGCTTCTCGCCCCGCTCCAACTCCAGCTCGGCCAGCGACTCCAGCACCTCGGCCGCCAGCGGCCCCTGGGGACTGGCCTCCAGCGCGGCCGTCAGGCGCAGCAACGCGGCGGCCTTCTCGCCCCGCTCCAGCAGGGCACGAGCGCTCTGGAGGAACAGCGGCGCGGCTTCCTCGGCGCGGTCGGCGCCCATCAGCGCCTGGGCACGGCCCGCCCACAGCTCGGCCAGTGCCTGCGTCTCGCCCGCCTCCGTGTAGAGCGACTCCAGCCGCGCGGCCAGCGTGTCATCCAGCCGGCGCAGCGGCAGCGCCTGCGCGTACGCGGCGATGGCGCCTTCGCGGTCGCCCAGCATCTCGCACGCGCGACCCAGCCGGGCGCGCACGTCCGCCAGCTTCTCCGGCGCCGCGGTGCGCGGCAGCGTGGACAAGAGCGACTCCAGCGCGCGTCGGGCGTGCTCGGGGCGCTCGCAGCGCAGCGACAGGTCCGCCAGGTCCAGCAGCACGGCGGAGTCCGGGGCCAGCCGCGCCGCCTTCTCCAGCGCCACCAGCGCGTCACCCACCCGACCCAGGCGGGCCTCCAGCACACCGGCCAGCTCTCGCAGCGCCGCGGCGGCGAGCCGCTTGTCGCCCTGCGCCTCCGCCACCCGCGCGCGCTCCTCCAACGCCACGGCCAGCCCGGCCATGTCCGCGCGCTTGCGCTGCAGGGCGCACAACTCGCCCAGCGCGGGCAGGTCATCCGGCTCCGCGCGCAGCACTTCCTGGAGGGAATGCACCGCCAGGTCCAGGTCGAAGGCCAGGTCGCGCGCGGCCACCGCGAGGCGGCGGTACTTCTGCGCGCGCTCCTTCACGTCCGGAGCCAGTCGCGCCAGCGCGGACAGGCACCGCGTCAGAAGCGGCCCGTCACGCCGCGCCTCGGCCAGCGCCAGCAGCGACTCCAGCGCGGGACGGTGGTCGGCATCCGCCTCCAGCGCGAGCAGCAGCAGTTTCTCCGCCTTCTCCGGCTGCTGGAGTCGGCCGCGATACAGCTCACCCGCCTCCGCCCAGGACGCGGCGCGCTTCGCCGGCTCGTCCTGGAGCGCGGCGGACTTCTCCAGCGCGTCGGCCAGCTCCAGCGACTTCCCGGTGATGCGGAAGTACGGAATCAGCTCCTCGAGCGCCACCGCGTCGCGCGGGTCCAGCGACAGCGCGGACTCCAGGTGCTCGCGCGCACGCGCCGGGTCTCCCAGTCGGGAGCGGTACAGTCGCGCCAGCGCATGGTGGCTGGCGTGCGCGGCATGGCGGACGCCTTCCGAGCGCGGCGCCGGCCCCGCGAGCTCCAGCGCCTGCTGGTAGCCCGCGAGCGCCTCCTGCAACCGGCCCAGTCCTTCCGCCACGCGCGCGGCGGCGAACAGCGGCTCGGCCTCCCCTGGCAGCAGCGACACCGCCTCGCGGTAGCGCAGGAGCGCGTTCTCCGGCTGCTTCAGGCCCTCTTCCCACACGCGGCCGGCCATCAGGTCCGCGTGGCCCACGCGGTCCAGCTCGTGCCGGGCCATGGACACTTCACGCAGCCGGTCCAACGCCTTCAGCGCGCGCAGGTGCTCGCCGCCCCGGTGACACAGCTCACCCAGCAACAGCAGCGCATCCGACTGGTCCGGCGACAGTCGCAGCGCCGCCTCGCAATGCAGGCGCGCCCCCGCGATGTCGTCCTCCGTCTGCGCGCACAGTCGCGCCAGGTGCACGTGCGCGTCCGCGGCCTCATGCGGGTCGCGAGCGAGCGCCGCCAGCCGACGGTACGCCCGCACCGCGCCCGCCTTGTCCCGGGCCTGGTCCGACGCGCGCGCCAGCGCCTTGAGCGAAGGCAGGTGGTCCGGCTTCAGCCCCAGCAGCTCGTGCAGCGCCTTCACCGCCACCTGGGGCGCGGTGTCTCGCGAGCAGCGCGCGGCCGCCTCGGCGGAGAAGAAGGCCGCGGCCTCCTCCGAGGTGCGACGGGCCAGCGCGCACAGCGCCAGGTAGCGCTCGGCGGCGCGGGCACCCTCGCCCCGACGCTCGCGCACCACGGCCTCGCCCCACAGCGCGGCGGGACTGCGGTCTCGACGACGCTGCAGCGTGGCGGCCACGTCCAGCGCCAGCTCATGCGCCTGCGGGTCCGCCACCAGCAGCGAGAGCAGGCGCTCGGCCGCGAAGGGGTGCGCGTCCTGCGCGTCCCCGGCCTGGAGGTACTGCTGTCGCGCCTCGGCCAGCCGGCCCTGGGCGACGAGTCCCTCCGCGTCCGCGAAGGCCCGCGCGCCCTCCAGCGTGAGGAGCAGTTCCTCATCCGGCGCGGACGGCGGAGGCAGGCCACCGGCCGCGAAGCGCAGGCGCAGCCCCGTGCTGGACACCTCCGCGGCGGACAGGCGCGCGGTGTCCAGCGACGGCATCTTGTACCCACGGCTCACCGCCGCGAGCTGACACAGCGCGGGCAGCACGCGGGTGGAGAAGCCGGAGGCACCGCGCACCTCCACGTCCGGCACCAGCGCCAGCGCACCCACGGCCGCGGACAGGAGCCCGGGCACCTGCACCGACGGCGTGGAAGAGAACCCGTAGAGGCGGACGTCGTAGAGATAGACGGCGAGCTTCTCCCCGTCCGCGTCGAAGGCCACCTTGAACGTGAAGGGCGTGCGCTCCGGCGCGGGCAGTCGGCCCTGTCCTTCCAGGTATCCGGGACGGAAGTGCAGCCGCACCTCCTCCAGGCCCGCGAGTCGCCCCGCCAGCTCCGCCACCCGTCGCGTCACCAGGTCCGCGTCGACGGACAGCTCCAGGAAGCCGAAGTGCAACTTCTTGCGCTGATAACGCGTGGCACCGGCGCTGACGTTGAACGGGAAGCTGACGTCCGGAATCTGGAGCGCGAAGTCGGAGATGCGCAGGCCCGGCACGACTTCCAGGGCCGGGAAGCCCACGAACGCCCTGCGGTCCAGCAGGCGCAGCTCGGGTGCGGCGGCGCGCGCATCGGGCGCCGCGGTGGGCTTGGGGGAGTCGCTCTCGTTGGCCATCGCGGGAGCCTGGAAACTACCACGGGGTCCAAGCGCCCGAAATTTATGACAATCCCCCGCCCGGGGGGCAACCAACGGGGCTGGGGGACCCCAGGGCCGCATGTGTTGTTCGTCATGCGCGCCGGACTGAAGTCGGACAATATGCGCCCGGCGTGCTGGCTCCCGACTCCCTCGTCCTCGACGGTCGCTTCCGAGTACTCCGTCCCTTGGGTTCGGGCGGAATGGGCGAAGTGTACCTGGGTGAACAGGTCTCCCTGGGCCGCAAGGTGGCCATCAAGGTCCTTCACCACGACCTCAACGCCCAGCCCGGCATGGCCGAGCGCTTCAAGCGCGAGGCCCGCCTCCTCTCCGCCGTCGAGCACCCCGCCGTGGTGCACATCGTCGACTTCGGTGAGTCCGGCGACCACGCGTGCCTGGTGATGGAGTTCGTGGAAGGCGAGAGCCTCTACGACGTGCTCACCCGGGGCGCCATGCCGCCGGGACGCGCGCTGCCGCTGCTCCACCAGCTCGCGGAGGGCCTGTCCGCCATCCACGAGAAGGGCATCATCCACCGGGACCTGAAGCCGGAGAACGTCTTCATCTCCCCCGGCGTGCGCGGCGAGCAGGCCCGGCTCCTGGACTTCGGCATCGCTCGACTGGTGGAGCCGGACGCGCAGAGCAACGTCAGTCAGGTCGGCGTGGTGCTCGGCACCCCGGAGTACCTGTCGCCGGAGCAGGCAGTGGGCGCGAAGGTGGACACGCGCAGCGACCTGTACACCTTTGGCGTGCTGACCTACCGCGTGCTGTCCGGACGGCTCCCCTTCGATGGGCCGCAGGCGCGCCACTTCCTCGCCCAGCACGCCTCCCACGCCCCGCTCCCGTTGGACAGGGCAGCGCCTTCCCTGTCGCGCTACATCGGTCTGCTGTCGCTGGTGATGCGCCTCCTGGAGAAGAACCCGGCCAAGCGGCCCCAGAGCGCGCACGAGCTGGCGGATGCGCTGGCCGCGGCGCACTCGTCGCTGTCCGCCTTCACGCCCGGCCTGGGCACGCCCGCCTACGTCAGCGCTCCCACCACCAGCACCACGCCGTCCGGCACATCCGTCTTCGGCGCGGGAGAAGCAGCGAGCAGCGGCCCCAGCGGGACGTCCGTCTTCGGCGCGGAAGAAGCGTCAGCCCCTCTTCCGAGCCGCTCGAGTCGAGGCACCGCCGCGTTCGGCATGGAGTCCTCGACGGGCCCCGACAGCGCGGCGTCCGCGCCCGTGGCGATGCGCACGGGCACGGCGTCCTTCGGCACGCGGCCCTCGCTGTCTGGCAGCACGTCGACGGTGAAGCCTCAGAACCTGACGGTGATGCTCACCGACATCCAGGGCTTCACCGAGCGCACCAGCCGGCAGACGCACGAAGAGAACGCGCGGATGCTGGAGACGCATGACCGGCTGCTGATGCCCCTGGTGCGAGAGCACGAGGGACGCCTCGTGCAGAAGCGCGGCGATGCCCTGCTGGTGGTGTTCCGCTCTCCCACCGCCGGCGTGTTGTGCGGCATGGCCATGCAGGACCGGCTGTGGCGCCACAATCAGTCGCTGCCAAACGAGGAGCGGCTGCACGTGCGCGTGTGTCTGCATGCCGGCGAGGTGCTGCTGACCGCCGACACCGTGCTGGGCGAGCCCATGGAAGTGGTGGAGACGGTGGAGCACGTCGCCTCCGCGGGACAGGTGACCTTCACGGAGGCGGTGAACCTGGCGCGCAATCGCGCAGGAGCGGACGTCGAGCCGTGCGGCTCCATCACCCTCCCCGGCCGCGAGGAACAGCTCCAGCTCTACCGCTGCCAGCAGGCGGCCGAGGGGCCTCCCTTCGGCGTACGTTTCGAGAAGCAGAACGCCCTCATGGTGCGACTGGCCCCCGCGGTCCAACGGACGCGCGCGGCGCTGGCTCCCATCTCCCAGCGGGTGCGCTCCCTCGGAAGCTCCCTGCGCACGGCGACAAGCACGCTGGGCGCGGGCCTGTCCCGACTCGGCGCGGCCCTGAAAATCCCCCCGAAGCTGAAGGAGGGACTCGGCAGGACGGTGGTGCTCGCGCGCGCGAAGCCGCGTCAGGCGGCTGCGGTGCTCGGAGCGGTGGTGCTCCTGGGCGGCGGCGTGGCCCTGGTGGTACATCTGAACAGCCCCGCCGTGCGCGCCATGTCGCTGCTGAAGGCTGGAAAGAGCAACGAAGCGCTGGCGCTGCTGAACGCGACGTCGAACGAGGAGCAGAAACAGCCCTCGGTGCGGCGCGCGCTCGCGGCGACCCACCACGCGCTGCGCAACCACGACAAGGAGCGGGTGCTGCTCGCCACGCTGGACGTGGACGGGCGCGCGGAGGTGGAGGACTCCGTGCTGGATGGGCTCGCGGAGGACTTCGGCCGCGGCGACATCGACGAACCCGTGCGCAAACTGCTGGCCACCCTCCCGAAGGAACGGGTGCGCCCTCACTTCGAGTCCCTCGTCGAGGACGAGTACTCGCTGAAGCAGTGGGGGGCGCTTCGCTACCTGGACTCCTCGGAGCTCGCTGACGAGGTGGACCTGGTGGTGGCCTACTCCAAGGCCCTGGAGGCGAAGGAGTGCGGCGTGCGCAGGGCCGCCGCGAAGCGGCTGGGCGTGCTGGGCAACACGGACGCGGTCCCCGCCCTCATCCGACTCGCCGAGTTGGGCAGCACCAAGGGCGGCGACTGCGGCCAGGACGAGGCGAACCGGGCCATCCAGAAGTTGAACAAGAAGGGCGGCTGAAACCCGGGAGGCGTGTCACCCCCGGCCCCATCGGTGGTGCTCAGTCGTCGCGCCGCGCGTGGCCCTTCTTCTTGCCCTTGCCATGGCCATGACGGTGGTCGTCGTCATCCCAGTCGTCGTCATCGTCCCGGTCATCGCGCCGGGCCTTCACCTTCTCGTCCACCCTGAGCAGGTTGCGGGAGAAGGCGTCGTACTCCAGATGCAGGTGGCCTCGCGCACCGGGAGCGGCGGCGAAGAACTTCACCTTCCAGATGTCGTTGCCCGTCCGGTGCGCCTCCTTGAGGCGGCAGTCATAGCGGCGCGAGCGACACTCACCGAAGCCCCGGTCCACCGCCTCATTGTAGGACATGGAGGACGGCCGCGAGGGCGGAGGGGGCCGCGGGAGCGAGGGGCGGTTCGGCGGGCGCGCATGGAGGTGACAGCCCGACGCGAGCAGCAACCCACCGATAAGCAGCACGATTCTCATGCCGTCATGACGCATCAACCGCACGGAGCTTCAAAGCCACGCGGGGTGTGAGTTGACGACTGGAAAACTACAGTCCATCGGGGGACGCGAAGGCCACGAAGAGTTCGCCGGTGAGGTACGCGCGCGCACCCTTCGTCGCGGGCCGGAGGAAGTCATTCACCACGGGGCCACCCTGCGCGAGCTGATGCTTCTCCGGGTGTGACAGGTTCATCCGACTGCGGGCCACACCCTTGCTGCCTCGGTGGATGAAGGTGACGGTGCCATCTTCTGCCACACCCTCCACCACGCCGACATGGGTCATCCCGTCATTGCGACGGCCGTCGCGGTTGCGGTCGTACGTCTCGCGGAAGAACACGAGGTCTCCGGGACGCGGCGCGCGGTGGTGCAGCCGCTTGCCATCCGTGGCGCGACGGAAGATGGCGGACACGGCGTTCTCTCCCGCGAGGAAGCCATGCGCGACCAGGTCGATGCCGGCGGAGAGATAGGCCAGACGCACGAAGCCAGAGCAGTCGTTCGGCATGCCCCGGCTGACCTTCGCGAGGTTGCGCTCACCGACGAGCTGCATGGAGCGAGACACGATGAGCCGCGCCAGTTGCATCGGCGTGCGGTACGCATCCCAGAAGCCCTCCATGTCGGTGGCGGGGCGCACGACGAGGGCGACAGCCTCCAGCGCGGCCGCGATGACACCCGTCACGAGGGGGCGCTCCTTCTCCTCGAGGACGACGGTGGACACGACTCGCGGCGCCACCTCGGTGTGCGGCGCTCCCTCGGCGGCTTCCGGCGTCGCCGACTCACCGCTCTTCACCGTCGTGGGCGCTTGAGCGGAAGCCTCGGCCGCGGACTCACCCGGTGTCACCGCCCCCACACCCTCGGCGGCGGGTGCCGTCACGACCTGCTCGGAGGGTGCCACCGCCGCGTGTGACGGGACCTCCAGGGCGGTCCCCACTTCGCGCGACTGCACGGTGGCACAGCCGATGAGAGCGCACAGCGGAACGGTGGCGAGCAGGCGAAGACGGGACAACCGAAGGACCTTCCGAAAGTTGGCGCCGCATTCAATCCCACGTTTTTGGGGGTGCCGCCAAGAACTCGAAGTGTCAGCCCTCCCAGGTGGACAGCAGTGCGCGAACCCGTGCGTACCTCTGGAGGAGTGCGGCACGGTGGGCGCTGAGCATCACCATGGAGCCGATGACGAAGAGGCCCAGGAGGAACAGCGATGCGGCGGCCACGCGGTGGTCCCTCATGCCGAAGCGCACGAGGTTCGCCGCGATGCACGTCACCAGGAACGCGGTGCCCAGGTACACGTAGGAGCGGATGCGCAGGGCGATGCCGAAGCCCACGCCCACCACGCAGAGGAACACGCACAGGAGCATCGCGCTGCCGTCGCTGAACATCAGCGGCTTCCACGCTCCCGCCACGTAGATGACGGTGACGGCCAGCGCGCGCAGCCGCGCGTAGGTGTCCTCGTCGATGGCGCCTCGGAACACGCGCAGCAACGCGAGCAGCGAGAGCCCCGCGGGGATGACGTAGAACTGCGGCTCGCCCTGGCCGGTGCCCTGCCACACGAGGTAGAGCGCCACGTTGAAGGCCACCACCGACGCGAGCGAGGCGACCCCTCGACGCGTCGGATGCGACGCCAGCGCGGCGAAGTGCGCGGCGTGTCCCACGAGCAGGGCCGCCACCTGGAGCGGCTCACCCCAGGGCGCTGACAACAACCCCGCCAGCGGGAAGAGGTATGCGCCCCACAGCGCGGGCCTGCGGAAGACGGCCAGGCTGGAGCCCTCGCGCTGCACGAAGAAGTAGAGGCCCGTGAAGAGGGCGCCCCCGACGAGGGCCGCGAGGCTGTCCCCAGTGCTCGGGCTCGTCCCCATGCCCAGCAGGCGCACGGACAGGTAGCCCAGCGCGAGCACGGCCTGGGCGAGGAACGCCGCCGGCTCGTCCTTCTCCACGGCGGCGTGGCGCACGAGCGCGACGAACAGCACCGCCAGCGCGATGCAGGCCACCAGTGCTTCGCGCAAGGCATCTCCCGTCGCGCCCAGGAACGACAACCCTAGGAGGACCTCGGTGAGCGCGACGACGGTGAAGCCCAGGCCCACACCCCGCCGGAGCTTCGCGCCCGCCAGGAACAGCGCCAACGTGGCGAGCACGGCGCTGGCCGCGCCGAAGTGCGGGAGGATGAACTCCGAGCCCCGCCCGGACGAGTACACCGCGCCCAGGTGCATCAGCGAGCCGTGCGCCGCCGCGAGTGAGGCCAGCCAGCCCACCACCTCGCGCTCGCGCCGACGCCACACCACCGTCCACGCGGAGGCCAGCCCGAAGAGGAAGCACAGCGGCGTCGCCGGGTGCTCCAGGTCTCTCAGCGAGGCCAGCGACAGCAGGGCCAGCACCCAGCCGCCGTGGTGCAGGGCCGCGCCCACGCGCACCCCGCGCGAGTCGAGCACCATGCCCCCCACGCACAGCACCAGGCCCGCGCCACTGATGACGGCGGGGAGCCACAACACCGGCACCGCGGCGACCAGCGAAGCCGCGAGCAGCACGGTGGCCACGTTCGCCATCCACCGCTCACGAGCGACCATCAGCACCAAGGACGTGAGGACCGCGCCCGCCGCCACGTGCGGCGCCAGCGCTCCCGGCCCCGCATCCGCCAGTCGTCCCAGGAGCAGCAGCGCGAGCGCTCCGGCGCTCCCCACCCATAGCGGCTCGCTCCAGGTGCCTTCCAGACCGGGAGCAAGCTTCAACGCCACCGCGCTGAGCGCGCGTTGCACCGCTCCGGACTGGCAGAGGGCGGACAACAGGCCCGCGCCCAGCGCCACCGCGATGACGGCGAGCCCCGTCTCCGGCCTCCACTCCAGGAAGTCATACGCCTCGGTCCGTCCCGCCGTCGCCAGCGCGAGCACCCAGACGGCGGGCACCAGCAGCCACCGGCGCGACAGCAGGAACGCGGACGCCGCCACCACGGCCGCGAGCCCCGCCAGTCGCGGCGGCGACGGGTCATCCAGCACCGGCAGCACCGCGATGGCCAGCGCGGTGATGACGGAGGCCCGACGCAGGTAGACATCCGGTGGGCTCCGGAAGAAGGCCCAGACAGCGGAGGGCGCATGGTGCTCGGCCAGGGCCAGTGCGAGCAGCATGCTGGTGACGACAGGCCTCGCCTCCGGAATGACGAGCAGCAGGAGCGAAGCGCCGCACACCCGCATGAACGGACGCGGCCCGGGCATCAACGCCAGCGACGCCGTGAGGAAGTACACGGGCACCGGCCCCATCCAGGGCGCCATCATCACCATCGGGGTGAGGCAGGCGAGGGCCAACTGCATCCACAGGGACAGCGCGTCGCGCTCCTTCTCCTCGTTCGAGCGGAGCAGCAGGGAGCTGAACGCGGGCACATGGGCGACGGCCCGTGCCACGGCGAGCGACACCAGCGGCAGCGCATACGCCCAGGTGGGCGGAGTGCCGCCCATCGCCAGGAAGCCGACGAAGGCATACGGCACCGCGAGGCTGGCGAAGACGGGCTGCCGGGTGGCGCGCGTCCACAGCAGCGGAAGCAGCATCGCGCCAGAGACCATCCACGCGGGATGCGCATCGTCCCAGCGCACCACCACGATGGCCAGCACCAGGGCCGATGCCAGGGTGGCCACCCACGCGAATCGCTTTCCTCCCGCGCCGACGGCCAACACCGCCGGGATTTCCTCCGCCACGGCCAGGAGCCCCAGCACGGCGGACAACCCCAGCAGCACCACGGGGCCTTCCGAATACAGGCCCATCGTCGCATACAGCGCCGCCACCGCGACGCTGAGCCCGGCCGGCATCGCCCGCGCGGTGAGCAGGGCCACGAAGGCCGCGCCGAGCAGGAACATGCCGCCCTGTGAGCTTCTCGCTTCCACCACGGCGACCAGCGGGAAGACCCACGCCACCAGTCCGGCGACCGTGGTGCTCGCGCCGCGCCCCCATCGCGCCGCGCAGAGCGAGGCACCCAGACCCCAGAGGAGGAACAACCCCAGGGACATCCCCGGCGTCATCATTCCATTCCAGGGCGCATAGAAGTTCGAGATGTCGGGCAGCAGCGCGAAGGCGGCGATGAACACCGCCAGCGGCCGGCTGAGGGGGAACGTGCGCGACACCACGGCGATGGCCGCCGCGGCCAGGAGCACCACCAGCCCCAGTCCGCTCACCTGGCCGACGGCACCCGCCACGAAACCGAACAGCGCGTAGAAGACGGCGACCCCGCCCAGCAGGCGCAGCAGCCGTCCTCGCTCGGCCAGCACCGCCAGGGCGAGCGCCACGAAGACCAGCGAGAACGCCATCGCGGTGGACGAGACCTGGATGGCGAACTTCGGCACGAGGGCCGCCGCCAGGAGGGCGGCATAGGCCATGGCGTACTCACTCCGGAGCGCCCACGCGACGACGAGCGTGCTCACCGCGCACAGCACCGCGCCCGTCATGGCCACGAAGCCGAAGTTGCTCACGAGGCCCATGCAGAAGCCCGCGGTGGCGATGAGCCCCGCGATGGGCGCCAGCAACGAGCGCGTCCGCGCGGTGCACACCGTGCAGACCCCCGCGAGCGCGAGCGACAGCAGCCCGGACACGACGGCAGCGGCCGGAACCGAGAGCACGTCGGCGGCCAGCACCGGCACCAGCAGCGACAGCAGCGCGCCCACGACGGTCAGGTAGAAGCGCTCCACCAGCAGACCCGTGACCAGGCACAGGAGGGACAGCCCCAGCACGCTCCAGAAGCCCGGGCGTGTGTCGGGCCCCGCCAGACCGTAGACGGTGAAGACGACGCTGGCCACGGCGGTGGAGCGGAAGAGCACCTCCGCGAAGGCGATGTCCCGCGCATTGCCCGTGCGCTCACCGCGCCACAGGCGCGACACCGCGAGCACGACGCCGGCGAGGATGAACGGCATCGCCGTCAGGGCGCCGTACTGCAAGGGCAGCTTGCCCGCGTCGGGGTAGCCGAGCGCGGCCTTGAGCGCGGCGATCAAGCGCTTCAGGGGGCCGGGGATGAGCTGCCCGCTGGTGGCATAGGCGAAGTAGGACGCCGCATAGGCGGGGTACACCCACGGCAGGCGACCGATGGCGCCGCGAGCCAGGGACACCAGGGTCCACGTGGTGACGGCGGCGGTGACGAACAAGGTCGGCGGCGGCGCGCCGATGGCGGCCACCAGACACATCACCTGGAGCGAGGCCACGCCCAGGGCGAGCGGATCCGCCGCGCGCTCGGCGGGCAGCGAGCGGAAGCGCTGCATGGCGGCGAGGAGGAACGCGAGGAAGGGCGCATAGACGCGCACGTCCGGCGGCGTTCCGGCATCGACGAGCGCCACATGGAGGCGGACGGCGTAGACGAGGAGCAGGTAGAGGGGCGCGCCCAGGGCGAAGGTGAGCTCGGCGCCTTCGCGCGGCCTGGCCACGGGTCGCGCGGACAGCAGGAAGAAGAGGACGCACGGGAGGATGTTCAGCCACAGCGCGGTGCCGCCGAGCTTCGCGGCCAGCGGCGCCAGTCCCATCATCAGCGTGCTCGCGACGAGGGCCACCTGGACGAAGGGACGCGAAGGCGCATCGAACGCATCCGCCGGTTTGCGCACGAGGAAGGCCGCGCCCACGGCCCAGCCGAGAAGCAGCGGGATGAGCATCACCGTGTTGACGCCCCCGAGCAGCAGCGCGTCTCCGAACTCCATGGGCCCCAGCGCGATGCCGGCGATCGGCGCGGACGCGGAGCCGATGATTCCGAGGATGCGCCCCGGGTTGCGCAGCGCCTCGCGACGGGCGAGGTACGCGCCCCAGACGGAGAAGCCAGCGGAGTAGCCCACGGTCATGCCGAAGACGGTGAGCGAGCGGGTGACGGAGGACATTCCGGCCCAGCTCTCGAAGACGAAGTAGAGGGTGCCCGAGAGGATGAGGAAGGCACCGACGAACCACATGATGCTCTCGTAGAGGAACGGCCTCCACACGCGATTCCACGTGGAGGTTTCCTCGACGAGTCGCGCCGTCGCATTCCGGGGCGGAGGCGCCTCGAACGAAGGCTGTGAGGGGTTCTCGGGCAGAGGGAGCTCTTCCGCCCCAGGCTCTCGCTGCGTCGGAGGTTTCACCCGATTCGGAGCACCGGGACGGGCCTGCTGCGCGGCCGAAGCCTGGTTGCGAGGCGCCGACGTCGCATCACGTCGCGAGGCACGAGCCGCCTCCACGGAAGCAGCCAGCAACCGCGCCGCTTCCTCACCCGAAACCACCGAGGCTCCCGAGGCCGCACGCGCGGCACTCGCGGCGGCGGCAGCCTCTCGCGCCGCGGCGTCCCTCGAAACCACCGAAGGAAGTCGAGCCGCGTCCCGCGGAGAGGCGACAGAGGACTCCACGGCATCCGAAGTCGCGCGGGGCGTCGCATCCGCACGCGCCAGTTCCTCATCCGAGAGCGCCGAGGCCGCGAGGTGCAACCCATCCGCCCGAGCCACGTCCTCGCCCGAGGCCGCCTGGCGCATCGCACTCGCCTGCGCCACATCCGAAGCCGCGAGCCCTGTCACACCTGACTGCACCACATCCGCATCCGAGTGGCGCACGACGCCCGCCCGCACCGCGTCATCACCCGAAGCCGCGAAGCCGGTCACACCTGACTGCACCGCGTCCGTATCCGTGTGGCGCACGACGCCCGCCCGCACCGCGTCGTCACCCGAAGCCGCGAAGCCGGTCACACCTGACTGCACCGCGTCCGTATCCGTGTGGCGCATCACGCCCGGCCGTGCCGCGTCGTCACCCGATGCAGCGAAGCCCGTCGCACCTGAGTGCAGCGCGTCCGCATCCGTGTGGCTCACCACGCCCGCGTGCGCCGCGTCGTCACCCGAAGCCGCCGAGCCCGTCACGCCCGCCCGCACCGCGTCCTCGCCCGAAGCCGCGTGGCGCATGGCGCTTGCCCGCGCAGCCGCCTCGCCCGTGCCCGCCATCTCCGGCGAAGCCACCACGACCGTCCGCGCCTCGCCAGTGTCCGCGACGACCTCCACCCGAGCGGCACGCTGTCCGGTCCCCGCGACAGGAGCGGGCGACTCAGCGAGCACGGATAGGAGGATTCGAGACTGCCGCTCGTAGCGTTCGGAGAGGAAGCGCCGGACGTTGGAGGGAACCTCGGAGGAATCCCAGCGAGTCAGCTCGGACAGGAGGAAGTGGACGTGAGCAAGCTCCGCTTCCAGCTCGGAACGGGGGCGCGAGGTCATCGCCGTACCGCACAAGGCGCACTGGCTGAATTGACCCAGGCGCTCCTGTCGGCAGTCAGGGCAGTACATGGGGTTCCCCCTCTACAACGGACATGCCACCCAGAATGCCTGGGTTCTCCCAGGGGAGGAAACCGGGGCCCCACTTCAGGGTGCGCCGGCTGTGTGCCACCTGTGCAGCCGGGTGCACAACAGGTGCGTGCACCCCGACGCACCCGTCAGCCCCTGGGTCTCTCTGGCCCTCGGTCCGCATCCATGAAACCGTGTGCCCCGCATGAGTACTGACGAACTGCGACTGCGTCCCATTCAGCCCCAGGACGACAAGCACATCGCCTCCATCATCCGCGCGGTGATGCCGGAGTTCGGCGCGGATGGCCCCGGCTTCGCGCTGCATGACGCGGAGGTCGACACCATGTCCGCCGCCTACGCGCACCCCCGCCACGCCTACTTCGTGGTGGAGCGAGCGGGCCGCATCCTGGGAGGAGGTGGCATCGCACCACTGGAAGGCGGCGACCCCAGCGTGTGCGAGCTGCGCAAGATGTACTTCCTGCCCGAGGCCCGGGGCTTGGGAGTGGGCGAGCGCATGGTGCGCCGCTGCCTCGACTTCGCGCGCGAGGCGTTCTTCCACCGCTGCTACCTGGAGACCCTCGCCTCGATGACCCAGGCCCAGAAGCTCTACCGGCGCCTGGGCTTCACTCCGCTGTGCGCGCCCCTGGGAAGAACCGGGCACTTCGGCTGCGACCACTGGTACGCGCTGGACCTGACGAAGCCGCCCGGCTGACGCGCTCCCCTGCCCTGCCACCGGGCAGGAGGCACCCGCGGACCCGTTCCCGTGAAGGTCCTCATCTTCCCTCGAAACCCAGGGAGGAGAGGGATGGCGACGACACCCCGGAATCGCCGCGCGACAAGCCGTCAGGCACCGTCCCGGACCAGCACGCGAACCGTGCGCGCACGTCCGGACAACACAGGCGTGGTCACCGAACCCGAGCCGCGCGCCGACAAAGTTCCCTTCGACATCGACGACGTGCTGGCGCGAGTGCGCGAAGCGGTGCGTGACTTCGCGGACGCGGCGATGTTCGCGCTCGCGGCACGAGGCCACGACAGCCTCTTCGAGCAGCTCGTCGCCTGCATCCTCTCCATCCGCACCCTCGATGAAGTGAGCCTGCCCGCCGCGCTCGCATTGCTCCAGCGCGCCTCCACCCCCGAAGCGCTCGCGAGCATGCGCCCCGACGACCTCGACGCCCTCATCCGCCCCGTCACCTTCCACGACGCCAAGGCGCACCAACTCCACGCCATCGCCGTGCGCACCCGGAACGAGTTCGGCGGAAAGCTGCCCTGTGACGCCCAGGTGCTCCAAACCTTCAAGGGCGTGGGGCCCAAGTGCGCGCACCTGGCGCTCGGCATCGCCTGCGGCCACGAGGCCATCAGCGTGGACATCCACGTGCACCGCGTGACGAACCGCTGGGGCTACGTGAAGGCCAACTCACCCGAGGCGACGATGGCGGCCCTGGAGACGCAGCTCCCGCGCAGGTACTGGGTGGAACTCAATCGCCTGTTGGTGCCCTTCGGCAAGCACGTGTGCACCGGCTCGCGGCCCCGGTGCTCCACCTGTCCTGTGCTCGAGTCCTGTCGTCAGGTCGGCGTGACGAACCCGCGCTGACCGTCAGCGGTCATGGCCCACCAACTGCGTGGCCCTGCGAGCCAACCGTCGCCACGGGTTGGTGCGGCCCCCGTTCTCCAGCGAGATTTCCTTGGAGACACGCAGGTCCTTCGCCCAGCAGCGCTCCATCTTGCGCACGAACTCCGCGTCGTTGATGACGAGCGAGCCCTCACCCAACTTGTTGAGCGACAGCGAGTCCATGTTGGTGGAGCCCACCACGGCGAGCCAGTCATCCACGAGCATCGTCTTCGCGTGCATCATCGACGGTTGGTACTCGTAGATGCGCGCGCCCGCGTCCAACAGTCGCTCGTACGTGGAGCGCTGCGAGGCACGGATGACCTTCACGTCATGGATGGGTCCGGGGCCCAGGATGCGAAGCTCCACGCCCTGCCGGCACTTCTCCTCCAGCTGCTCCAGAATCTCGTTGGGCGGAGAGAAGTACGCGTTGGCGATCCACAGGCGCTCACGCGCGGCGGCGATGACCATGCGCACCATGCGCTCCGCATCCGTGATGCCCAGCTTGCCCGAGCTCTCCACGAAGCACGCCTCGGAGTCACCCACCAGCGCGGGCTCCGGGAAGGTGCTCGGAGGCAGCAGTCCGCCGCCCGACTCCTGCCAGTAACGCGAGAAGGAGAGCTGCATCTCGCGCGCGGCGGGGCCCTCGACACGGACGCTCGTGTCGCGCCACTCCTCGGGCGACTGACCGTTGCCCTCCCAGACCTTCCAGAAGCCGAAGCCGCCCGTGTACGCGATGCGTCCGTCGATGATGACCAGCTTCTGGTGCGTGCGCCCCAACAGGCGCCCCATCACCTTGCCCGCGAGCAGCCGGTAGTAGTGAACCTCCACCCCGGCCTCGCAGAGCACCTTCTCCACCTTCTGGTCGAAGTCCTTGTCGCCGCTGAGCTCCTCGCTGCCCACCGGGTCCACCACCACGCGGCACGCGACACCCGCGCGGGAGCGCTCCACCAGCGCCTCGATGATGCGGTCCGACACGTCACACGGCCGCCAGATGTAGACGAGGATGTGGACACTCTCCCGCGCCGCGTGGATGTCCTCCAGCATCCGGTCGAACACCGCGCCGTTGTCGAGCAACTCCAGCCGGTGCCCCGGCATCAACGCGGCGCCGGTGGACTGGTACAGGGAGAACGAGAAGCCCTGGGGCCCGGGGGGCAGCACGAAGGGGCCATGCATCTCGTGCCTGCCGCGCTCCCTGGCGCCGTCAAAGCCGTGGGCGCCCGGCTGGGGCAGAATCTCCATCTCCGTGAGGTCCTGGGGCTCGTCCATGACGTGGCAAGCTAGGGACACTCTCCGGCCCCGGCATGCAGGGCCCGCCCGCCTGCCCGACAGCCGAGTGCTCTCTCCCATTGCCGCCCGGCGCCATGCTGTCCACACTGCGCCCGTTCCCTCGCCTGCTGGAGTGTCGACTTATGGTGGAAGAGATTCGTCCAACCGCGAAGGAGCTGCTGTCGCTGCCGCGCCTCGCGCCGCTGGTGCCCATGCTGTACGTGGCCTGGACGGACGGAGAGCTGACACCCGCGGAGATACGGATGCTCGGCAACGCGGCCCGCGCCCAGCCCTGGCTGGACCTGCGCTCCACCTCCGTGCTCGCGCGCTGGTTGGACCCGCTGCTGCCGCCCACCTCCAACGAGCTGGCGCTGGTGCGCGAGCACATCCGCGCCGCCGCCACGCGACTGGCCCTCAGTCCCCAGGACAGCCTCGCGGAGCTGGGCGCGAAGCTGGCCGAGCTGGTCTCCGGCACGAAGGAGCTGCCCCCGTCCGTCCCCGAACTGGTGCGCGCGCTGGCCTCTGTCGAGGCCGTGCTGGGGGTCTCCAGCCGGGACGCCGTGCGCGCCCTCGTCCCCTCCGCCGCGCACGAGCCACGGCGCATCGGCCCCACGGAGCCCACGTCCTTCGCCCCGGAGGCACTGCGCGCGGTGCTGGACCGCAAGTACCCAGAGGTCCGCTCGAAGGTGCGCACGTGGCTGGAGGACCCGGCCTTCCGCCAGCAGCCCACGCAGGACACGGCGAAGCAGCGCGAGCAGGTCTTCGACTGGCTCAAGCAACTGGCGGACGAGGGCCTGGGCCGCATCGCCTTCCCGGAAGGTGACGAGGCGGGCGCGGACCTGGGCGCCTTCATCGCCGCGTTCGAGACGCTGGCGTTCTTCGACATGAGCCTCGTGGTGAAGGCGGGTGTCCACTTCGGCCTGTTCGGCGCGAGCATCCTCTTCCTCGGCACGGAGCGGCACCACCGCGAGTACCTGCCAAAGGTCGCCACGCTGGAATTGCCCGGCTGTTTCGCCATGAGCGAGCTGGGCCACGGCTCCAACGTGCGCGACGTGGAGACGGTGGCGCGCTACGACGCGGAGGCCGGGAACTTCCTCGTCCACACGCCGTCGGACTCCGCGCGCAAGGAGTGGATTGGCAACGCCGCGGTCCACGGCCGCATCGCCACGGTGTTCGCGCAGCTGGAGGTGGGCGGCAAGGGCCTGGGCGTGCACGCCCTCCTGGTGCCCCTGCGCGATGAGCGCGGCAGGCTGCTTCCCGGAGTGCGCATCGAGGACTGCGGCCGGAAGATGGGGCTCAACGGCGTGGACAACGGCCGCATCTGGTTCGACCACGTGCGGGTGCCTCGGGAGAACCTGCTGGACCGCTTCGGCCAGGTGAGCGCCGACGGCGAGTACACCAGCTCCATCTCCAGCGACGGACGGCGCTTCTTCACCATGCTGGGCACGCTCGTCGCGGGGCGGGTGAGCGTGGCGTGCGCGTCGCTGAGCGGAGCCAAGAGCGGGCTGACCATCGCCGTGCGCTACGCGGACTTGCGCCGGCAGTTCGGTCCTCCGGGCGCAACGGAAGTCCGGCTGCTCGACCACCAGACGCACCAGCTGCGCCTGCTGAGGCCGCTGGCGAAGACGTACGCGCTCGACTTCGCGCTGGAGTACCTGGTGGAGCGCTACGTGAAGCGCACGGAGGAGGACTCCATGGAGGTGGAGGCCCTGGCGGCGGGTCTCAAGGCGTATGCCTCGTGGAACGTGACGGCGGTGCTCCAGGAGGCGCGCGAGGCGTGCGGAGGCCAGGGTTATCTGGAGGCCAACCGGCTGCCGGGGTTGAAGGCGGACACGGACATCTTCACGACGTTCGAGGGCGACAACACGGTGCTGATGCAGCTGGTCGCCAAGAGCCTGCTGACGGACTACCGGCAGCGCTTCGAGGATGACCGCGTCTTCGCGGTGCTCAAGCTCATCGCCGACAGGGCGACGTCGGTGGCGGACCGAAACCCCATCGCGACGCGGCGCACCGGCAGCGAGCACCTGCGCGACGGCGACTTCCAGCTCCGGCTCTTGCGCTACCGCGAGGAGGACCTGCTGGCCTCGGTGGCGAAGCGGCTGCGCAAGCGGATGTCCGCGGGCGTGGAGGCGTTCAGCGCCTTCAACCAGGTGCAGGCACACCTGGTCGCGCTGGCGCACGCGCACATCGAGCGGGTGGTGCTGGAGCAGTTCCTCCACGGCGTGGCGGCGGTGAAGGACGAGGGGCTCAAGGTCGTCCTGGGACGGTTGTGCGACCTCTATGGCCTGTCGTGCCTGGAGTCGTCGAGCGGCTGGTTCCAGGAGAACGGGCTCATGGAGGGCAACAAGGCCCTGGCCATCCGCAAGGAGGTCGTGAAGCTCTGCACGGAGTTGCGTCCGGACGCGGTGGCGCTGGTGGATGCCTTCGGCATTCCGGACAGCTGCCTCGCCTCGCCTATCGGCCTGGGGCACCTGTCGCCCTGATGTGCGGTGAACACTCGGGGACCTCGGGGGGCTGACGGCCTGGGCGGCGCTGCGCAGCTTCCCAGGCCATGAAAAGCCCCGCGACGACGATGTGGCTCTGCGTGCTCGGAATGCTGTCCGCGTGTGCGTCCGTGTCTCCGGTGGAGCGCGCCGCCGCGCTGGAGGAGCAGAACCGCCAGCAGGCGCGACTGCTCACCGAGGAGCTCTACAACCTGCGCAAGCTGGACCGCGTCGCGGAGCTGTTCTCCGAGGACTACGTGGACCACTCCACGGGAGCGCCCACGGACGTGGTGGGCCCGGCCGCCGTGCGCCAGCAGGCCGAGGCGACGTTCCAGGCCTTCCCGGACCTGCGCTTCGACGTCCTCCACGTGGTGGCGGACGGAGACATGGTGCTGGTGCACTGGAAGGCCGAGGGCACGGACGTGAAGCACCCGGACGACACGGGCAAGCCCCGTCCCCTCGCGCTGAACGGCCACTCGCTCTACCGGATGCGCGACGGCAAGGTGGTGGAGTCCTGGGACATCTCCGACCGCCTCGCCCCGCTCCTGCAACGCGGCTACAGAATCGTTCCGCCCCAGCAGTGACGTGGCGTCACTGCAGGACGGCGGGCGCATGGAAGACCTCGCCGTCGCGGCCCTCCACGCGCAGGCTGGCGCCGTCGGCGGGGCTCACCTTCAGCTCCACGCGAGGCTGACCCCGGCGGTCCACCAGCATCAGCCCCAGCGAGCCGTGCTCATCCGCGCCCAGAATCGCGCGAGGCCGCCCGTCCGCGTCCGCCAGCTCCAGCCGCGAGGAGCCGTCCACCTGGAGCCCCACCGCGAACAGGTCCACGCCACCGGGCTTGGACAGCGTCAGGCGCGGCGCTTCATCCGAGTACACGGTGAGTTCGGCCAGGGACTCGCCCCCGGCCGTGGAGAAGCGCAGCCGGGGCGAGCCATCCCCCGCCACGCCCAGCAAGGCGCGCGGACGTCCCGCGCCGTCATGGAGCACCAGCCCCGCGGCGCCCGAGTCATCCAGCCCCAGCGAGGCCCGGCGCTGGCCCTGGGCATCGTTGAGCACCAGGCGCGAGGCCACCAGCTCTCCCCCCAGCGTCGGCGCGGGCTTCAACGCCGCGGTGCCCAGCCCCACTCCCGCCAGCGCGAGCGCCGAGAAGGTGAGTCCCTGCAACCGCCGACAGCGGCGCTCCAGTCGCTCCAGCCGCGCATCCACCGAGTCCATGTCGAGCCTCTTTCTGACCGGACCCTGCACGCCCGGAGCCGGGCAGGTTAGCGGAAGAAGGACGGGCGCGCGCCCCACACCCAGAGACAAGGACCATCATCCACCCACCGAGCCCAGGACAGCCGTTGCCCGGGCCCGAAGGGAAGCCACGTCAGATGTCGACGTCGCTCGAGTCGGCGGTGTTGTAGTCCCGCACGTCGCGCCGGATGGAACGACCGCGGCCGAAGAGGAAGCCCAGCTTGAACTGGACGAAGCCTCCCTCGAAGCCCGCGCCCAGCTCCGAGCTGGAATCCGTGGTGTTGAACTCACCGACGATGGGGACGGAGATGCCCACCTCGGGCATCAGGCGGAAACCCTCGGTGACGCGCAGCGCGTAGCCCACCGAGGCACCCACGCTCAGCAGATTCACCGCCGCGTTTTCGGTGGAGCTGCCCGCGGCGATTCGCGTCGCGGACACGCGAGGCCCCAGCACCAGCTCCGAGCCGCCCGCCGTCTTGAAGCCCACCAGCAGGGGCACCGCCAGGTTGACGTAGCTGCCCACGGCGGCGTCATCGTTTCCCACGAAGACACCCATCACCGAGGGCGCCAGGGAGATGGCCAGGTTCGGGTCATCGGGGGTGGTGAGCAGGAACTTCGACTGGAGTTCGGCCAGCGACGAGCCGAAGCGCACGCCCAGGTCCAAGCGCTCCGTCACGCCGAAGCGCGCCGCGAGGTCGATGTGTGGATAGTAGACGCCAGCCGCCCCGCTCTCACCAATGACGGCGGCGCCCCCGACGCCCGGCTCGATGGCGATCTGGAACTTGCCCGCGCCCAGCGTGTCGGCTGTCTGGACATGACTCACCGAAACACAGCCGGTCCCCCCCAAGCCCCCGCACAGCGCGGCGACGACCACGGCACGACGCATCATCTGGATCCGCCCCACGTCCAAACGCCCCCTCATTGGAACGTTGCGAGGGCTCCCGACGTTGAGGGGTTCTGAACATTCACCGGGAATATCCAGACACCTTTTCGCCAGAACCTGTCGCCCCCGGGGCTGACAGCGGGGTGTCGGCAACGCGAGAATGAGGCGATGAGACAGCTCGACCAGGAGCGGTTGCTGGGAGCCTACCGGGCGACGCGGTATGTCATTCGCCCCCATGGTTCCACGGAAGGCGTGGAGCAGGTGCTGCGAGTTGGAAGGCTGCACCCCGCCCTCGACGCCGCCCTGGCGGCACGGGGGCATCGGGAGTGGGCCTTCCTGACAGCCTGGAATCCGGGTTCGCGCCCTCGGGGCAAGGACGAGAACCAGCGCGCACAGGAGCGGCTGACCTCCCAGCTCATCGCGGGCGGCTGGGTGGTGGCGCCCGCCATCGGTGAGGCGGAGGACGGGAGCTGGTCCGAGCAGAGCCTCTTCGTGCCGGGCCTGCCCCGCGCGGAGGCGGAGCGCTTCGGCCGCGCCCACGGACAGGTCGCCGTCCTCGTGGGCCGCACCGGGGGGCCCGCGGAGTTGCTGCTGTGCGGCGGCGAGGCGCCGCCACCCGCTCCTTGAAGCAGGGCGATGAGTCGCAACCCCGTGTCGAGACGAAGTCGAGGCGCGAGCTTCACCGTGCCGCCATGAAGGGCGCGCCATCCTCCACGAACCTGAGTAGGCTCCCCCTCCCCGTTCGTTGGAGTTCCGTCGATGCCTCAAGCCACACCGCGCTCGTCACTTCCGGGAGCGCGCCCCAGCGTCTTCCTGCTCGCCGGAGCGTTTGTCACCGGCATGTTCCTCTTCGCCCATGGCGGCTGCGGAGGTGACGAGTGCCAGGACGCCGCCGACTGCCGTGAAGACAACGGCACACCGGCCGAGGGAAAGGAGTGGGTTTGCGACGACAAGCGCTGCGAGCAACACCCCGTCCTGCAGCCGCCTCCGGACGCGGGGACACCCGACGCGGGGACACCCGACTCGGGGACACCCGACGCGGGGGCGCCCGACGCGGGGAGACCCGACGCGGGGACTCCCGACTCGGGTCCCACCACGGTGAGCGTGCAGGTGCTCGCGTTCAATGACTTCCACGGGCAGCTCGAGGAGCCCGCGAGCCAGATTCTGGCGGGCGTGGCCCCCGACGGTGGGCCGGTGCGGGTGAACGCGGGCGGCGTGACGTACTTCGCCCGGCACATCGCGGCCCTGCGGGCCACCAATCCGAACACGGTGGTGGTGGCGGCGGGAGACCTCATCGGCGCCTCGCCGCTGGTGTCGGCGCTCTTCCACGACGAGCCCACCATCGAGGCGATGAACCTGATTGGTCTTGACCTGGTCGCGGTGGGCAACCACGAGTTCGACGAGGGCAGCACGGAGCTGTTGCGCATGCAGTCGGGCGGCTGCCACCCGGTGGATGGCTGCCTGGACGGGGATGGCTTCCCGGGCGCGAAGTTCAAGTTCCTGGCGGCCAACGTGGCCACGGGCGTGGACCGCACGCTGTTCCCCCGCTACGACGTGCGCGAGTTCGAGGGCGTGAAGGTGGCCTTCATCGGCATGACGTTGGAGAACACGCCGGAAGCCGTCATCCCCACGGGCGTGGCGGGGCTCACCTTCAAGGACGAAGTGCAGACGGTGAACGCGCTGGTGCCGGAGCTGCGGCAGCAGGGCATCGAAGCCATCATCGTGGTGGTGCACCAGGGCGGCAATCCGGCCCCGGGCTCGCTGGTGAACGAATGCAAGGGCGCGGGTGCGGACGGCCTCATCTCAGGTGCCATCGTGGGCATCGCCAAGGGCCTCAACGACGCGGTGGATGTCATCGTCAGCGGCCACACGCATCAGGCCTACAACTGCGTCATCGATGGCAAGGTCGTCACGAGCGCCTCGTCGATGGGGCGGCTCGTCACGGACATCGACCTGACGTTGAGCAAGGCGACGGGCGACGTCGTGGGGGCGCGAGCGAACAACGTCATCGTCACTCGCGACGTGCAGGAGGTCGGCGCGGTGAAGGAGCTGGTGACGAAGTACCAGGGGCTCGTCGAGCAGCGGGCCAACCGGGTCATCGGCTGGGTGGCGCAGACGCTCAGGTCACAGACGGACTCCGCGGGCCAGTCCACCCTGGGCTTCGTCGTCGCGGACTCACAGTTGGAGGCGACGAAGCCCGCGAACCTGGGTGGGGCGCAGGTGGCCTTCATGAACTCGGGCGGCCTGCGCGCGGACATCGGCCAGGGAGAGGTCACCTACGGCGAGGCCTTCACCACGCAGCCGTTCGGCAACAGCCTGGTCACCGTGACGCTGACGGGCGCGCAAATCGAGCAACTGCTGGAGGGGCAGTGGCAGCCGTCGGGAGCCACCATCATGCTGCTTCCGTCGGCGGGCTTCACCTATGCGTTCAGCGCGTCGGCGCCCATCGGAAACCGCGTCGACCCGGCGTCCATCCGGATCAACGGCGTGCCAGTGAGCCTGACGGCGGAGTACCGCGTCACCGCGAACAACTACCTCGCGAGTGGGGGTGATGGCGTCGAGGTGCTCCCCGAGGGGACGAACCGGCTGGGTGGCGCCGTGGACAGCGACGCGATGGAGGCCTACCTGAAGGCGCACAGCAGCGCGGCGAGCCCCTTGCCCGCCCCGGCGTTGAATCGCGTCACCGCGCTGCCGTAGCGGCCGGCTCCGGCCGCGTCAGGGGACGGGTCCTCGCCCCTGACCGCCGGAGGGCACGTCCTCTCCCCGTCCGGGGACGTTGTCGGGGGTGGTGGTGGAGCCCGGGAGGATTTCAATCTCCTGGGCGCGCGTCACCCGGCGGGCAATCTCGTCGAACTCCAGCTCCACGCCCCGGCCGGGCTTGTCCTTCAAGCCGAAGCGGATGCGCCAGAGGTTGGGGCGGATCTCCACGGCCTCGCCGGCCTGGGCCAGGACGAAGCTGTTGTTGCGGGCGTATTCCTCACCGGCCTGGATGACGTCGCGCTCGCCCAGCTCCGCCTGCACGGAGGCCGAGGAGGGGGGAACGGGCGGGCGACCGGTGGGCCCCACGCAGCCCACTCCAAGCAGGATGGCGGCGGGTAGCAGGAGGCGACGGAGGGTGCGCGAGCGGGGCCAGGACATGTGTCCAAGTTTGGGCATCGGCCAGGACACTCGCAGCCGAGGGAGCGGGCACGGCGGCGCGCGGGTTTCGCGCCTGCTCGGTGCACCAGCGTAGGACCTGCGCGCGGCGGGGGGCGGAATCAACGGGCGGGCTCGAAGCACCCACCCGGCCCCCGCTCCGCCATGAGAGCGGGGGGCGGTGCGACGACGCGCCGTTACTTCGCGGACGGGGACGGAGAGATGATGCGCTGCTTCTCCACGACTTCGTCGATGAGGCCGTACTGCCGGGCATCCTCGGCGCTCATGAAGTAGTCGCGCTCGGTGTCCTTCTCGATGCGCTCGACGGTGTGGCCCGTGTGCTTGACGATGAGGCCGTTGATGTAGCTGCGCAGGCGGAGGATTTCCTTGGCCTGGATGTCGATGTCCGTGGCCTGGCCCTGAGCGCCGCCGAGCGGCTGGTGAATCATGATGCGGCTGTTGGGCAGGGCGTAGCGCTTGCCCTTGGCACCGGCCAGCAGCAGGAGGGCGCCCATGGAGGCGGCCTGTCCCACGCAGATGGTGGACACCGGACACTTCACGTACTGCATGGTGTCATAGATGGCGAGGCCGGCCGTGACGGAGCCACCGGGCGAGTTGATGTAGAGGTTGATGCCCTTGTCGGGGTCCTCGGACTCGAGGAAGAGCAACTGGGCGACGATGATGTTGGCCACGTCGTCGTTGACGGGCGTGCCCAGCATGATGATGCGGTCCTTGAGGAGCCGGCTGTACAGGTCATACGCCCGCTCGCCGCGGTGCGTGGTCTCAATGACGAAAGGGACGTTCATGGCTCCCCTACCCTAATCGTCCTGTCGCCCTCGCGCCCGCTCGTTCTTCCCGCAGCGTGAGCTGGCCCACGGTTGGGACGGGGATGGCCCCCCGGATGCCCCTCGGTGGGGCGTCCAGGCGGGGTGTAGGACACGGGCGGCCTACAGGCCGGTCATCTTCTCCGGGCGGACCCATTGGTCGAACTGCTCGGAGGTGAGCAGGCCCAGCGCCACGGCGACCTCCTTGAGCGTCTTGCCTTCCTTGTGGGCCTGCTTGGCGATTTTCGCGGCGTTGTCGTAGCCGATGTGCGGGTTGAGGGCGGTGACGAGCATGAGGCTGCGCTCCAGGTTCTCCTGGATGCGGGCGCGGTTGGGTTCGATGCCGACAGCGCAGTTGAGCCGGAAGCTGCGCATGCCGTCCGCGAGCAGCCGGCAGCTCTGCAGGACGTTGTGGATGATGAGGGGCTTGAAGACGTTGAGCTCGAAGTTGCCGGAGGCGCCGCCGATGGAGACGGCGACGTCGTTGCCCATGACCTGGGCGCAGAGCATGGTGAGGGCTTCGCTCTGGGTGGGATTGACCTTGCCCGGCATGATGGAGCTGCCCGGCTCGTTCTCCGGGATGGTGATTTCGCCCAGGCCGGAGCGGGGGCCGGAGGACAGCCAGCGGATGTCGTTGGCGATTTTGAAGAGGACGGCGGCCAGGCCCTTGAGGGCGCCGTGGGCCTGGACGAGCGCGTCGTTGGCGGCCAGCGCCTCGAACTTGTTGGGGGCGGTGACGAAGCCGAGGCCGGTGAGGCGGGCAATCTCCTTCGCGACGCGCTCGGCATAGCCCTTGGGGGCGTTGAGGCCCGTGCCGACGGCGGTGCCACCCAGCGCGAGCTCATGCAGGTGCGGCAGCGTCCGCTCCAGGTGGGAACGCGCGAGGTCCAGCTGGGCGACGTAGCCGCTCAGCTCCTGGCCCAGGGTGAGGGGCGTGGCGTCCTGGAGGTGGGTGCGGCCAATCTTCACCACGTCCATGAAGGCGCGGGACTTGTCGGCGAGGACATCGCGCAGGGCCTTCAGTTCGGGGAGGACGTGCTCGACGAGGGAGGTGGCGGCGGCCACGCTCATGGCGGTGGGGAAGACATCGTTGGAGCTCTGGCCCTTGTTGACGTCGTCGTTGGCGTGGACCTTGCGGCCCTCGCCGCGCTCTCCGCCGAGCAGCTCCGAGGCGCGGTTGGCGAGCACCTCGTTGGTGTTCATGTTCGTCTGGGTGCCGCTGCCGGTCTGCCAGACGGCCAGGGGGAACTCGGCGTCGTGTTTGCCGGCGAGGACCTCATCGGCGGCGCGGACGATGGCATCGCCCTTCTCGCGAGCCAGGCCGCCGTTCTCCACGTTGACGAGGGCCGCGGCCTTCTTGACGAGGACGAGCGCGCGGATGAGGCCGGGGGGCATGCGCTCGGTGGAGATGGCGAAGTTCTGGAGGCTGCGCTGGGTCTGCGCGCCCCAGAGGCGGTCGGCGGGGACTTCGATGGGGCCGAAGGTGTCCTTCTCGATGCGAACGTTCTGGGTGCTCACGCGCGGGGCTCCTGGCGAAAAGTGTCCGTGAGCCCACGAATAACAGGCTGGAGCCGTTGGCACCCGGAAGGTGTGTGGACCGTCGCTCCGTGAGCAATCCGGGTGTCAGCCGTGAGCCCGTCGGCTGTCGTCGGGGGCCTGCTCGCGCTCGTGGGGTCCGTAGTCGCGAAGGACCGTGGCGACGCGCAGGCGGTAGTCGGCGAAGACGGACTCCCGGCCCCGGGCCTGGGCGGCGCGGTGGGCCTCGAGCTGTCGCCATTGCTGGACGGCGGCCTCGTCCCGCCAGAACGAGAGGGAGAGCAGCCGGTCTGGCGAGGACAGACTCTGGAAGCGCTCGATGGAGATGAAGCCGTCGATGCGAGCCAGCAGCGGCCGGAGCTGGTCGGCCAGGTCCAGGTACTCACGCTGTCCATCGGCGCTGAGCCGGGCCTCGAAGATGACGGCAATCATGGTTGAGCCTCCGGGAGGACAGCAGCGGCGAACACGGGGATGCGAGAGTTGAGCGAGGGCATCCACGCAGCCCCGAGGACGGCCGCCCGAAGCGCGCGAAGGTCCGAAGAGAGCAGCGTCAGGAGGGCGCCATGAGCCATGGACTTCGCGAGCCCATCACCAGGGCAGGCATGAGCGCCCGCGCCGAAAGCAAGCGCCCGGGGATGTGTCCGGTGGAGGTCGAACCGCTGCGGTTCCGGATGAAGGGCGGGGTCACGGTTGGCGGCGGCGAGGACGACGAGCACGGCATCCCCGGAGGCCATGGCCTGTCCGGCGACAACGGCGTCATCGGCCAGGAACCGTCGGGTGTTCTGGACGGGGGATTCGAACCGGAGCACCTCGTCGAGAAACGAAGGAAGCAGCGACACGTCGTCCCGCACCTCCATGAGCAGCGAGGAGTCCGTGAACAGGGCGCGAAGGGCCTGCCCCAGCAACCCCGCCGTGGCGTCATGCGTCTGCAAGAGCAGACCGATGGCATTGGCGACCACCACCTCCGAGGAGTCCTGGGGCCCCAGCGAGGCCGTCTCATGGGCCAGCACAGCCAGGGGGCCACCGGACGAGCCCGGTGCGAGCTGGGCCTCCAGCGCGGAGCGAAACACCGAGAGCAGAGACCGCGCGGCCAAGGTCGCGGGCCCCAGGGTGTCCGGGTGGGCGCCGGGAACGATGCAGCGCACGAAATCCCGCGTCCAGGAGGCGACCTGGGGGATCGACTCGGAGGAAAGCCCCAGCAGCTCACCGAGCACGTACACCGGGAGCAGAAAGGTCAGCGTGTGACTCGGAGCCGAAAGCGAAAGCTGTCGGGTCCAGCGCCCGGAGACCTCGATGACCTGAGGCGGCTCCCACGTGCGCAGCAGCGCGACGAGGGCGCGCCGTGCGAAGGCGTGAGGGGAGCCGTCGTTCATGCGAGCAAGGCGTCGGAACACCTCGCCGGGAGCCGACCCGAGCAGGGCGCGAGGAACCGGTTCGGAGACAGGACGGACGCGACAGGAGGGGTGGGTGAGCACCGCCTGAACGGCCTCCGAGCTGGAGGCGACCCACAGGCGAAGGGAGTCATCCCAGTACAGGGGTCGTCGGGAGACGAGGTCCGCGTAGAAGGGGTACGGGTCCGGGTGGGTCGCGGCGGCGATGGGGTCCAGAGGGGGTGACATCCGGAGTCCTCGAACCGCCGTGCATTCCGGGATGGAGTGCGAAGCGGTGAGGAGCTTCTACGGGTCCCCGAGGACGAACGTTTCGGTGCGGACCGAAATGAGCCGAAGGGTGTGCACCAGCGCCATGTGCCGCAAGGGAGCGGGACGGCCGGCGTGGGGGGCCCCGTCCGCTGACGGGGGGACCCGCGCCGAGCCGAGGGGCCCGCGAGCCGTGTCTACCGTGGCCGCGGGCCCGTGAATCCGCGCCCTCAAACCCGGCGCTCGACCCGAGAAGCTTCCGACTGCCCGAGTCCCGACAGCCACTCCATCGTGCGCTGCAGCGGGGCCTGCCCCACCGGAGACGAAGGAGTGAAGCCCCAGAGGAGCAGATAGACGAGGGGCAGCGTGCCGCCGGAGAACAGGGTGGCGATGACGAGCGCCACGCGGACCAGCGCCACGTCGATGCCCAGCTCGCGAGCCAGCATCGCGCACACGCCCGTCAGCGCCCGTCCTTCCACACCCCGGTGAAGCCGCTCCCCTCGCGTCCCGCAGCGAGGGCACTTCGCCGCTTCCGCCCTCATCTCCTCCGCGCATCCCGAGCACCGCTTCATCGCGTCCATGACCTGTCTCCCCAGAGGGGCAACCCCCTTGGCGTCAAGCACCCTCATCCCTACCTACGCACCCTGGCGTCGCTGATTGCATCCGTTCCGCCCGCCGCCCCCTCCC
>NZ_VIFM01000459.1 GCF_006636215.1 Myxococcus llanfairpwllgwyngyllgogerychwyrndrobwllllantysiliogogogochensis | reverse complement strand
GGTCCACGGGGGGCGGGTCCACCGGCGGAGGTTCCACGGGCGGATTTGTCGGAGGCGGCTCCTCGATGATGACGGGAGGCGGTTGAGTGGGTGAGGACGGGGCTCCAGAGCCGCAAGCCCACAGCCACATCACCGGAAGGCAGAGCAAGAGTCGTGAGCGAGTCATCGCCGGGTGTTGAGCAAGGCTCGTGCCTCATGGAGGGAGACGTGCGCCGCTCGAAAGTGAACGAAGCCAGTGCCCTGAGACGCCGTGGGGTGGGTAGTTGATGAAAGGGATTTCCCTTCCTGGGCCGGTCATTTGCTTCACCCTGGAGGGCTGAGGACCCGTCGACCCCTGGGTCGGCGTGAGGGCTTCTTGAGAAGGAGCTGCGTCGCACGCGAGCCTCCCTGGTGAGGCAGGCGGGCAGGCAGGGAAGCCTTCTTCCCTTCTTCCCACCGCTGTTCCCGACGCGGAACGTCGGGCCTAGCTTCTTCAGGAAGAGGGGAGCGCCGCGACAGGGAGACGCCCGCGATGGAGACCTGGAACCAGTCGTCTGATTCCGCCCGCAACCACACGCCGCTGATGGTGAACCGCCGTATCGACGAGCATGTAGAGGCGTGCGTGCGGCACATGGCGACGCACGCGGACCGGCCGGAGATGAGTCGCTACCTCCAACGGCTGGAGCGCGAGTGGGACCTCAACCGCGCTGTCATGGTGGGCACGGCCGTGATGGGGGCGCTGGGCCTGTTGCTGGGCAAGAAGGATGGCGGCCGGTGGCGGGTGCTGAGCGCCGTGGCCGCGGGAGTCCTCCTCCAGCACGGCGTCTTCGGCTTCGGGCCCTTGTCCGCTCCCTTGCGCGCGCTGGGTATCCGCTCGCGCCGGGAAATCGACCTGGAGAAGTTCGCCATCAAGGCGCTGCGCGGTGACTTCGAGCGCATCCCCAATGACGGCGGGCCCATGGCGAAGGCCAACGCGGCGCTCGTGGCCGCGCAGTCCTGACGCCGCGTCCCCAAGCATCGCCAGCCCCCGCTCACCCGATGAAGGGAGCGGGGGCGGCCTGTCGCCTCAGTGTCGAGGCGAGGTGTAGCCACCACCCTGCGCCGGCATCAGCGCGGGGGACCCGCCCTGGGGTGGGCCGTTGTTCGTCGCGCCGGTGTTCCCCTGGTCGAAGAAGCCGTTGAGGCCGGCGATTCCCAGCGAGAAGTTCGTCACCCAGCCCGAGTCCGGCTTGCCGGCCTTGGCGCCGATGTCGAGCGGCCTGCCGAAGTGCAGCCGCAACAGCAGGGGCCCCAGCGCCAGGTTCACACCGACGACGGCGTTGAGCACGCGGTGGTCCCACAGGTCCTCGGCGCTGTTGCCCACGCCACCCACGTCCATCGCCGCGATGGCCTCCAAGTCACTGAGGAAGGCCACGCGGATGATGTCGTTGAGGGGCAGCTGCAGCTCCAGCGTGGCGTAGGTGAAGTTGCGGCCGAGCAGCCACCGCTCGTCGCCGAAGTTCACGCCGCGCAGGGTGTCGAACGACGACAGGAAGTAGGAGCGCGCGTAGCGTCCGCCCAGCGTCGTGCCCGCGCCGCCGCGCAGGAACAGGTGGGTGCGGCCGTAGATGGGGAAGTAGCGCTCGGCATCCAGCCGGAGGTTGCCGTAGGCCTCGCTGTCGAAGGGCTGCACGCCCAGCGTCATCTCCAGCAGCGCGGAGCTGCCCGACAGCGGACCGGTGGCGTAGTGGTACTTGAGGCTGTCGTAGCCCACCTGTCCGCTCAACTCGGTCTGGAAGCGGATGGAGCCGTTCTTCGCGTTCCACAGCGACAGCAGCTCCCGGTTGGCCTCGTTGCGGTCCGCGAAGAAGAGGCGGAACTCGGTCTGGTCGTCGAGGAAGTACTTGGTTCCGCCCATGCTCAGGTCGCCCTGGACGAAGAAGAACGTGCTCAGTGGATAGCGCAGGCTGCCGAGCGCGCCGAAGTACCGCTCCGCCGACGTGAAGAAGACGGGCAGGTCATCGAACGTCTGGTCCACGCGGAAGCGCAGCGACTGGAACAGACCGCCGCCCCACGTCGTCCGGCCCGCGTCGTTGATGTACAGCATGTAGCCGTCCGTCAAATCGAAGCTGCCGTACACCGCCAGGGTGAGGATGAACTGGTGGTCCCTCATGCGGTCGCTCGCCGCCGCGAAGAGCTGACCGACGAAGCCGCCGCCGCCCGCGCCCGCGAAGCCGAAGATGGGGCCGAACTCCAGGTTCTTTCGCGCGAAGGGCTCGTACGCCTGCGCATCCGTGAGCGGGCGCACCGCCAGCGGGTTGGGCGGCTCCGGAGGAGGCTCCGGCGCCACGTCGAGCGCGAGCATGCGCGGCGGCCTGAGCACCGCGGGCTTCCGCTCACCCGACACGTGGAAGAGCATCCACAGGCCACCCTCGGGGCCGGGGCCCGGCTCGAAGACGCCGGTGGTCAGGTCCGTGCGGCGCACGATTCGCCCGTCCGCCATCAGCTCGTGCAGGTCGGAGCTGCTGTTGTTGAAGGCGGTGAAGAACACGCGGCCGTCGACCAGGGCCAGCGGGTCCGCGTGGTCCCTCTCCTCGCTCGTCAGCCGCTCCACCTGGCGGGGCGCGTCCAGCTTCACGCGGAAGAGGTTGAACTTGCGGTGCGACGTGGCGTCCGACGTGAAGACGATGCCCGCGGGGCCCCACGTCACCTGGCGCTCGGAGAACACGTCGTCGGTGAGCTGCAGGGGCTTGGCGTCCGGGCTCGCGTTCAGGTCGATGACGTAGACGTCGCGCAGGCCCTCGTCCTGGATGCCGATGAAGGCCACGTAGCGCCCATCCGGCGAGAGGGCTGGCGAGTACGCCGCGAGGATGCCGTGCTTGTCGATGCGGTAGGCCTTGCGGTCGCCCACCTCCAGTTGCACCGACGTGCCCACCTCCCGGTCGATGCCGGTGCGGATGGGGTTGCGTCGCACCAGCACGTCGTTGGCGCGCTTCTCCACGGTGTGTTTGTAGTCCTGCACGTAGATGATGTCGCGACCGGTGATTTCGGCGACGAAGGCCAGCTTGTCCTTGGACAGCGCGAAGCTGCGGCCGGAGATGGGGTGCAGCGACTCCACGCCGGGCACGCCGTCACCGGCCACCTTCACCGCCTTGTCCGGCGCGCGCGGGTCCATCACATACAGCCGGCTCTCGCCGGTCTCGGGGACGATGGTGCGCAGCGCCAGCAGGGTGCCGTCCGGCGAGCTGGACATCGCGGTGATGTAGCCCGGGGCCTTGTCGAGCAGGTCCAGCGCGGGCGCGGACTGCTCCGAGCCGAGGTACGTCTTGTAGGCCCGGCGCTTCAGCCAGTTCTCGAACCGCGCGGACAGCCGCTTCGGATCATCCCCCGTCAGGCGCTCCAGCAGCTCCTCGAACTTGAGCGACGGGGAGTCCTTCGAGCCGCCCACCAGCCGGGGCGAGTCCTCCAGCACGCGCTGGATGAAGCCCTTGCCGTACTCCTCCTCGAGGAAGGCCACGCGCACCTGACCGACCTTGTAGATCCACAGGTAGCCGTAGGGCCCGGGGGAGAAGAAGTCGAGGAAGGCGTAGCCCTTGTAGAGGTCCGGATTGACGAGCAGGTCCCGGACGAGCATCTCCGCCTCGGGGTCCATGCCGCGCTTGGCGTAGAACTCGGCGATACCTTCGATGAACCACAGCGGAATCGCCTGGAGGGGGTCGCCGAACACCTTGGCCTGCTCGGCCACGGTGCGCGTCTTCTGGATGGTGAACTGGTGCGCCAGCTCGTGGGTGCTGATTTCCTCGAAGAGTCGGTGATCACCCAGGTACGGCAGCGTGAGCTTCAGGTCCTCGGTGCTGGTGACACCCAGGGTTCCCTCGGACAGCGGGAAGAGGTTCGTCTGAAGGAATTCCTGGTAGCTGCTGTAGAGGATGTACGGGAAGGTCTCCGTGGGGACGTACTGGAAGGTGTCCACCAGGTACCGATACGCCTCTTCGATGAGCGGCGCGGCGCGCTCGGCGACCACGCGCTCTCGCTCGTAGAAGTAGAAGCGCACGCCGCCGGCCTTCGCGCCGAGCGACTTCGCATAGGTGTAGTTGAAGCCGCCGTCGGGGTTGCCGCCCAGCGCGGGGCCACCGAGTGCGGGCCCGCTGCCGAGGGCCGGGCCGCCGTCTCCGAGCGCGCTGCTCAGGGGCGTGCCGCCGTCCTCTCCGCCCGTGACGCCCGCGGTGGCGCCCGAGGGAGGCGTGCCGCCGTCCTCGTTGTCCGCGACGGCTCCCGAGGGAGGCGTGCCCGAGTCCTGCGGCTCCGCGAGCTGAGGTGCGGGGCTGGGGGAGAGGGTGGTGGAG
>NZ_VIFM01000458.1 GCF_006636215.1 Myxococcus llanfairpwllgwyngyllgogerychwyrndrobwllllantysiliogogogochensis | reverse complement strand
AGCGGGGGCTCGTGGCGAGCGCGGCGGACGTCGCGAGTCAACTGGGCTTTACCCGGGCGCGTGTGACGCACCTGTTGGACTTGCGGTTGCTGGCGCCCGACATCCAGGAGGAGGTGCTGTTCCTCGAGGCCGTCGAGGGGGCAGAGCCGCTCAGCGAGCGAGTCCTCCGAGCCGTTGCACACGGGGGGGCGTGGGAGATGCAGCGCGAGCGCTGGCGCGAGGTGAAGGCTTCATTCTGAGACGGGAGTCCGAATGCCTGGACTCCCTGGTGTAGCGTGAGTGCAAGAGGCTGTCTTGAGTGTTGAGGAATATGCGGGCCGGGTGGTCCGCGAGGAGAGCGAGAGCGCATGCAGAACGACATGAAGAGCACCATTCAGGCTGCGGTGGCGGAGGCGGTGGAGAAGACGATGGGCCGGCAACTGGAGCTGCAGAGGCGGCAACTGGAGCTGCTGGAGAAGGTTGTTCAGTTCCTGGGCATTGAGGCTGGCCCAACCCGTGAGGCGTCCGCGCCGAAGCGCGCCTCCGCGTCCGTGCCCGCGCCGAAGCGCCCGTCCTCGGTGCCTGTGCGCAAGTGGGTGAGGCCGCAGGCCGCACCGAAGCCTGCGAAGGCCGGGCCCGCGCCCCAGAAGGGCCGAGGGCGCCCGCATGGGGCGGGACGCGCAGCGAAGCCCATGCCCGCAGCCACCAGCTCCAGTCCCGGCCCCGCGACGTCCGTCCCATACGCGGAGGGGCAGGAGGTGCGCTACAAGCAGGGGCGGGGCGCCTTCACGGCGAAGGTGAAGGCCGTCGACGAGAAGGCGAAGACGGTGACGTTGGCGCGCGTCTCCGACGGTAGGAAGGTGGTGCGCCCCTTCGACAAGGTGACGCCCGCCTGAGTCTGGGCCTTGGGCGAGGTGCCGGGCTCTCTTCCAGGAGCCCGGTGTGGCCCGAAGCTGCGTCTCAGCTATCCAGGCCCTCGTCCTCTTCTGGATGGAGGGCGTAGTACTCGTCCACGGCGTTCTCGAACTCCTCGACGTGGCTCGTTGGCATGAGGTGCCTGTTCTCCTCTGTGAGGAGGAGGCCTGTCTTCTGGTAGGCGTGAATGAGGGCAGGGTGGATGTCTGCCCTGGCCATGGCGGCCACCATCTCCGCAGTCCGTATATCCTCGTCGGCCATGTCTTCCGGGTCGAAGATAGGGTCATTGGGCCCAGGAGGGCGTCCGTGCTTCGCGATGAAGCGCTCTCTCTGTTGCTCAAGGAGCGCGACGGCCTCCTCGTTGAGAGGGACTGAGCGGGAAACGTTTCCGCTGTCATCGACGACGTAGTGGAAGCCCTTGCTGTAGCAGCAAGACTTGTACTTCAGGCCTGTTCCGCAGGGGCACCGCGCGTTTCGGGAGAGCTTCTTCTGGCTCATCGCGCGAGTTTCGACGACGAGAAGTCCCGGAGGCCAGCGCAAAAAAGAGGCGCTCCAGGCGGGCGGAGTCGCCGCTCCTCCGTCTCCTGGTCCTAGTTTCAGGGAGGTAGAAAGCCTCGGCTCCAGGTTCCGACAGCGCCGAGTCGAGGTGTGCCCCGCGGACGTTCCAGGGGCCGGGTCAGCGGACCGCATCCGGGGCGGCGAAACGAATCGCGACTCCTGGATGCTTAGGACTGTTGGTGCTCACGCCGCGTGTTCCCGAGTCACGTGCCCTCCTCCGTGGCGAGCGCGCTCTCGGCTTCGCCGTCGCTGATGCCCACTTCGGAGGCCGTGTGCTTCAGCAGCGCCTTCTCCTCCGGAGTGAAGGCCAGGCGCTCACCTTCGACGAAGACACGACGGGCCAGTGTGCGAATCGGACCCAGTCAGCGGTTTCGCTCACGAGTCATTTTTCCTTTGCGAACGGCCAGGGCCTGCAGGTGACGCCAGGGCTGGGGCGCCTTGCACCCAGGAGAGGCGCTCATGGGGCTGCGCGCTGTCCGCTAGGAGTGCCAGAAGGCTTCACAGGCCGGGAAGGTCATGTTAGTTCGACGGTCAAGTTAACTGGACCTTGCCTTTCTGGTGCGGTTTCCAGTGACGAAGAGGTCCGTTGGCCGTCGAGCCGCAGCCCTGCGTTCAGGAGGATTCACAGCCATGCCGAAGCGCTCAGAAGATGAAGTGACGACGGAGGAGTTACCGCCCCGCATCCCCACCCTGTCTTCACGCGGTACGGCGCACGTCCGCTTCGAGGTGGAGGGCGTGCGGTACGAAGGCGTGAGGCAGTTGGAGGTGCGGCCGAACGGCGAGCGGCTCGTGGAGGTGGAGCGGCGCGTGGCGGATGGCGTGCTGTCCGGCCCCTGTCTGGTCCGCCAGCTCTCCAGTCCCTTCACGTACATTCAGCGTCAGAGGATGATTGAAGAAGTGCAGTTGGCCTTCCGGCTCACCCACCCCAACATCGCTCAAATCTTCCACATGCAGGCGGACGAGGTGGAGGACGTCGCCTTTACCGTCATGGAGTATGTGGGCGGGCCCTCGATGGAGACGCTGGTGTGCGCGGCGCTGGTGAGAGGCCAGCCCCTCTCGGAAGGCTTTGGCTTGTACGTGGGGGCGGAGGTGGCGGACGCGCTGCACTACGCGCACACGCTGACATCAGAGGACGGTAAGCCGCTGGGCATCATCCACCGTGACGTGAGTCCCCGGCACATCGCCTTGGGCCTCCACGGGGAGGTGAAGGTGCTGGACTTCGGCGCGGCGTACTCGGTGATGGTGGGACGCGAGGAATCGCCGGAGACCCTGCTGCGAGGAGACGTCGCGTACTGCTGCCCCGAATACCTGCGCATGGAAAGGCTGACGCCGCGCTCCGACGTCTTCAGCTTGGGGGTGATGCTGGTGGAGGTCTTCACGGGCAAGCACCTGTTCGAGGTGCATGACCTCCCGGTGGTGGCAGCGAAGGAGACTCGGTTCCGCACGGAGGTGCCGCCCTCGCTGCCGCTGCACCAGATGCAGTCCCTCATGGCGGCGTTCAACCCGGACGTCGTCGAGAAGGCGGTGGCTCACCTCAACGAGGACCTCAAGGCGGTGTTGCACACCGCGCTGCGCCTCAACCCCGAGGAGCGCTTCACGACGGCGGCGGACATGCGGGATGCGCTGCGGGGTGTTGCCCACGCCCAGCTCCGCGAGCCCTACGGGCGTGCGGAGGCCATCAAGGAGGCGGCCCGTGTCGTGTCCGAGGGAGGGAAGCTGCGGGACAAGGTGGAGTTCGGCGAGGCCGGCCTCTACCCGGAGGGCCTGGAGAAGCACGAGCTGGGCCTCAAGAAGGAGTAGGTCGCCGATGCTTTGCTTCCGCGTCCTACGCAATGGCCGGCACATCACCACTGCGGGGGTGCCGGACTTCGGCGTCCTCTCCACCATCCTGACGTGGGTGCGCCGCCCTCACGACGAGTCCAACGCAAACCCGGAGTTGACGCTCCATGTGGGGGGCTCCGTGGGTAGGGAGCACCGCGAGCACCTGAAGTGGTGCTACGCCAACAACATCCGCGCGGGCGACGTCCTCACAGTGGAAGTGCGTGATGACGTGGAGTCCGACCCTCCGAGGGAGAGATACCTCGACGAGGAGGCGGGGCTGGATGATGTGGCCCGCCTCCAACTGAGGAAGAAGAGCCTGGAGGCGCAGCTCTCCGACGTGAATGAGGCGCTGCGGGAGCGCGGCGCGGCGTAGCGGGGGCCTTCGTCGGGAGGCACTCCGTCATCGCCGGGGTCCGCTCAGCCAGGGGGCTCGTGTTCCGGTGCAGGGCCTCGAGGTGTGGGGCCCTGCCCTCCATGCTTGCTCTCTCTGCTCGGGGCTCCCTGGGGGCTGCTTCAGCGGGCCAGCTCGGTGGCGACGTGGAGGAGGGCGTCCATCTTTCCTGCGTCGAGCTTCCGTGCGACGAAGATGAGTCGGCGCATCGCGGCGTCGTCCTCCGGCCGCGCCCGCGCTCCGCTGTTCGAGGACTCGGTCAACCCCATCAAGTCCTCCGGGGAGACCATCAGCTCGATGCACAGCTTCTTCATCGTCTCGACGCTGGGAATCATGTGCCCGCGTTCAACTCTGCTGTAGACGGCGGATGCCAGTCCCACGCGGTCCGCGACCTGGACCTGCGTCAGGCTCATCTGCTCCCGGGCGAGGCGGACGATGGCACCAAGGTGCGCTGCAAGCTGTTGGTTCATAGGTACAAGGGAGTATACCTGAGTTGCGAGTTGTCAAGGGAGTACGATTCCATCAGCGCACGCCCGACAGGAGCTGGATAAGGGCAAGGGCCTGGTGCGCGTCCAACTCGTGCACACGTCGGAGCAGGGCCTCCTTGGCGGCAGCGACGACGTCTGGTGGCAGCGAGGCGCGG
>NZ_VIFM01000457.1 GCF_006636215.1 Myxococcus llanfairpwllgwyngyllgogerychwyrndrobwllllantysiliogogogochensis | reverse complement strand
CCTCTGCCACCCTCAATACGTTGAGTGAAAGTGCTGCGGCGGATTGTGAAGAGTCACGCAGGCGGAGCACGCGGCGTGAGCGGATGCGTCCACGCCATGCCCTGTGAATGCCCGCAGAACGGCCGGAAACGGCCTCCACGCGCGTGAACAGGAGCGGGAGCCACTTTGGGCGGCATCTGACGCTTTCCGTGTCATCTGCGCCCTGCCAGGGCCGTCGCTTCTCGGATTTCTGAGACGCGCGGGATGGGCGGTTGGCAGGACTGCTCAAGCCGAAGGCGGGGCGGTGATACAGCGAGACAAGGGTGTTTCACGTGGCGCGCGTCCGAATGCGTGGACGGGCAGTTTGCTGTGCGAAGCCGAAGCCCGAATGAGTGGGCGGCTCGTGTCTCCGTGCGACGTCGAGGTCCGAGTGACGACGTGCGGGCATGAAAGTCGCAGAGACGCGCGCGACCGTGTCCCCGACGCCGCATTGGCCACCCTGGATATCTCCACTGGAAAAATCGGATGCGATGAAAGCACGACTGAATGCGTGACTGTCTGGGTATTGGGGTTTTGGGAGTGGTTGAGACGTGAATAACAAGTATCGCCATGAAACGCGGAGGGGTGCTGGCGGTATGGGAGGCCTGGAGTCGCGCTTTTCGTCACGCCGTCACGCCGTGCTCACGCCCAGGTTGCACGATGTCCTGCGTATTGCCTGTGGGCTCGTTTCAGCGCGGTGTCGTCCTTGGGCTGTGAGGAGAAGCTGCGTGAATTACGGGTTCGACACGATGTGCTGGTTTGTTGTGATTGGCTCGACACTGAGGGTGATGCCGAGGCGCTGGTGCGCCGTTCGGATTGAACTGGGCCTTCGCCATGGGAGCCGCGTCCTTGCCCTTCTGGGCACGCCGCTCTCCCTCGGTCGTGCCCCCAGTCGGAAGGGGGCCTGCCCGTTACCGTAGCCAGGGCCCTGGGGGCTTGGGTGCGTGGAGCGCCCGCCTCTTCCTTCGACAGACGCGCCACCGCCACGAGGTACCCGCTGAAGACGGGAAGCCTCGGAGGCGCTTGCGTCATTCCTTGAACGGGGCTCGGCCTTGTCTCCCCTCACCCGGCACTTCCCCGCGCGCCGAGCGCAGGGCCGGGGCGGCATGTATCAGTGAGTCGTAACTGGAGTGCGCTCAATCGAGAGCTTGGCATGGCCCTCCGGACGGCCGAGGCGCAGCGGGCCTATCGCGTCTTGCGGCACAACTGGGAGGCGCTCTCCGGCTTCGAGCAGCCGGAGGACCTCGTTACATTCCTCACTGCGCGCGAAGGCGAGTCTCACATCAAGGACGGCTTACTCGCGGGCCTCGTCATGCTGGTGCAGATGGGCGCCGCGGCTAACGCCTTCGTGGCGTTGTTGTGGCTGGGCCTCTGGCCAGGGTTGGACAGCGTGTACCGCCGTTGTCTCAGGCGAATGGAGAGCGCACCTGTGGAGGTGGTGTCCTCGATTGCCGCGTCCTTCATGGGGCTCGTGGCGCGCGTCGAATTGTCCGGCGTCCAGCGTGTGGCCGCGACACTTGTGCGTGGTACGGAGCGCGACGTCCTCAAGGAGTGGCACAAGGAGTTTGAGGCGCAACGCCAACGCGTGCGCCTTGGGCGACTGGCGGAAGCAGACGGCGGCGCGCCCTCGGGGCCATGGCCCGTCCCCTCCGTGCTTCGAGCCCGCTCCTTCAGCACGGAGGTGGAAGAGCTGCGCGCGCTGCTCCTCCCGTTGATGGGCGAGGACACCGACCTGGTGGTGTCCGTCCTTCTTCGCGAAGAGGACTATGCCGAGGCCGCCGCGAGCTTCGGGCTTGCACCTGCGGCGGCGCGAAAGCGCGTCCAGCGGGCCCTGGTCCGTCTGCGGAAAATGAAGAATAAAATCCCCGAAAAAGATTTCTTGTCCCAAATCGGCGGGTGGGGGTGAGTTTTAGAGGTTGTGGATTTTGAAACAACCGAGAGGACACCGGGAGGGGGCGGCTGACGGAATGCGCGAATCGTATGTCCCCTCCGCGTGCCGCCTGGCTTTGAGGGAGTAACGGGGCCGCCTCGTGCCCCAGTCCAATCCTGCTTCGAGACACCCTGTCCGTCCCGGCGGACAGCAACGCCCCTGTATTGCCTGCAACCTGGAAGGACTGAATGAAGACAGCCACGCGAAACAACTTCGAGCATGGTGAAACATACGTGCGCTTCTTCGCGCGCATCGACGGGCACCACCTCCGGGTGGTGGGCCGGGACGACTCAGGGCCGGAAGCGGGGAGCCGTAGCCCATGCCTCTGTTGCGAGTGTGCCGGGGCCCAGGCCAATGACTACGTCCGCCTGCCGGGCCTCTTCCGCCGCTGGGAGATTCAGCACGTGGTGGACACCGACGCGGACTTCAACATCGAGGCGGCGGGCTCCACGGAGGACGGCACCGAGTTGTTCTCGGTGTACCGGCGCGAGCGCCACGCCCCCACCACGCACTGCCAGAAGGAGGAATGAGGACCATGGCCAACATGTGGGAGAAGGTTGAGGAGTTGGTGCGCAAGCACGAGCAGGAGGGGGGCGCCTGGTTGAAGCTGGCGAATGACGGGGACACGGCCGTCGTCGTCGTCCTCGGCGAGCCTCACCCGCGTGAGGTGGTATTCCTCGAGGGCAAGTACGTCCTATGGAGTGAGAAGTTGCAGGCCCAGGGCCACAAGGCCTCGCTGCGTGTCGCCTACAACGTCGGCGTCTATGGCACCCGGGAGGTGAAGGTGCTGGAGATGGGCAGCGCCTTCTTCAACACCCTCAATGAGGTGCGAAAGAAGTATGGCCAGGAGACGTGGGCCTTCGAGGTGAAGCGGCGCGGGGCGGCGAAGGACCCGAAGACGACGTACTCCATTCTTCCGGACCGGCAGCTCACCCCGGAAGAGACGGCTGCCTTCCAGGCGCTGCGCCTGCATGACTTGCCGAAGTTGTACGCGGCCGAGGCGGTGGGAGCGGCGAGCGGCACGCCGCCTCCGGGCGCCTCGAGTGCGAAGGCGAGCGAGCCTGTCGACGTGAAGCTCGCGCAGGCCATCGCCACCGCGCTGAAGGCGCTGCCGCGCGAGGCCGTGGACCGCTTTCTCCAGAAGTTCGCCGTGCAGCGCATCCGCGACTTGCCAGCTTCGAAGGGGGAGCTGGCGCGCGCCTTCGTCGATGCCCTCGTCAGGGAGTACTCCGCGGAGAGTGTCGCGGACGTGGACCCCTTCGGGCCGTGAGCTCGCCCTGCTGAGCCGGTTGTCGTAGCCCTGCGCGAAGGGGGCCTGGTGCGTGCCCCCGACGCGCTTCACTGAGGAAACAAGCGAATGGTGGAAGACTTCTCCGAAATGCGCGGGGACGGGGGACGTGTTGTCTCTCGCACCCAGGACTCCAGCGTGGGGGCCGCGCCGTCTGCGCCTGCGCGCAACGCGAGCACGGACAAACGGACGTTGCGCGTGCGCGTGGATGCGGGGCTGAGGCTCGCGGCGGGGGATGTGCCGCCGAAGATGGTGGAGGGCCTCTGCCGCGCGCTCTCCCTGCCCAACCCCGCGTACTGGAAGCTGGTGCGGCTGCGTAAGCGCCCGGGCGCGGAGCCCCAGACGCTCTCCTTCTTCCGCCAGGAGGCGCGCGAGCTGGTGCTGCCGCGTGGGTCCATTCACCTGCTGCGCCGTGCCGCGGACGAGGCGGGCCTGACGTTGTCCTTCGAGGACTCGCGGGTGCTGCCGCCCAAGCGCCTGCCGAAGCTGCCGGAGGTGTCCTTGCGCGACTACCAGGCCGACGCCGTGGAGCGGCTGGCGAAGGCCACCCAGGGGACGGCGGTGCTCCCATGCGGGGCAGGGAAGAGCGTCCTCGCCGTCGGCGCAATCTCTCGGCTCCGCACGCAGACGCTCATCCTCGTCCACACACTGGACCTGGCCGAGCAGTGGCAAGAGCACGTCCGCGAGCGCCTGGGCCTGGAGGCGGGCCTCGTGGGCGCCGGGGAAGAGGAGGTACGTCCCGTCACCGTGGCCGTCGTCCAGTCCCTGGCCCGGTGGGAGGAGGCGAAGCTCGACGCCTTCCTCCACCGCTTCGGGCTGCTCGTCCTCGATGAGGCCCACCACATCGCCGCCAGCGCCTTCCATCGAATCGTGGACCGTTGCCCGGCGCGCTACCGGCTGGGCCTGACGGCGACTCCCGAGCGGGAGGACGGGCTGACGCCGCTCTTGCGGCTGTACCTGGGCGCCCCCTTGGCCGTGGTGAAACACGAGGAACTCGTCGCACGCGGGGTGCTGGTGGTGCCCGAGGTGCGCGCCGTGGAGACGGCCTTCGACTTCCCCTATGGCCGCGCCTCCGACTACGCGCCCATGCTGGAAGCGCTGGCGGAAGACAAGGCGCGCAATGACCTCGTCCTCGGTGCCGTGGCTCGCGAGGCCTGGGCGGGCCACCTGTGCCTCGTCCTCACAGGAA
>NZ_VIFM01000456.1 GCF_006636215.1 Myxococcus llanfairpwllgwyngyllgogerychwyrndrobwllllantysiliogogogochensis | reverse complement strand
CCACCGCAGGGGTCCCCCGCCCGCCCAGGAGCCTCAGCTCGCCCGGCGACGCCGGCCCACCAGCAGGACCAGCGCCCCCAAGCCCAGGAGGACGAGCGATGAGCCTCCTCCCTCGCCCGCCGAGGCACAGCTCAAGCCGCCGCCTCGGGCATCAATCTCCAGCGACGGATCCAGCACGAAGTTGACCACGGAGGACTGCACCGAAACGTTCCCCGCGTCATCCGTCGCCACCAGCGTCACCGTATGGCTGCCGTAGTCCAGCTCGTTGCGAGGAACGAAGCGCCAATCACCGCTCGCGTCCGCCCGGACCTCACCGGTCTTCACGCCATCCACCAGGACGGAGACCATCGTCCCGGCATCCGCGTCGCCCTGGAACGTGGGCGTCCGCACCGACAGGATGTCGTTCACCCGGGGAACGGACAGCGAGGGCGCCCCAGGGGCCCTCAGGTCCACCTTCCAGCGGAACTCGGCGGGAGTGGGGTCCTCGTTGCTCGCCGGATCCCGCGTCTTCACCCGCAGGACATACTCAGTCTCTTCCGCATCCTCCCGGCCCAGTCCCGTCAGCCGGTACTCCGAGGGGTTGCAGCTCACGAAGTCCGCCCCATCCAGGCTGCAGAAGTACTGCATCTCCAGCTCGTCTCTGTCCTGGAACGACCCAAACGAGAAGACCGCTTCCACTGAGTTGGAGAGCTCCTTCGGCTTCGTCTCGATGCTGGTGTCCGGCGTTTTCGTATCGCTGGTCCACGAATGCGTCACATACAAACTCTCGAGCGTGAGGTTCCCCGCGATGTCCTTTCCCCTGATCGTCAGTGTGTGGGCCCCATCGCCGATATTGGGCCGGGTCAGCGGGCTCGAACAGGGCGTGAAGAGCGGCGTGTCGAGCGCGCATTCATACGTCTCCAGCACCTCCGACGTCTCGAACTGGAAGGTGTAGCCCGGCACGTTCGTCAACGTGGGAGGTCCCGAGAGAATCGACACCACGGGTTCATCGACATCCACGATCAGGGTGTAGGGCGCGGAGACCGGTCCCAGATTCGTCGCCAGGTCGGTGAGCGTGGCGGTGATGATGTACTGACCGCTGAGCAAGTCGAACGGGGGCGTGAAGCTCCATGTCGCGCCCGTGGCTCTAGCAGTCCCCCAGAACACACCATCCTTGTAGAGCGTGATGGTCCCCTCCTCCGGGGTCTCGCCCTGGATGCCAGGCTTCTCCTGGTTGGTGGGGTGGTTGGCCCGGGGAGCCGTCACCGAGGGAGCCGTCGGAGCCGTGCGATCCACTTTCCAGCTGAGTGAGGCTGGAATGCCATCCCGCTCCCCCGCGAAGACAGCACGAACCGAGAGCGTGTAGATATTGTCCGGCAGGCCTTCGTAACGGGCGACATCGTAGTCGTCACCAGGCCCCTTGGGACACGGAGCGAAGTCCGGGGGAGGGTTGTCCGGGTTGATGGACTTCTCGAGCTTGCACTCGAAGTCCACCACGCCCTTGTTCGACCACAGCGAGAAGATGGCCTCCGCCTTGTTGGTGAGTCCTCCGTCAGCAACGGGGCCCTCGAGGATCTCGGTATCCACCGCGCCGGTGCTGATGCTCCACGTGTGGGACGCCGGCGAGTCGTCACGGTTGCCCGCCGCATCCACGGCGCGAATCAGCAGCGTCTGAGAACCGTCACGCAGGTTGGACTTCTGGATGAAGCTCTCATCCACCTCCGGCCCCGGAGGAGGCCGCTCGCACGGGGTGAATACCTGCTCATCGTCCTCCGGCTGCCCCGGTTCCTCTTCTTCCGTTTTGTAGATGTGCCGGCACTCGTAGGTCAGCGCTTCAGGCCACGCGAGTCGGAACTCGGCCGTGGTGTCACCGACACGAAGGTCCGGAGCTTCGAGGATGGTCGTCTCCGGCTTCGTCACGTCCACGATGAACGACACCGGGTCCGAGTCCATGAAGCGCCCCGCACCATCCGTCGAGCGGACGAACACCGTGTTGGGCCCCTCATTCAGCGGCGTGGTGCGCAGGTAGGTCCACTGGCCGCCAGGTCCCACGCTCACCGTGACGGGCTCCGGCAGCGGTCCGAAATAGACCTGCACCGAGGTTCCCAACTCCGCGGTACCAGTCAACACGGGATACTGGGTGTTCACATACGTGCCGAGCGGCGCCACGATGGGCTTCGCCGGGTCCTTCCGGTCCACATGGAACGTGAGCGTGCCGGAGAACGCGCTGACGTTGCCCGCCGGGTCCTTCGACATGGCGCGAACCCAGTGGAAGCCATCATCCGCGGGCGACGGTGAATACGTCACCGACCAGGCCCCTGACGCATTCACCGTGGCCGGCGGCAACACCACCGAGTCATCCACATACACCGTCACTTCGGTGTTGGGGTTGAGCCCCACCGTGGACTCGAGCACACCGTCCAGAGTGATGGGCACAGCGGTGTAGTGCTCGCCCAGGATATCTGGATTGAGCACGGGGCGCGCGGGCGCCACCGTGTCCACGGTGATGCCCACGTCCGAGGACTCCACGAAGTTCCCCGCCGCATCGGTCGCCCGAGCGCGAAGGATGTAGCGCTCCTGGTCCAGCGCGGCGGGCACGACACTCCAATTTCCCGAGGGGCTGCTGGCCACCGTGCTCAAGGTCTGCAGTGTGGTGCCCGAACTCGTCAACCGCACGGTGACCACCACGCGTGCTCCCGCCTCCGTCGTCCCGGCGATTGTCGGCGTGAGCTCGCGCACCGCGCCCGCGCTCGGGGACGTCACCTGGATGGACGAGGGGGCCGCGAGGTCCACCCGCCATGCGTGCCCGATGGGCGACGGGTCCACGTTGCCCGCGGCATCGACCGCGCGCACATGGAACTGATGGGGGCCAGACGTCAGCCCCGTGAACGTGCGACTGCCCGTTCCCGTCCCGGGACATGGCGTCGAGGTGAAGTTGAGGCCGTCGACGGAGCACTGGAACGTCGCCGTGGAGTCATCCGGGCTCTGATAGTCGAAGAGCGCGCTCGACGAGTTGCTGTCGGCCGCGGGCACCGCGGTGAAGGATGTGTCGGGAGCGAGGGTGTCCACGCGCCACGCGCGCGACGCGGGGCTCGGGTCCGGCGTCCCCGCCGCGCTGTAGGCCGTCACCTCCAGCGTGTGGGCACCTTCGTCCAGGTTCGTATAGGTCTGGGTCGGACCGCAGGCCGTGGCCGGGCCAACGTCCAGCAAGCACTGGTACGTGACCCCACCCGTGAAGGTGAAGACCGCGGTCTTCGAGCTCGTCGGAGCGCCCGGGGGACTGGCAACGGGCCCCCCCGTGATGGCGGTGTTGGGGACGGAGGTGTCCACCTTCCAGGTGTAGCTCTTCGGGTTCGGGTCCTGATTGCCCGCTTCATCGATGGCGTAGACCGTCAGCCGGTGGTCCCCGTTGCCGAGCGCGCCGGACGAATACGAGGCCGGGCATGGACCGAAGGCCGCATCCCCCAGCGGCGGCGTACTGTCCAGCGCACAGCGATAGCTGGACGTCTCCGTCGAGGTGAAGGTGAAGTTCGCGACCGTGGCGCTGGAGATCGGAGGAACCCCATTGGGCGTGAGCGTCGTCGTCGGAGGGACGTTGTCGAAGGTGAAGTTGAACTCCGTGCCGATGGCGCTGTAGGCACCGAGGAACCCGGCTTGCGCCGCGACGCGATAGGCCGTGCCAGGGGTGCTGCTCGGGGGCACGAACGAGTAGACGAAGTCCTTGAGGCTGTCCGATGCCGTCCTCCCCCAATACGTGTACGTGAGGTTCGGGGTCGTGTTGGTGACTTCGTAGAGGATGACCTCCGACAGGCCCTGCTCCGTCGTTCCCCTCAGCAAGGGATTGTTCGTCCGAGCAGGCGGCGGCAGCGGGGTGAGCCCCGGAGCGGCGGGCGTGGTGAAGGCCGTGTCCACGAGGGTGACGGTGCCTCCATGATTCAGAGCGGTGGTCGCGTCATTGGGCATCGCGCCGTCGGTGGTGGCCCCAGGGGCCGTGCCCTGGGTTCCCGCCATGCCCGAGGGAGTGGTGGGGAGACAGGAAGGCCCTCCTGAAGCCTGGAAGAACACACGCCCTCCGCCACCTCCACCTCCGGGCCCGGCCACGCCGACAGCGCCATTGCCACCTGCGGCACGCACCGTGTTCGGGTTACACGCCGCGCTGCCCGCGAAGCGCAGGTGCAGGGTGCCACCGGCTCCGCCGCCATGGCCGACATCCAGTCCCGTGGTCGCCACGGCACTCTCCCCAGAGGCCAGGATGCTTCCAGTCCCCGAGAGCGAAGTGGCTCGGATGAAGATGATGCCACCGCCTTGCCCACCTGCCCCCGTCATCAGGGCGCTCTGGGCATGCCCACTGCCTCCGCCGCCACCAAACGTGAGGAAGCTCAAGGACGAACCACTGAGCGCCGCGCCACCAGCTCCCCCCGGATTGTCGCCCTCGTTCCGTCCCCCCACGCCACCGGGCCC
>NZ_VIFM01000455.1 GCF_006636215.1 Myxococcus llanfairpwllgwyngyllgogerychwyrndrobwllllantysiliogogogochensis | reverse complement strand
GGGCCGGGCTCGGCCACGGGCGTCGCGGCGGTGGTGGCCGGGGCGCCCCGATTCCCGAGGACGCCCATGTTCTCCATGGCACGGCGCAGCAGGCGCTGGCGCCGCAGCTTCGCTGCCTCGTCGGGATTGGAGGGATCTGCCGCCACGTCGTCCTCGTCGAAATCCCAGTCGTCTAGATCACCGGACGGCTCGGACCACGCAGTCTCGCCAGTTGGGCCGGTGTTGTCACCGGGGAAGGTCTCGAAGTCCGATTCAATGGTCGCCTCGACGATGCCTTCAACGGGAGGCTCGTCGACGTTCGCCTGATTGACATCCGAGCGGACGAGCGTCTCCAGGTGGGCATCCACGTGCTGGAGCGCGGCCTCGAAGGAGGCGGTCAGCGTTTCGGCGGCCTCGTCCTTGTCGAATGAGACGATGCGCCAGAGGTCGTCCTCGGTGGCCCTGCCGCTCTTGGGGGGCGTGGGCCCCAGGCGCAGCGGCGGCGGCGCGGCGACAGGGGCGGGACGGGTGGCCCACAGGCTGTCGTCGGTCTCCTGCTCGACAGACTCCTCGTCGGGGCTCTCCTCGGGCTCCACGGGCATGAGGACGGGAGGGCCGTCCAGGGCGACAGGGGTGAGGACGGGCGGCCCCGCGACGGTGCGTGGAGGCAGGGAGGGCGGTGTGGGCAGCGGATCCGCGGCGGCCCAGAGCTCGGGCTCGGGTTCGAGTTCGAGCAGCGGCAGGTCGGACTCGGACTCGGCCGGCGGCGTGAGGAGGGTCTCCTTCGCGCGCCAGGACTCGTCCTGGACGGGGACTCGGTCCCGGGTCCGGGTGGGAGGCACGGTGCCCGGAGGCTCGTCCGCGAGCCAGGGCTCGAGCGGCTGGGACTTCGAGCGCCGCAGCGCCTCTTCCATGTCGTGGAGGAGCTCCGCCTGGGCGCGCTCCCGGGCCGTTCGCAAGGCTTCGCGGCTTTCGGCATGGAGGGGGAGGCTCGCCTGGGACGAAGACGCCGCGAGCGGCGGGACGTTGGAGGCGCGGGGGAAGGGGTTCGCGGGAGGCGGCTCATCGGGATCCGCGGGGATGATGTCCCCGACGTCGAGAGTGAGCGCGTCGATGTCGTCCGAGGCGTCAGCGTCGGGGGCCGAGGGCGCGGGGAGCTGGAGGGCCTGCTCCGGCGCGAGCCGGGCCTCTTCGGCGATGTGCTGCTCGTCGGACTGAAGGGCTTCGGCGGCGAGGCGGGCTTCCTCGGCTTGCCGTGCCTCGTCGGCGAGGCGCTGCTCCTCCGCGAGGCGGGCCTGTTCAGCGTGACGCACTTCCTTCGCGCGCCGCACCGCATCCGCGCGGCGACGCTCGACTTCGAGACGGACTTCCTCCGCGTGACGCGCCTCTTCCTCAAGCCGGGCCTCCTCGGCGAGTCGCTCTTCCTCTGCGAGAAGCTGGGCTTCTTCGGCCAGGCGGATGATTTCGGTACGCTGTTCTTCCTCGGCGCGGAGCCGAGCTTCTTCGGCCAGACGGGCTTCCTCGGCGCGCTGTTCTTCCTCGGCGCGGAGCCGAGCCTCTTCCGTCAGCCGAGCTTCTTCCGCGAGGCGCTCTTCCTCGGCTCGGAGTCGACCCTCTTCCGCCACCCGGGCCTCCTCAGCGAGCCGAGCCTCTTCCTCGCGGCGCTCTTCCGCGAGTCGTGCCTCTTCCGCGAGCCGGGCCTCTTCCTCGCGGCGCTCCTCAGCGAGTCGTGCCTCTTCAGCGAGTCGTGCCTCTTCCTCGCGGCGCTCCTCAGCGAGTCGTGCCTCTTCAGCGAGTCGTGCCTCTTCCTCGCGGCGCTCCTCGGCGAGCCGGGCCTCTTCAGCGAGTCGCTCTTCCTCCGCACGAACCCGAGCTTCCTCCGCGAGCCGAGCCTCTGCCGCGAGCCGAGTCTCCTCAGCGCGTTGCTCTTCCTCCGCGCGGACCCGCACCTCTTCGGCGAGTCGAGCCTCTTCAGCGAGGCGATCCTCTTCCGCCCGCCGGACCTCTTCGGCGAGTCGGGCCTCTTCAGCACGGCGCTCGTCTTCCGCACGAACCCGAGCCTCTTCTGCGAGCCGAGCCTCTTCCTCGCGACGCTCTTCCTCCGCACGGGCCCGCGCCTCTTCCGCTAGCCGAGCCTCTTCCGCTAGCCGAGCCTCCTCAGCTAGGCGGGCCTCTTCCGCGCGTTTCTCTTCCTCTGCACGAACCCGAGCCTCTTCAACGAGCCGAGCCTCCTCAGCAAGCCGAGCCGCTTCCGCGCGGCGATCTTCCTCCGCACGGGCCCGAGCCTCTTCCGCTAGCCGAGCCTCTTCCGCTAGCCGAGCCTCTTCAGCGACCCGAGCCTCTTCAGCGCGTCGCTCTTCAGCGACGCGAGCCTCTTCAGCGCGTCGCTCTTCAGCCAGCCGGGACTCTTCAGCCAGCCGAGCCTCTTCCGCGAGTCGTTCTTCCTCGGCACGGAGTCGCGCCTCTTCGGCGAGTCGGGTCTCTTCCGCACGAACCCGAGCCTCCTCCGCGAGCCGGGCTTCTTCAGCGAGTCGCTCTTCCTCCGCACGGACCCGAGCCTCCGCGAGCCGGGCTTCTTCAGCGAGTCGCTCTTCCTCTGCGCGGACCCGCACCTCTTCGGCGAGTCGAGCCTCTTCAGCGAAGCGCTCCTCTTCCGCCAGCCGAGCCTCTTCGGCGAGTCGGGCATCTTCAGCGCGGCGCTCTTCTTCCGCACGAACCCGAGCCTCTTCAGCGAGCCGAGTCTCTTCAGCGAGCCGAGCCTCTTCCGCGAGCCGGGCCTCTTCCGCGAGCCGAGCCTCTTCAGCGAGCCGGGCCTCTTCCTCGCGGCGCTCTTCCTCTGCACGAACCCGAGCCTCTTCGGCGAGTCGGGCCTCTTCAGCGAGCCGAGCCACTTCAGCGAGCCGAGCCTCTTCAGCGAGCCGGGCCTCTTCCTCGCGTTGTTCTTCCTCGGCACGGAGTCGAGCCTCTTCAGCGCGTAGCTCTTCAGCGAGCCGCGCCTCTTCAGCGAGCCGTGCCTCTTCCGCGAGCCGAGCCTCTTCAGCGAGCCGCGTCTCTTCAGCGAGCCGCGCCTCTTCAGCGAGCCGCGCCTCTTCAGCGAGCCGGGCCTCTTCAGCGAGCCGAGCCTCTTCAGCGAGCCGGGCCTCCTCAGCGAGCCGAGCCTCCTCAGCGAGCCGAGCCTCCTCAGCGAGCCGAGCCTCCTCAGCGAGGCGTTCTTCCTCAGCACGAGCCCGCGCCTCTTCAGCGAACCGAGCCTCTTCAGCAAGCCGAGCCTCTTCAGCGAGCTGGGCCTCCTCAGCGAGCCGAGCCTCTTCCGCGCGGCGCTCTTCCTCAGCACGGACCCGAGCCTCTTCAGCGAGCCGAGCCTCTTCAGCGAGCCGAGCCTCTTCAGCGAGCCGTGCCTCTTCAGCGAGCCGTGCCTCTTCAGCGAGCCGTGCCTCTTCCGCGAGCCGTGCCTCTTCCGCGCGACGCTCTTCCTCCGCACGGACCCGGGCCTCTTCGGCGAGCCGGGCCTCTTCAGCGAGTCGCTCTTCCTCCGCACGGACCCGGGCCTCTTCGGCAAGTCGCGCCTCTTCGGCGAGCCGGGCCTCTTCAGCGAGTCGCTCTTCCTCCGCACGGACCCGGGCCTCTTCGGCAAGTCGCGCCTCTTCAGCGAGCCGGGCCTCTTCCGCGAGTCGCTCTTCCTCCGCACGGACCCGGGCCTCTTCGGCAAGTCGCGCCTCTTCAGCGAGCCGGGCCTCTTCCGCGAGTCGCTCTTCCTCCGCACGGACCCGAGCCTCTTCAGCCAGCCGGGCCTCTTCCGCGAGCCGAGCCTCTTCAGCCAGCCGCGCCTTTTCAGCGAGTCGGGCCTCTTCAGCCACCCGAGCCTCTTCAGCCAGCCGCGCAGCCTCCGCCCGCCGCTCTTCCTCGGCACGGATCCGCGCCTCTTCCGCGAGCCGGGCCTCCTCGGCAAGCCGAGCCACTTCGGCGAGCCGGGCCTCTTCCGCGAGTCGCTCCTCCTCGGCGCGAATCCAAGCCTCTGCCGCCAGCCGAGCAGCCTCCGCACGCCGGGCCTCTTCCGCCCGCCGTTCTTCCTCGGCACGAGCCCGGGCCTCTTCCGCCCGCCGTTCTTCCTCCGCCCGAACCCTCGCCTCTTCCGCGAGCCGAGCCTCCTCGGCACGAATCCGAGCCTCTTCCGCGAGCCGAGCCTCTTCAATCGCACGGAGTCGGGCTTCCTCCGCCAGCCGAGCCTCCTCCGCCCGCCGACGAGCCTCCTCCTCGGCGCGGAGCCGCTCCTCCTCCGCCCTCCTGCGCGCCGCTTCCTCCTCCTGCCTGCGCGCCTCCTCCCTCGCCTCCCACTCCTCCACCGACAGCGCCTCGACGCCCCCCTCGCGCTCCAACACGAGCAACAGCGCCTCGCGCGCGGGCGTCAGCGACTCCGGCTCACGAAACTCCCCCAACGTCCTCAGCAACTCCCGCTCGGACGCATCCGTCAGCCACGGCTCGCACACGGCCACATCCGCGCACCGGAACACCCGCCCCTTCGCCC
>NZ_VIFM01000454.1 GCF_006636215.1 Myxococcus llanfairpwllgwyngyllgogerychwyrndrobwllllantysiliogogogochensis | reverse complement strand
TCCCTCCACCCTCACCCAGTCCCGCCTCGCCTCCATCTTCTCCGACGTCCTCGGCCTGGAGCGCGTCAGCATCCACGGCGACTTCTTCGAGTTGGGCGGCCACTCTCTCCTCGCCACTCAAGTCGTCTCTCGCATCCGCTCCACCTTCGACGTCGAGTTGCCTCTCGGTGAGCTCTTCTCTTCTCCCACCGTCGCGCTCCTCTCCGAGCGGCTCGACTTGCTCCACGGCTCCTCGTCTCGCCAGCCGGCCCTCGTCCCTGTCGACCGGGCCCAGCCGCTGCCTCTCTCCTTCGCCCAGCAGCGCCTCTGGTTCCTCGACCAGCTCCAGCCCGGCGCTCCCACCTACAACATCCCCTGGGCGCTCAAGCTCACAGGCAACCTCAACGCGGACGCACTGCTCCAGTCCCTCAACGCGCTGATTCAGCGTCACGAGGCCCTGCGCACCCACTTCGCCATTCATGAGGGCCAGCCCGTCCAGCGCATCCTGCCCGACGTCCGCATAGCGCTGCCCGTCGTCGACCTGCGCGCCCTGGACTCCTCTGCTCGCGATTCCGAAGCCCAGCGGATCATGCGCGAGGAGGCTCTTCACTCCTTCGACCTGTCTCGTGGCCCCTTGGTGCACGCCACTCTCGTGCGCCTCACCAATGACGAGTTCCTCCTCCTCATCACCAATCACCACATCGTCTCCGACGGCTGGTCCATCGGCGTCATCGTCCGTGAACTCGCCGCCTTCTACCGTCAGTTCGCTGGGGGCGAGCCTGCCCAGCTTTCTCCGCTGCCCATCCAGTACGCCGACTTCTCCGTCTGGCAGCGCCAGTGGCTCCAGGGCGACGTCCTCTCTTCCGAAATCGCCTGGTGGCGCACCCAGCTTGCCGGTGCCTCCTCGTCCCTGGAGCTGCCCACTGACAGGCCTCGCCCCGCCGTTCAGTCCTATCGCGGTGCGGTGTTCCCCATCGGGTTGTCTCGTGAGTTGACCCAGGCCGTGAAGGCCCTCGCTCAGCGTGAAGGCGCCACGCCCTTCATGGTGCTGCTGGCTTCCTTCCAGCTTCTGCTCTCCCGCTACTCGGGCCAGGACGACATCTCCGTCGGCTCTCCCATCGCGAATCGCAATCGCTCCGAGACCGAGGGCCTCATCGGATTCTTCGTCAACACCCTCGTCCTCCACTCCCGACTCGACTCGAAGCAGTCCTTCCGTCAGTTGCTCTCCCAGGTGCGCACGTCCACCCTCGCCGCCTACGAGCACCAGGACGTCCCCTTCGAGAAGCTCGTCGAGGAGCTTCAGCCTCAGCGTGACCTGAGTCGCTCACCGCTCTTCCAGGTCACCCTCACCCTTCAGAACGCTCCTGAAGAGGAACTCGAGCTCCCGGGTCTCACCCTCAGCGGGCTGGCTCCCAGCATCGAGACGGCGAAGTTCGACTTCAGCCTCTTTCTCGAAGAAGGCATCAACGGCTTCGTCGGCGGCTTCAACTACAACACCGACCTCTTCGACGCGGCGACCATGGAGCGCCTCTCGCGTCACTACTCGGTGCTGATTGAGGCGCTGACCGTTTCGCCTGATGCACAGCTCGGTCTGATTCCTCTGCTCACGGTGGCAGAGAAGCAGCAAGTCCTCGCGGGTTGGAACGGCACCACGACGAGCTACCCTCGCAACGCAAGCATTCAGGAGCTCTTCGCTCACCAGGCCGCGCGCACGCCTGATGCTGTCGCCGTTGTGTCGGGTGAGGAGTCTGTCTCCTACGCCCAGCTCGACTCGCGCTCCAATCAGCTCGCCCATTACCTGCGCACTCTCGACGTTCTTCCCGGCTCGCGCGTCGCCGTCCGTCTCGACCGCTCCGCCGACCTCATCGTCTCCCTCCTCGCCATCCTCAAGGCCGGCGCCTCCTACGTCCCCCTCGACAAGGCCTGGCCTTCCGACCGCCTCGCCTTCGTCCTCCGCGAGTCCTCAGCCGGCGTCGTCCTCTCTCACTCCGACGTCGTCGATGACCTGCCTGCCTGCGGCGCCGTCCTCCTCGTCATCGATGAGGAGGCTTCTCACATCGCTCGCCAGCCATCTTCACCTCTCACGGGTGTCGTGACAGGGGATGACCTCGCCTACGTCATGTTCACCTCCGGCTCTACCGGTGAGCCCAAGGGTGTCTGCGTCCCTCACCGAGGCGTCACCCGCCTCGTCTCTTCTTCCTTCATCTCCTTCGCCGCTTCCGACGTCTGGCTCCACGCAGCCCCCGTCGCCTTCGACGCCTCCACCCTCGAAATCTGGGGCGCTCTCCTCCACGGCTCCAAGCTCGTCCTCGCTCCTCCTCATGCCCTGTCGCTCGAGGAGTTGGGCTCTCTGCTTGTCCGCGAGGGCATTACCTCCCTCTGGCTCACCGCTGCTCTCTTCGAGCAGATGGTGGCGACTCAGCCCGTCGCGCTGGCTGGTGTCCGCCAGGTCCTCGCCGGTGGTGACGTCCTGCCGCCTTCTCGCGTCCGCGAGCACCTCGCTCGGCTGCCCCCGGGCCACGTCCTCGTCAATGGCTACGGCCCTACCGAGAACACCACCTTCTCCGCCACTCACTCGCTGCGCCACGGCGACTCCTTCTCCCGCTCCGTCCCCATCGGCGCTCCTCTCTCCAACTCCTCCGCCTTCGTCCTCGACGCCTCCTTCCAGCCCCTGCCTCCGGGCGTCCCTGGAGAGCTCTTCGTCGGGGGTGACGGCCTTGCTTGGGGTTACCTCAACCGCGCTGACCTCACCGCCGAGCGCTTCGTCCCGCATCCCTTCAGCAGCACTCCTGGTGCTCGCCTCTACCGCACCGGGGACCGCGTCCGCTGGCTCGCCGACGGCACTCTCGAGTTCCTCGGCCGCTCCGACTTCCAGGTGAAGGTCCGTGGCTTCCGCATTGAGCTAGGCGAAGTCGAGGCTGCCCTCCGTCTCTTCTCCGGCATCCAGGAAGCCGTCGTCCTCGCTCGCGAGGACGTCCCCGGTGACAAGCGTCTCGTCGCCTACTTCACCTCGAACGAGCAGGACATCGACACGTCCGCGCTCCGCTCATTCCTCTCCCAGCGCCTGCCCGAGTACATGGTGCCGGCTGCTCTCGTCTCCCTCCCGTCCTTCCCCCTCTCCGCCAACGGGAAGCTCGACAGGAAGGCTCTTCCTCCTCCCGACTTCGCCGCAGCTGACGCCTCCGGCGACGACTTCGCCCCTTCCTCCACCCTCACCCAGTCCCGCCTCGCCTCCATCTTCTCCGACGTCCTCGGCCTGGAGCGCGTCAGCATCCACGGCGACTTCTTCGAGTTGGGCGGCCACTCCCTCCTCGCCACTCAAGTCGTCTCTCGCATCCGCTCCACCTTCGACGTCGAGCTGCCCCTCGGTGAGCTCTTCTCTTCTCCCACCGTCGCTCTCCTCTCCGAGCGGCTCGACTTGCTCCACGGCTCCTCGTCTCGCCAGCCGGCCCTCCTCCCTGTCGACCGGGCCCAGCCCCTGCCTCTCTCCTTCGCCCAGCAGCGCCTCTGGTTCCTCGACCAGCTCCAGCCCGGCGCTTCCACCTACAACATCCCCTGGGCGCTCAAGCTCTCTGGCTCGCTTGACTCGCATGCGCTGCTCCAGTCCCTCAACGCGCTGATTCAGCGTCACGAGGCCCTGCGCACCCACTTCGCCATTCACCAGGGTCAGCCCGTTCAGCTCGTCCAGCACGACTTCGTGCTGGAGATGCCTCTCATCGACCTCTCCGCCCTGCCCCAGCAGCAGCGCGACGCCGAGGCACAGCGGCTGGCGGCGGCCGAAGCCGTGCGTCCCTTCGACCTGGCCCAAGGCCCTGTCGTCCGCACTTCTCTCCTCCGCATGGATGCGTCCGAGCACCAACTGCTCGTCACCGTCCACCACATCGCTTCCGACGGTTGGTCCATCTCCGTCATGGTCCGCGAGTTGGCCGCCTTCTACCGCCAGTTCGCTGGAGGCGAGCCTGCCCAACTTTCTCCGCTGCCCATCCAGTACGCCGACTTCTCCGTCTGGCAGCGCCAGTGGCTCCAGGGCGACGTCCTCTCTTCCGAAATCGCCTGGTGGCGCACCCAGCTTGCCGGTGCCTCCTCGTCCCTGGAGCTGCCCACTGACAGGCCTCGCCCCGCCGCTCAGTCCTATCGCGGTGCGATGTTCCCCATCGGGTTGTCGCGTGAGTTGACCCAGGCCGTGAAGGCCATCGCTCAGCGTGAAGGCGCCACGCCCTTCATGGTGCTGCTGGCTTCCTTCCAGCTTCTGCTCTCCCGCTACTCGGGCCAGGACGACATCTCCGTCGGCTCTCCCATCGCGAATCGCAATCGCTCCGAGACCGAGGGCCTCATCGGCTTCTTCGTCAACACCCTCGTCCTCCACTCCCGACTCGACTCGAAGCAGTCCTTCCGTCAGTTGCTCTCCCAGGTGCGCACGTCCACTCTGGCCGCCTACGAGCACCAGGACGTCCCCTTCGAGAAGCTTGTCGAAGAACTCCAGCCTCAGCGTGACCTGAGCCGCTCACCGCTCTTCCAGGTCACCCTCACCCTTCAG
>NZ_VIFM01000453.1 GCF_006636215.1 Myxococcus llanfairpwllgwyngyllgogerychwyrndrobwllllantysiliogogogochensis | reverse complement strand
GTCGGGTGGCGTTGGGTGAGCGTGGTGTGTCTGATGGGTCCTCTCCTCGCGGCGTGCGGGGAGCAAGCCCTGGCGGCTCCACGTGCTCCGGGCTTGAGGGTGGCGGCGGCGGCGGAAGGAACAAACGAGGGCGAGGGGGTCATGGCGTGGTCGCGCCCGTTGGCGAACGGGGACAGCGAGGCGCCACACGCGGTGACGGCCCCCAACGGGGACGTCCTCGTCGCGGCGACATACCGAGAGCCTTTGGACGTGGGGGGCGGCCCCCTGCCTTTCAACCGGAGTGCATCCAGAGCTCACATGATGGTGGCGCGCTTCTCCCCGGACGGGGCCCTGCGCTGGGCGCATGGGCTCGTACCAGGTGAGGGCACGTCCAACGCGCGCGTGGGCGGACTCGTCATCGACACCCAGGGCAAGGTCTGGCTGGGCGGCGCCTCCGCGGGCTCCCAGTGGGGCACCGCGCGCCTGCCGGACGGGCCGTTCGTCGCGCGCATGTCGGCCGAGGGCGCCATCGAACACGTAAAGGGCTTCGCCGGTGAGGGCACGCTCACCGTGCACGCCGTCGCCCGGGACGACGCGGGCGTGGTGGTGGTGGGAGACTTCTCCGGGGCGCGGGACTTCGGCGACGCCGTGCGCGAGCCGCCCGATGGCGAGCGGGGCGCCTTCGTGGTGCGGCTGGGCGCGGACGCCCACACGCGCTGGAGCCGCGTCTGGTCCGCGGGGCCACAGGGCCTCCTGACGGCGCGCGCGACGGCGGTGGACGCCTTCGGCGGCATCTATATGGGTGGCGCCTACGCGGGCGCGGTGTGCTTCGGCGGAGGCTCGTTCCTCACCGTGCGCCAACGCACGCCCTTCGTCCTCAAGCTTCATCCGGATGGCACCCACGCGTGGAGCCGGGACTTCCGAGGCGCCACCGGAGCTGTCTCCGCGCTGGCGGTCGGCCCGGACCGCGTCTTCGTCGCGGGCTCCTTCTCCACCCGCTTCTACTTTCAGAACAAACCTCATGACGCGGGCGCCCATCACGGCTTCGTGGCGGCCTTCAACGCGGAAGGCCAAGAGCGCTGGGCGCGCTCCTTCGCCGCCACCGCCACGGCGCTCGCCACCGATGACGCGGGACAGCTCACGCTCACCGGCACCCATGACGGAGGACTGGATTTGGGCCGGGCGCCTTCTCCTGCTGGCCTCTATGTCGCCCGCCTCCTGCCCGAAAAGGGAGACTCCCTTTGGGTGCGAGGCTTCTCCAGTCCCCTCCCCCCGACAGCCCGCTCGGTGTCAGTGGATGGATCTGGCAATACCCTGGTCGCTGTCGCGCTGCGGCGCGCCCAACCTGTGGGAACCCCTTACCCGCATCCCCAGGATGGCTTTCTGTTCAGTCTGCGCCCCTGACATACACACACCACCTGACGGGTTGCGGGGCCCCCAGCCCCCCTCATAGTTGGATCAGGTTGTGGACAAACACACCCCGGAATTCGACTTTCAGCGCCTGTCCATGCTATTCGCGAGCCCGCCTTCAGGCGTGTGACGTTGCACCCTGAAGGGCGAGGCTGTGCTGAAGCGTCGGCGCGCGGCAACTTCGCTCGCAGGCGGCCAACCCCTCGACACCACTCCCTGTTCACTCCGGGGCGCGGCGTTGTGGGCCGCGCTTTGGACGAGCCTCTGTGAGGAGTTGCACCCCCATGACACGCACTGTTCCACGGATGGACGCCCTGCGTAGGGGCGTCACTGGTGTCGCCGCCAGGGCCCTCGGGCTGCTGACGGTGTTCGCATCCAGCGTCGCCCACGCCAGTGAGGCGGACCTCGTTCTCCCTGACTTCGCCTCCAAGTCATTCTTTGGCGGCAGCATCAACGGACACCAACTGTTGCTCTCCGGCATCGCGGTCTGCGTTATCGGACTGGTGTTCGGTTTCATGCAGTACGCCTCGCTCAAGAACCTGCCCGTGCACCGGGCGATGCTCGAGATTTCCGAGCTCATCTATGAGACGTGCAAGACGTACCTGATGACGCAGTTGAAGTTCATCGCCGTGCTGTGGGCGCTCATCGCCGTGGTGATGGTGGGTTACTTCGGGTTCCTGCGCCACATGGGCGTGGACCGCGTGGTCATCATCCTGGTGGCGAGCCTCGTGGGCATCGCCGGCTCGTGTGGCGTCGCGTGGTTCGGCATCCGCGTCAACACGTTCGCCAACAGCCGGACCGCCTTCGCCAGCTTGCGAGGCAAGCCCTACCCCACGTACGCCATTCCGCTGCAGGCGGGTATGTCCATCGGCATGGTGCTCATCAGCACCGAGCTGTTGCTGATGCTCGCCATCCTGCTCTTCATCCCGGCGGACTTCGCGGGCGCATGCTTCATCGGCTTCGCGATTGGCGAGTCGCTGGGCGCCTCCGCGCTGCGCATCGCCGGCGGCATCTTCACGAAGATCGCCGACATCGGCTCCGACCTGATGAAGATTGTCTTCAAAATCAAGGAAGACGACGCGCGCAACCCGGGCGTCATCGCGGACTGCACCGGCGACAACGCCGGCGACAGCGTGGGCCCCTCGGCGGACGGCTTCGAGACCTACGGCGTGACGGGCGTGGCGCTCATCACCTTCATCCTGCTGGCCGTGGGCGAGGGCTTCCGCGTCGAGCTGCTGGTCTGGATTTTCGTGATGCGCATCGTGATGGTGCTCGCGTCGCTGGCCGCCTACGGCCTGAACAACCTGTACCAGTCCGCCAAGTACAAGAACGCGGACCACATGAACTTCGAGCACCCGCTCACCGCGCTGGTGTGGGTGACGTCGCTCATCTCCGTGGCGCTGACCTTCCTGGTCAGCTACCTGCTCATCCCCACCCTGAACGGCGACCCGACGCTGTGGTGGAAGCTGTCGCTCATCATCAGCTGCGGCACGCTGGCGGGCGCCATCATCCCGGAGGCCATCAAGGTCTTCACCTCCACGGAGAGCCGTCACGTTCGCGAGGTCGTCACGGCCAGCCGCGAGGGTGGCGCGTCCCTGAACGTCATCTCCGGTCTGGTCGCGGGTAACTTCTCCGCGTACTGGATGGGTCTCATCATCGCCGGCCTGATGGGCCTGGCGTTCTGGTTCAGCGGCTCCGGCGTGCCCGGCGCGGACGTGGGCCAGTTGATGATTGCCGCCCCCGTGTTCGCCTTCGGCCTCGTCGCCTTCGGCTTCTTGGGCATGGGCCCGGTCACCATCGCCGTGGACTCCTACGGCCCGGTGACGGACAACGCGCAGAGCGTCTACGAGCTGTCCCTCATCGAGAATGTCCCCGACGTGAAGGCGGAGGTGAAGCGCGACTTCGGCTTCGACCTCGACTTCGAGAAGGGCAAGCAGTTCCTCGAGGAGAACGACGGCGCGGGCAACACCTTCAAGGCCACCGCCAAGCCGGTGCTCATCGGCACGGCCGTCGTCGGCGCCACCACGATGATCTTCTCCATCATCGTGCTGCTCGTCGGCATCACCAACGGCCAGCTCAACACCGAGAAGACGCAGTTCCTCTCGCTGCTGCACGCCCCGTTCCTCCTGGGCCTCATCACCGGCGGCGCCATCATCTACTGGTTCTCCGGCGCGTCCATGCAGGCGGTGTCCACCGGCGCCTACCGCGCGGTGGAGTTCATCAAGGCCAACATCAAGCTGGAGGGCGTGGAGAAGGCCAGCGTGGCCGACTCCAAGAAGGTCGTCGAAATCTGCACCCAGTACGCGCAGAAGGGGATGATCAACATCTTCCTCGCCATCTTCTTCAGCACGCTCGCGTTCGCCTGCCTGGAGCCGTACTTCTTCGTGGGCTACCTCATCTCCATCGCCATCTTCGGCCTCTACCAGGCCGTCTTCATGGCCAACGCCGGTGGCGCCTGGGACAACGCGAAGAAGCTGGTGGAAGTGGAGCTGAAGGCCAAGGGCACGGAGCTGCACGCGGCCTGCGTCGTCGGTGACACCGTCGGCGACCCGTTCAAGGACACGTCCTCCGTGGCGCTCAACCCGGTCATCAAGTTCACCACCCTCTTCGGCCTGCTCGCCGTGGAGCTGGCGGTGGAGCTGGAGGCCGCGGGCCAGGGCAGTCTCACCCGCATCTTCTCCGTGGTGTTCTTCGCCCTGTCGACGGTGTTCGTCTACCGCAGCTTCTACAAGATGCGCATCCAGAGCGTCAGCGGCAACAGCGGCGCGTCGTCCTCCGACGCGAAGCCCCAGGCCGCCGTGAAGACGGCCTGAGCCGTCCACTCACACGCCTGAAGTGATTGAAGCGGCGGGGTGCCCTCACGGGGCCCCGCCGCTTCGCTTTCATGCGCCAATGCCTTCCGGGTCCGTGCGCAGCTCCCCGCCCAGGTGCATGCCCGTCTGGCAGCGGTAGTCCGTCACCAGCGCCACCGCCAGCGACGACAGCCCCAGGAGCACGTGCACCGTGGCGACGACGGGGTGCTTCCGGGCATACCCCAGCACGAAGGGCGCCAGGACCGCCGCCGTGCCGTGGACGTAGTCGAAGATTTCGTGCGCTTCGATGGGGATGAGCCTGGCCAGACTCAGCCGGGCGTCGGTGAACAGGGACACGCCAATGGCCGTCGCCCCCAGCACCCTCCC
>NZ_VIFM01000452.1 GCF_006636215.1 Myxococcus llanfairpwllgwyngyllgogerychwyrndrobwllllantysiliogogogochensis | reverse complement strand
GTTGGGTGGGAGGGCAGGACGCCGCGGCGGGACTGCTGCGGCTGTTGGACGGACCGGACCCGTCGGTGGCGCGCTCGGCGGCGAGCGCCCTGGCGGAGCTGGGGGCGGACGCGGACGAGCAGATTCTGCAGGCGCTGCAGGACGGAGACAGCGCCCGGCGCAGGGTGCTGCTGCCCCTGGTGGGGCGCCGCGCGTCGGCGGTGCCGGAGGTGATGGCGTGTCTGGAGGACCGGGAGGCGTCCGTGCGCGCGCTGGCGGCGGACACCCTGTCGCGCATCGGTGACACGTCCGCGGTGCCCGTGCTCTTCCAGCGCCTGATGGATGACGACGCGCGCGTGGTGCAGGCCGCCACGGGCGCCATCCAGTCGCTGGGCAGCGAGCAGACGGAGACGCTGGCGCTCCACGCGGCGCGCTCCGCGGACCCCCGTCTGCGCCGCGCGGCGCTGCGAATCATCTCCTACTTCGGTTATCCCCGAGGGCTGGAGGTGCTGCTGTCCGCGATGCGCGACTCGGACGAGCGGCTGCGCGACGCGGCCATCTTCGGCCTGCCCTTCATCGAGGACCCGCGCGCGGTGGACGCGCTGCTGGCGGCGGCCACCCACGAATCGGAGCGCACGCGCGCCGCGGCCATGCGCGCGCTGGGGCAGACGGAGAAGGAGGCCCGCATCACCTCCACGCTGCTCGGCGGCCTCAACGACAGGGACGCGTGGGTGCGCTACTACGCGTGCCAGTCCCTGGGGAAGCTGAACGAGGAAGCCGCCGCGGATGCGATTGTCGCGCTGGCGGACGACGACGCGGGGCAGGTGCGCGTGGCGGTGGTGGACGCGCTGGCGCACATGCACACGGAGAGCGCGATGACGGCGCTGCGCCGCGCGGCGGCCAGCACCGACGCGGACGTGCGGCGCGCGGCGCTGCTGGGGCTGGGCGTGGCCCGGCGTCAGGACGCGCTGCCGGTGTTGCTGGAGGCCTCCTCGTCGGAGGATGCCGCCACGCGCCTGGTCGCGCTGTCCGCCGTGGCCGAATACGAGGCGCCGGAGACGCTGCCCGCGCTGTTGCATGCGGCCAGTGACAGGGATGACAGCGTGCGCAGCGCGGCGGTGGGGTTCCTCGCCACGCGCCCGGGTGTCCCCGCCACCCAGGCCCTGGTGTCGCTCCTGGGGGACCTGACGGTGCGCGAGCGGGTGGTGAGCGCGCTGGCGCTGCCCATGGAGGGGCGGCTGCCCGGCCTGCTCGCGGCGCTGGACGTGGCGGACGAGGTGACCGCGCCCCTGCTGGTCGCGGCCCTGGCGCGCATGCGCCGGGCGGACGCACGCGCCGCGCTGGTGCAGGCGTTGGAGACCTCCAGCGCCGCGGCCCGCCGCGCCGTCGTGCCCGCCGTGGGCGCGCTGGGAACCCTGGAGGCACGCGACGCGCTGGAGCGCGCCTCCCTGCGCGACGAGGACCCTGAAGTCCGGCGGGCCTGCCTCGTGGCCCTGGGGAAGTGACAAGGACGTCATGCCTTCCCTGCCGATGTCCCCCCAGGTCTTCGCCATCCTCACCGCGCTCATCGAGCAGCGCGCGGGGTTGCACTATGCGGCGGAGGACCGCGAGCTGTTGTCCGACAAGGTGTCGGACCGGGCGCAGGAAGCGGGCTTCGACTCGCTGCTCGACTACTACTACTTCCTCCGGTACGACCCGGCGGGCTCGGCCGCGCTGGATTCCCTCGTGGACTCGCTGCTCGTGCACGAGACGTATTTCTTCCGGGAGGCGCAGCCGTTGTCGGTGCTGGTGGAGGACGTGCTCCTGCCCAGGGTGCGCGCCGGCCAGAAGCCCCGCGTGTGGTGCGCGGCCTGCTCCACCGGCGAGGAGCCCTTGACGCTGGCGATGATGCTGGCGGACCGGGGTGTGCTCTCCGGCGTGGAGTTGCTGGCCAGTGACTTGAGCACCCGGGCGCTGGAGCGCGCTCGCACCGGCGAGCACAACCTGCGCTCCATGCGCGCCTTGCCGCCCGGAGTGGAGGGGCGCTGGCTGGAGCAGGTGGACGGACGGGCCCGGCCGAAGCAGGAGCTGGTGGACGCGGTGGAGTGGCGCCGCATCAACCTGGTGGACGAGGGGGCGGTGGCGAAGCTGGGCCAGTTCGACGCCATCCTCTGCCGCAATGTCCTCATCTACTTCCAGGATGAGACGGCGCGCCGCGTGGTGGCGTCGCTCACCCAGGCGCTGAAGCCCGGAGGCCAACTGGTGGTGGGCACCTCCGAATCGCTGCTGCGCTTCGGCACCGCGCTCTCCTGTGAGGAGCGGCGCGGCGTATTCTTCTATGGCAAGGCGGGCGCATGACGGCCGTGACTCCTGTTCGCGTCCTGGTGGTGGACGACTCGGCCTTCGCGCGCAAGGTGCTGCGCCAGGTGCTCTCCAACGCGCAGGGCATCGAAGTGGTGGACACCGCGCGCGACGGCCTGGACGCGCTGGAGAAGGTGGCGGAGCTCAAGCCCGACGTCCTCACGCTGGACCTGGTCATGCCGGGGCTGGACGGGCTCGGCGTGCTGCGCGCCCTGGACTCCATGCCGGCCGCTCCCCGCGTCGTCGTGGTCAGCAGCGCGGGCGAGGAGAGCGAGCTGGCGGTGTCCGCCCTCCAGGCCGGCGCGGTGGAGCTGGTGCACAAGCCCTCCGCGCTCGCCACGGACCGGCTCTACGAGCTGGGCGCGGAGCTGGTGGAGAAGGTGCGCATCGCCGCTCGCGCGGTGCCGCACCCGCCGCGCGGGGTGGCTCCAGCCGCGGCCACTTCGACTTCTCCGGCGGAGGTGTTCGGGCCGGCGCGCAACCTGGTGGTGGTGGGCACGTCCACCGGCGGTCCCCAGGCCCTCACGCGGCTCTTGTCGGCGCTGCCGGCGGACTTCCCCGCGCCCATGGCGCTCGCGCTGCACATCCCCCCGGGGTACACGGAGGCGGTCGCCCGCCGGCTGGACTCGCTGTGCGCGCTGGAGGTGCGCGAGGCGGAGGACGGGATGGAGATGCGCCCCGGCCGCGTCGTGCTCGCGCGTGCGGGCCAGCACCTCAAAATCGAGCGGCACGGCGCGCTCACCGTGGGCCGCGTGGACCGGCACCCGGTGCAGATGCCGCATCACCCCTCCGTGGACGTCCTCTTCGAGAGCGCGGCCCGCACGTGGGGCCGTGACACGGTGGGGCTGGTGCTCACCGGCATGGGCGACGACGGACGGGAGGGCGCGCGCGCCATCCGCGCGGCGGGCGGCTCCATCCTCACCGAGTCCGAGTCCTCCTGTGTCGTCTACGGCATGCCTCGCGCCGTGGACGAAGCGGGCCTCGCCACCGCCAGTGCGCCCCTGGAGGGAATGGTGGCGTTGCTGCTCACTCAGCTCCGCTGACTTCGGGAAAAAACGGGTGGGGTGTCCGTCGCCCGCACCCCTACATGGTGAGGAAGCAGGCAGCCTTGCCCTGGAGGGGGAGCGATAGTTTTGGTTCTGCACGGACGCGTAAGGCAGACTGCCGGCCATGCTCCGTTACAGCGCCGACATCCGCACCCTCCTCTGGTGCCTGGCGATGCCCGTGGTGGCCCTCTCGATGTACGCGGCCCCCTCGCTCATCCCCTACCTGTGCCCGCTCGCGTGCTACCTGGCGCTGTCCGCGGGCGTCATCGCCCACAACCACAACCACAGCCCCACCTTCCGCAACCGGAAGATGAATGAGGCGATGGGCATGTGGCTGTCGTTGTTCTACGGCTACCCCACCTTCGTGTGGATTCCGACGCACAACCTCAACCACCACAAGTTCGTGAACAAGGCGGGCGACGCCACCATCACCTGGCGCTACTCGAAGAAGCACAACTTCCTCGTCGCCTTCCTGTTCCCCTTCGTCTCCACGTACTGGCAGCAGGAGCCGACGAAGGCCTTCATCGAGAAGGCGCGCACGCGCAACCGCGCCCTGTTCCGGCAAATCGTCCTCCAGTACATCGTCTGGGGCGGCACGCACGCGGCGCTCGTCGCGCTGGCCATTTATATGCACGGCGTGGCGGGCGGCCTGCGCATCTGGGCCTTCGCGTTCCTGATTCCGGCCTTCTTCTCGCTGTGGACCATCATGTTCTTCAACTACATCCAGCACGTCCACTCGGACCCCTGGAGCGAGCACGACCACAGCCGCAGCTTCACCGGCCGCCTCATCAACTTCTTCCTCTTCAACAACGGCCTGCACGCCGTCCACCACGAGACGCCGGGCCTGCACTGGAGCCTCCTGCCGGAGGCGCACGCCAAAATCGCGGCGGACATCGACCCGGAGCTCAAGCCCGTCAGCTTCTTCGGCTGGTGCTTCCGCTCCTACGTGCTGGCGCCCATCTTCCCCCGCTTCGGCACCAGGCAGGTGGGCCGCGCCCCATATGACCCGCCCGCGGGCGGCACCGTCGACGTGTCCTTCGGCGACGAACTGCAGGCGGTCGACTCGGGCGTCAACGTCGCTCGCGTCTGACGCACCCGCACACGCGGGCCTCGTGTGGGTGTCTCTGTCCTGTATTTCCCATCTCTCCCTGGAATCTGACCAGGGGGAGTATTCGCCATGTGGCTGATTCTCGTATCTCGCGGTCAGAGGTACGGGCGGGCTGGGGGG
>NZ_VIFM01000451.1 GCF_006636215.1 Myxococcus llanfairpwllgwyngyllgogerychwyrndrobwllllantysiliogogogochensis | reverse complement strand
CTTCGATGTCTTCGTACGTCGCCGGCTTCCTGCCCTTGCCCTGCCCCACGCCCACCTCCATCGATGGAACATCTGGGATTCCATCCGCAGTACCCAAACCTCAAGTCTTCAAACCCACGGCGGAGACAGCCTAAGGAGGAGTCGCAGCATCGCCCTTGGGTCCCGTCACGCCACGACGTGGCAGCCACAGCAACCCCAGGTCGAGCGGCACCGCCTCGAAGGGCTCCTCACGAATCACGACGGGCCCTTCATGAAGGCCCACGCGGTCCCAGCCCCGGTTCCCGCTCCGATAGATTTCGAGGGAACACCGCAACGGATCGATGAGCCATGCATGGCGCACGTCGCTCCGGTGGTACAGCGGCAGCTTGCGAACGCGGTCCGTGCTTCGCGTCGAAGGTGACAGCACCTCGCAAACCCAGTCGGGAGCCAGCGAGAGCCACGGGGTCTCCGGGTCCGGGGGCTCCGGAACCCGCTCGCGTCGCCAGGCCGCGAGGTCCGGCACCACGACATTCGGCCCCAGATGAATCTCCGGCTCGTCCAGGAACCACCAGCCCCCGGGACCTCCACGGGCCCAGTCGAAGGGCTGAACGAGCAACGCGCCGAGCCGTGATGCCACGTGCAGATGTCCCACCGACGGGCGCGGCGACGCGTACAGCAAGCCCTCGACAATCTCCCCCACCCACCCCACCGGCAGCGCTTCGATGTCCTCGTACGTCGCCGGCTTCCGACCCTTGCCCTGTCCCACGCCCACCTCCGTCGATGGAACCTCTGGGATTCCATCCGTAACACCCTACCCTGAAGGGTGTCTACCTCGTACGTAGGCAGTCTACCGGCCGGTCTGACATGTCGGGTCCACCCCGGCCGCCACGTCCCGGAGCGCGCGGAGTTACGACGCCGTCTTCCGCTTCTTCGGCTTGGGGACGAACACGTCGCTGCGCGGATGGAACTCGTCGTAGACGGAGCGCAGGCGGGCGCTGTTGACGTGGGTGTAGATCTGCGTGGTGGCCAGGTCCGCGTGTCCGAGCATCTGCTGCACGGCCCTCAAGTCAGCCCCGCGCTCCACCAGATGCGTGGCGAACGAGTGCCGCAGCTTGTGGGGGGACAGGGGCTTGAGGATGCCCGCCTTCAGCGCATAACGCTTGAGCAGCTTCCAGAACCCCTGCCGCGTGAAGCCCGAACCCCGGGGCGTCACGAACAGGGCCCGCGACTCACGCCGACCGAGCATCGCCGGGCGGGAGTTGCCCAGATATTCCTGCGTCTTCTCCACCGCCACGCGCCCCAACGGCACCACGCGCTCCTTGGAGCCCTTGCCCTTCGCCACCAGGTAGCCCGCGCTCAACTGCACGTCGTTGACGCCCAGCCCACACAGCTCGCTGACACGGAGGCCCGTGGCGTACAGCACCTCCAGCATCGCCTTGTCGCGCAGCCCCGCCGGTGTCCGTTCGTCCGGCGCGGCCAGCAACTGCTCCACCTCTTCCAGCGTCAGGAACGACGGCAGCCTCTTCGCCGAGCGCGGCGTGTCCACGTCCTCGGTCGGGTCCTTGTCCGCCAGTCGCTCGGCGACCAGGAAGCGGTGGAAGCTCCGAAGCGCGGCCAGGTGCCTCGCCTGACTGCGCTTGCCCAGCCCGCCCTTGGACAGCGACGACAGGTGCGCCGTCACATCCTCCTGCCGGACCCGCGTCGCATCCTCCACGCCCCGTGCGCGCAGGTCCTCGAAGTAGACGGTGAGATCCGAGGCATAGGCGTCCACCGTCTTGCCGGACAGCCCACGCTCCGCGCGGATGAAGGCGATGAACGCGTCGAGCAATCCTTCCATGCCCCCCAGGCTAGCGGAGCCCCGCGCGGAGGCAATCTGGCGACGTACGTGTCACGACACCCAGGCCCCAGGCCAGCCGACCCCACGGGCCCCGGACTCAGGGATGCGGCCCGCCCGCGCCCTCCGTCGACGCGCGCTCCAGCGCCTGCACCACCCACGGCCAGCCCACCAGGATGTTCCCCGGCGAGCGCAGGCAGGCATCCGCCACCGCGAGCACCTCCGCGGGCCGCGAGCGCACCGCCAGCGCCAGGTGTCTGCCCAGGAACGGATGCGGCAGATAGCTCAGGTTGTGGTGGCGCACGGGAACCCACTGCAGCGTCGGGCGCCCCGTCCACCGCTCCACGGCGTAGGCCACCGCCGAAGCCAGCACCTCCAGCGCGTAGAGCGGCAGTCGGAACGCGCTGACCAGGAAGACCACCAGCGCCGCCGCCGCCACCGCCGCTGGCCGCCACGTCCACGGTTCTGTTGGTGAGGATGCAGCCGCCGCCGCTGCCGCCTCCGCCTCCGCCGCTGCCCGTCTGGCCAGGCTCCCCAATTCCTCCTTGCTGCTCGACGCCCACCGACCAGGTCTGGTTCTCCTTGGAGAGCACCCCCAGGCCCGAACCGCTCGAGCCCGCGTCGCCGCCGCCCCCCTGGGCTCCCCTGCCGCCGTGCGTGCCCGTCCCCGCGACGCAGATGCAGATGCCACTTGCCGGACAGGTGAACTCGGTCTTGTCGCCGCCGATTCCTCCAGCGCCGCCCAACAACGGGGCTCCGGATGAGGGGCCCGGCTCGCCCGGGCCGCCGTCGGCACCCGAGGTCAGGTGCGCGCCATTCGCGCCTCGGCCTCCAGCGCGTCCGCCGACGCCGGGACAGAGGACGTTGACGCCGCCTTCACCTCCGATTCCCGGTATCACCCTCGGGTTTCCCGTGGTGACCTCGCCCACCTGGCCCACCGGACCCTCCGCGCCCGCATCGCCTGTCAGGCCCTGTGCACCCGTCGCGCCGCGTCCCGCCTCCAGCACGGTGTGGCGCAGCCGCACGCCCGAAGCGTCGATGACCTTCAGGGCGATGGAGGGCTGCCCGGGCTCCACCGCGTCCGCGGAGCGGATGTGCAGGTACTCCAGTACGATTCCCGCGTCCGTCACGCCCCGCACGGTGAGGCCCGTCGTGCCGCCGTTGTCCAACACGGCCACCTGGCCACTGACGCGTCCCCAGCCGCCGTCGCGCCCCGAATAGCCACCGTGCACGGAGACGGGCACATCCAGCACCAGCTCGCCTTCGTCATAGGTGCCGCCCGCGAGATACAGCCGCGTCGGGGCGCCACCGTCCCACTGGCGCAGCAGCCCGAGCGCGTGGCGCACGGTGCGCAGCGGAGCCTCGCGGGTGCCCGTGCCGACGGCGTCGTCGCCGTACACCGGGTCGATGAAGAGGCCCGCGCTGGCCCGGCCATCCACGCCGTCGCAGTCGGAGTCCTTGAACTCATCGTCCGGAGGGTCCTCCCCGGTGTTGGTGGGGATGCAGCCCGCGTCTGGCACGACCTGCTGCTCGCACCGTCCCTCGTCGCGGCAGCGCTTCTGCGCGGCGTCGAAGTCGTAGCAGCCCCCCGCGGAAAGCACCGCCGCGAGCGCCGTGCCCATCGCTCCGAGCGTCCAGATTTTTCGCATGGGATTCCTCGAAGTCACGGCCACGTCCCGGACAGTCCGACCATGGCGCCACCGGAGCTCACGGCGGCGGAGGGGAGGACCTGCGGAGGCGGGTCATCGGGCCACAGGAACATCACCGCGCCAGCGACGATGCCCGCGGCGCCCACGCCAAGGGCCACGCGGCTCACCGTCTGCGCCTGCTTTCCTTCCGACACCAGCGCCTTCGAGTCGCGCACGGGCGCGTCGACCGTCCCCTTCTCCAGGGAGTCATACCGGTCCCGGGCCTTCAGGTAGAACACCGTCCCCACTCCCGCCAGCACCACGCCTCCGGCCGCGGGCAGCCACGCCCAGCGGCGCGCGGAGGACGTCGTGGCGACGGCGACGGACGGTGTTTCCATCGGCGGTGGCGCGACGCGCTCCACGGGCGGCGGCGCGTCCTTCACGGAAGGCCGGGCCACCCGCGTGGGAGGTGGCACGTCGTCGATGGGCGGCGCGGGGGGCAGTCCCCGCAGCGCGCGCTGCGTGTTGAGCACCACCACGTCCAGGGCCTGGGTGAGCGCGTCCAGGAGCTTGTCCTCCGGCACGTCGAGGACGAAGTGCTCGGAGATGAGCATGCCGTCCTTCGCCGCATAGGCGCGCGCCCCGGCGCGGTAGCCGCCAGCACGTGGACCCAGCTCCGCCACCAGGACGACCTCCGCCTTGCTGGCCGTGCCGAGCCACTGGAGACACGGGGCCTCCGTGCGCTTGCAGCGCAGCAGCGTGCGGCGCCGCGTGGCGGGCAGCTTCCGGGTGACGTTCTCGATGCGGATGACGCGCAGCCCGCGCGACTCGAGCTGCTCCGCCACGTGCTCCTGCGCGAACTCGACGATGTGGGCCGGGGCTCCCGTCGCATCCGGTGGGGCGATCAACACACTCAGGGGCCCCTGCGGGAGCGCCGTGGGCGCCTGGGCGACCACGGAGAGAACGGCGACGAGGGAGATCAACACACGATCACTTTCCCCCCGACACGACCTCCTCGCAAGGCCGGGAATCAGGGGCTGCTCACCTCGGGTGGCATCGCGCGCGCTCTCGGTGCGTGCGGTGGGAGCTGACCCCACCGCCCAGGTAGGGCGGTGGGAGCACCCGAGGACTGTCAGTCAAACTTCAGCGGCGGGGGCGCTCGG
>NZ_VIFM01000450.1 GCF_006636215.1 Myxococcus llanfairpwllgwyngyllgogerychwyrndrobwllllantysiliogogogochensis | reverse complement strand
GGGAGCGGGGAGGCGGGACGGCTTGCGCCGCGCGTCGGCACCATCGCGCGGGCCGCGTTGGAGGGCGGAGGGCGCCTTCGGCTGCTCGTGCTCGCGGCGCCCGTGCTCCTGCTCGCCTGCATGGGAGAGCGTCAGGTCTCGGTCCAGTTCGCCGCCCAGGTGCGCGGCGAGCCCCTGCGCTGCGATGCGAGCTACGAGAAGGTCGGTGCCTCGGGGACCAGCCTCCAGTTGCTGGACTTCAAGGCGTACGTCCATGACGTCGCGTTGGTGCGCAAGAACGGGGACCGTTTCCCCCTGGTGTTGGCGCAGGATGGGCGCTGGCAGCGCAAGACGATCGCCCTGCTCGACTTCGAGGACGGCACCGGCACCTGCAACACGGGCAGCCCGGAACTCCGCACCGAGGTGGTCGGCGTCGTGCCTGACTTCGACGACTACACCGGCGTGGAGTTCACGCTGGGGGTTCCTCGCGAGCTCAACCACAGGAATGTGGAGTGGGCCGACCCACCGCTGAACGACCCCAGCATGTGGTGGAGCTGGACGTACGGCTACAGGTACCTCCGGCTCGACGTGCGCTCGGGTGGCAACAGGGCCTATGTCTTCCACGTCCGCGCCGACGGCTGCACCGGGACGCCGGACATCGGCGTCGACTGCAGCGCGGAGAATCAGAGCACCATCCTCCTCACGGGCTTCGTGCCAGGGCGCAGCCGGGTCGTCTTCGACGTGGCCGCGCTCTTCGCGCACACGGACTTCGAGAGCTCCGGGGACGGGCTGACGGACCCTGTCCCAGGGTGCTTCTCCAGCGCCGGGGACCCGGAGTGTGCCGCGCTGCTCCCGCAGGTCGGGCTCGGCCGCGGACCCAGGGTGCTCGGCGGCACGGACGCCTTCATCCGTGTGGAATAGGTCCGGCGAGGCTCGCCTGGACCGGACTGTTCGCCGACTTGCAACGGAGTGATGAGACATGGCGCGACGATTGGGATGGAGAGCCGTGGAAGGTGCCTTGCTCCTCGTACTGCTCACGCACTGCGGGACTGAGAAGGAGCCGTCGCACGAACTCGACTCGGCGCAGGTGCTGAACATCGCCTGCGGGCGCGAGGATGCGAACCCGGTGGAGCAGAAGGGCTGCGAGGGCAGCGCGTGCGTGGTGCAGGGCCATGTCTTCGGTAAAGAGGTGGCCTACTTGTGGTTGGACGAGGGGGAGCTGGAGCTCGCGGACCTCCTCCTCAAGGACACCTGGTCCGTTCCCCGGTTCGAGCCGGTCCGCCTGCCCCAGCCGCTGACCTGGACGGAGGACCCCTACGGCGAGAAGTTCTGGCGCTACGTCTTCTACGGGTTGCGGCCCACCGCCCATCTCTTGTGGGCCTTCCGGGAGACGGGAGACGGGCGCTACCGCGACAAGCTCATGGACATCTTCAGGAGCTTCGCCGCGAACAAGAAGAACTCCGTCTTCAGCGAGGACAAGCACGGCACGGCCTACCGGGCCATGGTGCTCGTCAACTCGTATTGGAAGCTCAAGCACGCGGACGCTCTCTCCTGGCAGGACACGACGCTGCTCGAATGGCTCATCATCGAGGATGCGCGCTTCCTGGAGGACCCGAAGCATTTCGAGGCGGGCTTCAACCACGGGTTCGCCGAAGCGGCGGCGTTGCTGCTCATCGCGGAGAACTTCCCGCACTTCAAGGATGCGCCGCGCTGGCGCGAGCTGGCGCTGGAGCGCTACGACGACCTGCTCACGGATATCATCGGCTCGGACGGCTTCATCATCGAGAACTCCGCCTACTACCAGTTCTACGTCTTCACCCAGGTGTATCAGCTCTCGCAGTGGGCCCAGACGTACGGCCTGGAGATGTCTCCTCTCGTCAGGGAAGTACTGGAGCGGATGGCCCGCTTCGCCTCCTACGTGGTGCAGCCCGACGGGCGCATCCCCATGCTCGGGGCGAGCCAGCGTCTGCTGGTGCGCAAGCACCAACCGGTGTTGCTCGCGCGGATGGGCGCGGCCTTCCCTGAACTGGGCCACATGCTGACGGCGGGCATGTGTGGCACCGCGCCCACCGAGCGCCTCGCCTTCTTCGCGAGCTCCGGCGTGGCCGTGCTGCGCTCCTCGTTCGACACCGCCCTGGACTACCAGGCACAGACGCACCTGGTGTTCGACACGGGGCCCTACCGCACGGACCACAGCCACCTGGACGCCCTCAACGTGGTCCTCTACTCGGCCGGACGCACGCTGCTGACGGACTCCGGGATGTTCACCGAGGAGCCGGGAGAGGAGGAGGCCTACTTCCGCAGCACCCGCGCCCACAACACCGTGACGGTGGACGGATTGGACCAGCGCGACGGGCACGCCAGCCCCAGCCTCACCGCACAGGGGGGACAGTGGCTCTACCAGTCAGGCTTCCACGCGCTGTACGAAGGGGTGCGTCACTGGCGCGCGGTCATGCTGCTGGAGAAGGACGTCGTCCTGGTGGTGGACCGGCTCCTGTCGGAGGACTCGCACCGCTTCGAGCAGCGCTGGCAGTTCCAGCCGGACCTCACCGTCGCCACGCAGGGCGTCTCCGCCTTCGTCACCGACCCGAAGGGCAAGCGCGTCCTCCAGGTCACCCAGGCCCTGCCAGACGGCCTGTCCGTCTCCACCGTGCGCGGGGCCACCAGGCCGTATGACGGCTGGTACTCGGAGGACTACGAGGTGCGCAAGGCGTCGACGGTGCTCATCTACCCGCGCGAAGGCACGCAGGCGCACTACGCGACCCTCTTCACGAGTGGACTGAACGCCCTGTCGCCGGCCTATGTCTCAGCCGTGCCGCTGCAGGAGGGGGTCGACGTACACGCCTGTGCCGCGGGTCGTGGCTATCGTATCCGGGTGCAGCGGCCCGCCGAAGCGGACGAGGCCGTCACGGTCACCGCCGCACCCGAGTCCTGTGCGCGGGAGAATGCAGGCTCTCCCGGCTCGCCCTGAGCCGTTCGTCCAGGGGTCCACGACAAAGGCAGGGGCTCCCTCTGTCTGGCGAGCCCCTGCTTCGTTCAGGACCTTCTGGCGCTCTGCTCAGGGCGCCAGAGGTCCGACGTCCGCGGAGGTGAGCGGACGTCGCGGGCCCGCTCCGCTCACGGTCTGGTCCGCGCCCACGTCCAGCGCGCCGGTGCGCGCCTGTCCATCCATGTCCGTGGTGGGGGGCTGGGTGCCAGTGGAGGGCCGCGCCGCGCCAATCACCGGGCTCGCGGCGGTGGGACGCAGCAGGCCATCCGTCGCGCGCACCAGCTTGGGGTCCGCCCGGACGTAGCCCGCGGACGGGATGTCGCCGGGCGAGGCCGCGCCCCAGAGCACGTTGCCGGTGGCAGTGAAGCCATCCGGAGCCCGCTCGAAGTCCACCAACGCGCCCTGCTCACCGACGAGGAGGTTGTTCTCGACGCGCAGATCCCGGGCCGGAATGGGCCGGCGCGAATCAGAGGCGCCGATGACCAGGTGGGTCGGCCCGTTGCCCACCAGGGTGTTGAAGGCCACGGTCACCCGGTTTGCGACGCTGCAGTCGGTGCCGAGGCCCGTGTCCTCCTCGGTGCAGCCGCTGCTGAGGACGATGGTGCCCTGGGCGCCCGTGCCGGTGCTGCCTTCAATGTAGTTGTTGGTGATGAGGTGGTCGTGGCCGTAGATGCGCAGACCCCCCGCGTTGTTCAGGATGAAGTTGCCATCCACCACGTTCTTGTTGCCGTGGCGCAGCACCAGCGAGCCCTTGTTGTTGCGCAGGGTGTTGCCGCGGAAGACGTTCTCCGAGCTCTTGTTGGAGATGACCTCGGGGTCACCGTTGCACTCCTCGAAGAGGTTGGCCTCCACGACGGTATGCGCGCTGATGGGGCCGCGCTTGCTGTCGCCGATTCGCAGGCACTCGCCTCCCTCGGTGTCGAGGGTCAGCTTCTGGAAGAAGTTGTGATCGATGCGGTCGTTCTGCGACATGCCCGTGCTTCCATTCGGCGCATCGCCATAGACGGCGAGGAAGACGTTGGAGCTCTTCTTGTCGTGGAAGTGGTTGTGGTCGATGCGGTTGTTGGCGCTGCCCGCGCCCTCCAGCCGCATCCAGGTGCTGATGGACGTCGTGTCCTTGATGGCGAACTCGTTCCGGGTGAAGCGGACATGGGTCGAGCCGACGATTCTCAGCGCGACGTCTCCCTCTTCCACCGCATGCGTCAGCTTGAAGCCCCGAAGGATGACGTGGGAGGCACCTTCCACGAGGAAGCTCGACGCGCCGCCGATGCTCGCCCCACCCACGGTCTTCGCGGTGATGACGATGGGATCTTTCTCCGTGCCCTGGACCGACACCTCGATGGGGTCTGCGTTGGTGTAGGCGCCGTCGGCGAGCTCGATGCGGTCCCCCGGGAGGGCGGACGCAATCATGCTCCGCAGCTCGTTGAGGTTGCGTGCGCTGAGCGTCCGCTTGGGGGTGGGCAGGACATCGACCTGCTCGGGCGGAGTGGTTACAGGAGGCTCGGGGTCCGTCGGGTCGGGGATGACAGGCCCGGGGTCGGTCGTGGGAGGGGTGCCGGCGTCAGGCTCGCCGGTGCCAGGGGTAGGGTCAGGATCGCCGGTGCCGGGTGTGGGGTCTGGCTCGCCAGTGCCAGGTGTGGGGT